>JBGPZT010000079.1:0-12065 GCA_041493915.1 Candidatus Limnocylindria bacterium
CCGAGCTGCGGCTGCCCGCGCTCCTTCGCGTGCTCCGAAACGGCCGCAGGATCCGCGCCCTCGAGCGCGCCACCCGACTCGCACACCCCGAGGTCGTCGGGCGTCCCCATGCCATGGGACACCGCCCATCGCGCGCCGTCGCGGAGAACGTGCTCGAGCTGCGCGGCCGTCTCGCGGCGCCGGCCGTGCGAGCCCAGCCCCGACGGCACGTCTCGGAAGAGCTGGTCGGCGAGCTGTGTCACCAGCGGTCGGACCTCATCGTCGCTGAGATCGGTGCGAAGGAGGCGTGTCCCGCAGTTGATGTCGTAGCCGACGCCGCCGGCCGCGATGACGCCGTCTTTCACGTCGAACGCCGCGACACCTCCGATCGCGAAGCCGTAGCCCCAGTGGATGTCGGGCATGGCGAGGGAGGCGCCGACGATCCCCGGGAGCATCGCGACGTTCGCGACCTGATCGAGCGCCTGGTCCGCCTCGATGTCGGGGACCATCGCGGCGCTCGCGTAGACGACACCGGGAACGCGCATGCCTGTGCGATACGTCATCGGCAGTCGCCAGCGGAACGCGTCGATCCGCTCGAGCTTGGTGCCGACGGCGTGCGTCACCGCTAGAGATCCACGATGACGCGGACGCGCGCGGGCGGTCCCGCCTCGACCGCGAGCTGGTGGTACGTGGCGGCCTTCACCGCGGTCCGCGGCAGGTGGCGGGCCGGATCGAACGGCTCGCCGTATGCCGTCGCGACGAGCGCGCCCGCCACGCGCCGCTCGATGACGAATCGGTGGAACAGAAGACCTCGCGCGTCGACGAGATACAGGAGCTCGTTGAGCCAGCGCACGAGGAGATCACCGTCATCGCCACCACTCACGGCAACGCGATGCGCCTCTCGCTCCTCCACCGCAACTGGCTCGATCATGAGCTCGAAGAGACCCAGCGCCGCCTCCTCGAACGCCTCGTCGAGCGTGGGACCCCAGGCCTCGATCCCCGTATCTGCGGTGTGCGGGGTGACCCGATGGCCGCGGCCGCTTGGCGCGAGAGACGGCACGACGTCACGCCTGCCGGGCGCGCGCGATGAGCACGGAACACGTGGCGTGCGTCAGCACGTTACGCGCGACGCTGCCCAGCAGCAGCCGCGTCATCGCGCCGTGACCGCGCGACCCCATCGCGATGAGATCCGCGTCCATCCCGCGCGCGGACGCGAGTATCTCGGCGGCCACGTCGCCAGTGCGGACCTCGCTCTCCGCGCGGCGGCCGGCGATACGGAGCTGCTCCGCGCTCTCGCTCGCGAGCCGGCCGTACGCGCTGCGCGTCTCGACGAGCAGCTCTTCACGTGCACGCCTGGCCTCTTCCAGCATCATCGGCGCGATGCCGGACAGGAGCGGCGACGAGACGTGGGCCACGCTCACGACACGCAACTGTGCTCCATGGAACGTCGGCCAGGTCGCGAGCAGGCGCCGCGCCTCGAACGCGCCCGGCGAGCCGTCCTCCGCCAGGACGATGCGCGCGCACGACGGACGGCGCGCGACGAGGACCGGGCACGGCGCGTGGTCGACGACGGCCGCCGCGACCGAGCCGAGCAGCATCGTCGCGATGGCGCCGTGACCGCGGCTGCCCGTGACGATGAGATCGGCGCGGAACTCGCGCGCATCTCGCACGATGCGGTCGGCGGGTTCGCCGTCGCTGAGGACGTCGATCTGCAGCTCGATGTCCGCGCGAAGGAGGTGCTCGGCCGTCTCGGCCAGCGAAGCGCGCAGCGGATCGCCCAGGCCGTCAAGCCTCCGCCGCGCGGGGCCCCACTGCACCAGAGCGGGAAGCGGCGATACGACGTGGACGAGCCGGAGGGTCGTGCCGGCGGGCCACGCGAATGCACGCACGAGCTCGAGCGCGGTACGTGCGGAGGACGAGCCATCCGTTGCCACAAGAACGCGAGAGGTCATGTGACGGCCTGCCGCCGCACGACCAGGACGGAGCATGGGGCCTGGAAGAGCACGCTCCGCGCGACGCTGCCGAGCAGCAGACGCGTGAGGCCCGTCCGGCCGCGCGAGCCGACCACGATGAGATCTGCGCCGGTGTCCACAGCCTGGCGGACGATCTCATTCGGTGCGTACCCTTCCCGGAGCACGGCTGTCGCGTCGACGTGGCGGGCGACGAGTCGCTTGACGCTCTCTTTCGCAGCGCGCTCGTGCTCGGCCCGCACCTCGTCACTGAGCTGCTGATAGGTCTCCGCCGACATCATGCTCGGGCCCATCGGACCGAGCATCGCGAATGACGGCAGCATGGTCGCGACGCTCACGACGCGCACCGGTAGCGCAGCGATGAACGGCCAGCTCGCGACAAGGTCCTCGGCCTGCTGCGCACCGTCGGAGCCGTCGGTCGCGAAGACGACCTTCGTGAGCGTCGTCTTCCGGGCGACGAGGACCGGGCACGGCGCGTGGTCGACGACCTCAGCCGAGACCGAGCCGAGGAAAGCTGATGCGAGCGCGCCGTGGCCGTGGCTGCCCATGACGACCACGTCCGCCGAAACGCGACGGGCCTCGTCCACGATCACGCTGGCCGGCCGTCCCAGCAGGAGCCCGGTCTCGACATCCCGGCCGGGGCCGGTGAGAGCGCGCTTCGAGTGGGCGAGGTGCGCGTCGATCGCCTGGCGGACGCGGTCCTGAAGGCTCGTGCATTTCGCGACGGGCAGATCGAGCTCGGCTGTCAGTGCCTGATCCACGTAGAGGACCTCGATGTGCGTCGGATCCGGCCAGGGCACCGAGGCCACCAGGCGCTGGGCGCGCTCGGCCTGCTCGGACGCGTCGCTCGCGAGCAGAACGTTCATCGAGACCTCCATATCTCCGCGAGCCACTCCCGACCGCGGCCGGCGAGGCCCTGGGCAGAAGGCGGGCCCGGCGCGGGTGGGGGCGCGGCGCGGGAGGCGAGCGCGAGCCCGAGCAGGAGACCCCTGCCCGAGGTGTGACCGAAACCCAGGAGCGGGAGCGGATCGCCGTGCTCGAGGAACGCATGCGCGGGTTCGGGCAGCTCGCCGCGCGCGGCGTGGCGCAGGAGCGTCGCTGACAGCAGCGTTGTGCGCGGCGCGGCCCGCTCGGCGATCAGGCGTGCCTGGTCCACGCGACCGGCGAACAGGACGAGACCGGCCGCGTAGCCGGCGAGGAGGTCGTCGCCCGCGGGGGTGAGGCCCGGCCCGCGACCGGCGAGGAGGATCGGATCGGGAATGAACGCGACATCGATGGCGATGCGCACGCGCGGCGTCGGCACGGGATCCCACGCGGGGCCCGGCGCGACGACGTCATCGCCGACCACCAGACGTCCGCTGCCGAGCCGCACGCGGACGCCGCGCGGAACCGAGACGTCGCACTCGATGCCGTTCGGCATGCGTGGCGCGCCGCACGGTGTGATCGCGATCACGCGGTCGCCCAGATCGATGTAGCCGTGACCGAAGCCGATGCCCTCGCGCGCGACGGCGTCGAAGAGCGGAAGCACCGGCAGGCTCACCGATCGCGCACGGAGCGTCCTCACTTCGCCGTCCCCTCGAAGACCTCGCGCAGCCCCATCGGAACGGTGAACGCTTTCGGCCGGCCCCACACGAGCACGACCGCGAAGGTGATGAGGTAGGGGAGCATGTTCAGCACGAACGGCGACACCGGAGCGCCGAGGACCTGCAGCTGGAGCCCGAGCGAGATCGCGCCGCCGAAGAGCAGCGCGCCGGCGACCGCACGCATCGGATTCCACAGCGAGAAGATGACGATGGCGAGGACCACGAACCCGCGGTACGCGGTCATGCCCTCCTGCCACGTCTTCGTATACGCGAGCGCGAGCTGCACGCCGGCGAGCCCCGACAGCGCTCCCGCGAGCAAGAGCGCCTGGTACTGGATCAGTGACGTGCGCAGACCCGCGGCGTATGCGGCGGTGCGGTCCTCTCCGACCGCGCGCAGCCGCAAGCCCCAGCGCGTCCGGCGCAGCAGCCACCAGAGACCGATCGCGAGCGGCACCATGAGATACACGAGTGGGTCCTGCCGGAAGATCTGCTGGTACAGCGGTGGCAGGGCGGAGACGAACGGCAGCTCCACGTCGGGTAGCCCGCGGATGTGCGACCCGGTGTAGTCGAGCCCGATGAGCGTGCTTGCGCCCGCGCCGAGCAGCCAGAGGGCGAGCCCGCTCGCGAGCGGGTTCGCGCGGCGCGTCACCGCGAGGAGACCGAGGATGCAATTGAACGCGGCGGCCGCGAGCGCGCCGGCGACGACGCCGACGAGGGCGTCGCCGGTCGCCGCCGTCGTCGCGAAGCCGACGGACGCGCCGACGAGCATCACGCCCTCGATCCCCAGATTCACGATACCGGCGCGCTGTCCGACGATCTCACCGAGCGTCGCGTACAGCACCGACGCGCCCGAGGCGATAGCGCCGGTGATCACCCCCACGGCGATGGCGACGATCATCGTCCGCTCCCGCCACGCGCGCGGCCGGCGAGGACGACGAAGAGGATCAGCGCCATGAGGATGTTGAGCGCGCCGTAAGGAACGCCCTGCGTGATCTGGAGTAGGTCGCCGCCCACGGTGAGGATCGCGAGGAGGAACGCCATCGGCAGCACGACGACCGGTCGATGCCCGGCCAGCCAGCTCACGAGGAATCCGATGTAGCCGAGGCCCGAAGAGAGACCGGGCCCGAGCCGGTGATGGATCGCCGACGCCTCAGCCATCCCCGCGATGCCGGCGATGCCGCCGCCCACGAGCATCGCGACCAGCACGTAGCCCGTGACCGGCAGGCCGTTGCGGCGCGCCGCCTCCGGGTTCGCGCCGATCGCCCGGATCTCGAGGCCCCAGCGCGTGTAGCGGAGGACCGCCCAGATGAGCACGGCCAGCGCGATCGCGATCACGAGCCCGAGATGGACGCGCGTGTCCCCCAGCGTCGGCAGGCGCGCGGCCTCGACGAACACGGCCGACTGCGGGTAGTTGTCACTTCCGGGCGCGCGCCACGGTCCGAAGACGAGCGCTTGTACCGCGAGCACCGCGAGGTAATTGAGGAGGAGCGTTGAGAAGACCTCGTTGAGCCAGCCCTTCGCCCGCAGGTACGCGGCGATGAGCGCCCACGCTCCGCCTCCGGCGAATCCGAGGAGGACCATGAGTGGCAGCAGCACCGGGGCCGGGAGCTGAGGCAGCGCGAGCGCAGCAGCGGTCGCGGCGGTCGCGCCGATGTACAGCTGCCCCTCGCCTCCGACGTTGACGAGTCCGATGCGCCCCGGCACCGTGACGGCGAGCGCGGTGAGAGCGAGCGGGATGACCTTCACGAGCGTTTCCGAGATGCCGTACGGGCTCGCGATCGTGTTCGCGAGGATGTCGCGGTACGCCGCGAGCGGGTCGTGGCCGAAGGCCAGCAGCACGGCGGCGTACAACGCGAAGGCGAGGGCGACCCAGCCGGCCCAGCGTGCGATCGGCGGGAACACACGTGCGATCGTCACGCGGCGACCCCGGTCATCAGACGTCCCACGTCGTACGCTGTCGTGCGCTCCGGTGCGAGCGCGCCGACGACGCGGCCCTCGCGAAGCACGACGAGTCGGTCCGAGAGTGCGAGCAGCTCGCTCAGGTCTTGCGAGATGAGGAGCACACCCGCGCCGCCCTCGCGTGCCGAGAGCAGCTGCTCCTGCGCCGCGGCGGCGGTGCGCACGTCGAGTCCCTTCGTCGGATAGAGCGCGACCAGGAGCCGCGGCTCGCGTGCGAGCTCGCGCGCGAAGATGAACCGCTGCACGTTGCCGCCCGAGAGCGTGACGACCGGTCGGCGGAGCGGCGCGTTCCGCACGCCGATGTGCTCGAGAGCGCGCACGAGATCGGTCCGCACGCGGCCCCAGTCGAGCCCGAGGCCTCCGCGAAGCGTGTAGCGGTCGAGATCGCCGAGCGCCATGTTCTCCTCGAGCGAGAGGCGCGGGGCGAGCGCGAACGCGAGCGGGTTCTCGGGGATGAACGCGACGCCCGCATCGCGTACGCGCTCCACCGACCAGCGCGTCGCGTCCACGCCGAAGAGCCGCTTGGTGCCGCCGACGCAGGGGATGGCGCCGAGCACGAGGTCGCCCAGCTCGCGCTGCCCGTTGCCGGCGATGCCGGCGACGCCGACGATCTCGCCCGCGCGCACGTCGAGCTCGACGTCGCGAAGCGCCACCGCGCGCCCGGTCGCTTGCGTGCGCGCGGCACGGAGCTCGAGCACCGGCGGCGCGGCGGCCGGCCCGATCGCCGCGCGACGCGTCGCCCAACGCGGCGTGGCGCTGGCGAACATGAGCTCGACGAGCTTGTCCTCGGTCGCGTCGCTCGCGGCGAGCGTGCCGGTAAGGCGTCCCGCGCGCATCACCGCGATGCGCTGCGCGCAGGAGAGCGCCTCGCCGAGCTTGTGCGTGATGAACACGATCGCGTGGCCGTCGGCGCGCAGCCGCTCGAACACGGTGAACAACGTCGCGATCTCCTGCGGAACGAGCACGCTCGTCGGCTCGTCGAAGATGAGCACGCGCGATCCCGCGAGCAGCAGCTTCACGACCTCGACGCGCTGCTGCTCTCCCGCGGAGAGGTCGCCCGCGCGGCGCGCCGGATCGACGGCGAGGCCGTACTGCGCGGCGACGTCGCGCACGCGGCGCGCGACGGCCGCGGCATCGACGAGGGCGGGGAGGCCCGGAAGGAACAGCGCCAGGTTCTCGGCGACGGTGAACGCCGGGATGAGCGTGAACTGCTGGAACAGCATGCCGATGCCCAGTCGGCGGGCGTCCAGTGGCGAACCGAGTCGCACCGCGGCGCCGTCGCGCAGGATCGTGCCCGAGTCCGCCCGCTCGAACCCGTACGCGATCTTCATGAGCGTGCTCTTGCCGGCGCCGTTCTCGCCCAGCAGCGCGAGCACCTCGCCGGAACGGACGTCGAGATCGACCGCGTCGTTCGCGACGACGTCGCCGTAGCGCTTGCTGATGCCGCGAAGGGAGAGCGCCGGCGCGCCGGTCACAACAGCTTCTCGAGAAGACGCGTGAGGCGGGGATCGCTCACTTCCTCCGGGCGCCAGGCGACCTCTTCGACGGTCGCGCCCTGCGCGCGCAGGCTCTCCGCGAACTCGTGCACGCCCAGAGCGATGGCGACCGGCCCGTCGGCGAGGAGCCTCACCAGCGCCTCACTCACCGGTGCCTCACTCATAGGAAGGGCCTCCGACGAGCGACGCCGCCGCCCGCGCGGCGCGCGCCGTGGTCGGCAGCACGATGACGCCCGCCTGCTCGAGCGTGACGCGCTGCCGCGACAGGCCCTGCGGATCCGCCTCGGTGCCTGTGACCGACGCGACGAACGCGAGCTGCCGGCCAGCGCGCCCCGCCTCCTCCCGTGCCGCCGCGATGGCGTCGACGAGATCTCCCGCCGGATCGGCCGCGGCGCCGTAGCCGAGGATCACGTCGAGGAGGACGACCGCGACCTCCCCGTCGCGTCCCTGCGCCGCGATCCGCTCGCGGCGCAGCCGCGCGTCGATCATCGGATGCGGGCGGCCCGTGGTGAACACCTCGGCTCCCAGGTCGACTACCGCGTCCGCACCCAGAGCCAGGCCGGCGCCGCGAAGGAGCCGCGACGCCTGGAGCGCGAAGCTGCCGCCGGCGAACAGGCCGCGTAGCGACCGCTGAGAAGACGTGAGTCCCGCCCGCGCTCGCGCGAGCCGCTCGCCGACGCCGAGCGGATCCGGGATGGCGACGGGAGCGCCGGTGACGCGCGCGACGGCGAATGTCGCCGCCTCTTCGAACGTGCCGACGCTGTGGCCGGCGAGCGGCGCGCCGTCCTCGCCGAGGAGGCACGTGACCACCGGCTTCGCACATTCGCGGATGGCGTCATTCAGCCGTGCGCGCGTGTTCGGGCCGGGTGGCTTCGAGACGAGCACGAGCAGGTCGGTGTCGTCGTCCGCGGTGAGCGCGCCGAACGCGGCGAGCGTCGACAGTCCGCCGACGGCGTCCGTCGGGTCGTGGCTCCCGGTCCCGAGCGCGTGCGAGATCCCCGCGCCGAGCTGATGCACCAGGCTCGTGATCTCCTGCATCCCGGTCCCGGAGGCGCCGACGACGCCGATGCGGCCGCGACGGACCGCGTTCGCGAAGCCGAGTCCCACCCCGCGCACGATCGCGGTGCCGCAGTCGGGTCCCATGACGAGCAGCCCGCGCCGGTGCGCCTCCTCTTTCAAGGCGCGTTCTTCGTCCACCGGCACGTTGCTGCTGAACACGAACGCATGCAGGCCGTGCTCGATCGCGCGCCGCGCCTCACGTCCGGCGTGCTCGCCCGGAACGGAGATGACCGCGATGTTCGCGGCCGGCAGCGCGGTCACCGCGTCGTCGATCGTGCGCGCTCGTGCGACGGCCGCCGGCGCATCGGCCGCCAGGAGGATCTCGAGCTCGCGGAGCGCGGCGTCGGCGGCTTCGGTGCTCGCTGCGTGGATCGCGACGACGAGGTCGTCCGGCCGCGCCTCCGCGACATCGGCTGGCGCGACCCCTGCCTCGACGAGCCGCGTCCGGTTCGCCTCCGTCGCCATGACCGCGGCCGCGTCGCGAACACCCGGCAGGCGCGCGAGCCTCTCCGACACCCGCATGAGGAAGACGGAATCGAAGTACTGGCGTGGGCGGACCAGGACGCGCGCGACGGGTGCGGCCTCAGTCGATGCCGTGAGCACGGGCGAAGGCCTCGAGCGCGGCGGTAAAGGGCGCGAGCGGAGCGCGGACCACGCCGGATCCGATGATCGGGTGTCCGGCCTCGCGGTGCGCGACCGCGGTGTCGATGACGGGAGTGATGCCGGTCTTCACCACCTTTCTCATGTCGATGCCCACCGGCGCGCCAGCGAAACCGAGAGCGGGGAGCCGGTACGCCGTATGCGTCCCGGCCGTGATCTCCCGCATCTGCCGGGACCACGCCGTGACCTGCTCTTGCGTGCCGCCGACGAGCGCGAGGATCGCCAGTGCGCCCGGCAGCACGAAGCCTCCGAACCCCATCGTCTCGGTGATCGCTGAGTCACCCATGTCCAGCCCGGCGTCCGCTGCTCCGTAGCCGGGCAGGAACAGCGCGTCGATCTGCGGTGCCGGCGCCGTGAACCACTGGTCTCCGAGGCCGCTCACGCGGATGCCGAACTCGGTCCCGTTCCGCGCCATCGCGGTGACGATGGTGCTGTGCTCGATGCCGTGGGCGGCGTCGGCCGTGGCCTTCGCGGCGGCCATCGAGAGCGAGAGGAAGAGGAGCTCATGACCCGCGAGCAGTCGGAGGGTGGCGAGGACGGCGTCATGGTCGACGCCGCTCTCGACGAGCGCCGGCGCCACCCGGTTCGCGAACAGGCTCGATGCTGCGACCGGACGGTTGTGGAGCTCGTCACCCATGAGGAGCGCTTTCGCCATCAGCGGTCGGAGCGCGAGACCGCCCATGTGCCGGATCGCCGCGCCCAGCGACGGACCAAACACGTCGCGCCATGCGGTGAGCGTCGCGAGTGCCTTGGCCGAGTGATCGCCGAACTGCTGGCGGTCCTCGGCTGGACGGCAGTACGCCCGTGTGCCGTGCGCCCGGTCCTCGACGACGAAGACGGGCAGTGAGCGTGAGGTGGTGCCGGCCATGGGTCCCACGCCGCCATGCGCGTGGTTCGGTGCGAGGCGTATCTCGCCGTGCGCGAGCAGTCTCTCGGCCTCTTCCGGCGTCTCGGCCCAACGCTCGAACATCGCGAGACCGATGGCGGAGCCCCGGAGGGCTCCGCACATACGGTCCCACGCGAGCGGCGGGCCCGCGTGCAGGATCATCCGATCCTCGAGACCTCGCACGACCTCACCCGCGGGGGAGACATCGACGAGGACCGGGTCGCCGCTGGTGAGGCGCGCGACCGCTTCCGCGTTCGCCGCCTCGATCCGCGACTTGATGTCGGTGGCGGTGATGGTCACTTCGTCTGCCCGACGATGCCCTGGGCGAACCAGTCCACGGTGTTGCCGAAGGCCGCCGACGGGACCTCACCTTCCTTTATCCGGAGCGTGCCCTGCTGGTCGTAGACCGGTCCCACGTATGGGCTGGCCAGCTTTCCGCTCTTGAAGTTGTCGACCGTGCCGGACACGAGCGATCGCACGTCGGTCGGCACGCTCGCGCCGAAGGGCGCGAGGTTGGCCATGTTCGTGTCGAGCTCGCCGACGTAGTTCTGCGCCTTCCAGGTGCCGTTGATGACGGCGGTCGCCAGCTGCGCGAAGTAGTCGCCCCAATCGAAGTTCACGCCGCTGATCCAGCCGTTCGGTGCGAACTCCGCGACGGCCTTCGAGTGATAGCCGATCGAGTACGCGCCGCGCTTCTCGGCGGTCTGCACGACGGTGATCGGCGAGTCGACGAGCATCGCGACGACACCAGCGCCCTGGTCAATGACCGCGTTCGTGGCGGCGGCTTCCTTTGCAGGGTCCGACCACGTGCCGGTGAACACCACGCGTGTCTCGACGGTCGGGTTCACCGAACGAGCACCGAGGTGGTACGCGTTGATCGTGGCGATGATCTGCGGGATCGGCATGGCGCCGACGAAGGCGATCTTTCCCGTCTTCGTCATTTTGCCGGCCGCCACGCCGAGGGCGTAGTTGAGCTTGTCGCTCGCGGCCCAATACGTGCCGAAGTTGTCGGCGAGCTTGTAGCCGGCCGGGTGCTCGAACTTCACCTCAGGATGCTTCGTCGCCACGTTCAGCGCGAAGTCCATGTAGCCGAAGCTCTGCGGGAAGATCAGCGTCGCGCCCTGCTGGATCATGTTCTCCATCACGCGCTCGACGTCCGGACCCTCGGGGACGTTCTCGGCCTCGAGGAGCTTGACTCCCGGTACCTTCTGCGTCATCGCGACGAGCCCGTCGTGGTGCGCCTGGTTGTAGCCCGCATCTTTGATGGAGCCGACATGGATCGCGCCGACGATGAGCCGCGTTGGCGTCACGGTCGGCGTCGCGGTCGCGGTGATCGCGGGGGTCGGGGATGCTGTCGTCGTCGTTCCGCCGCAGCTCGCCGCGACGAGGAGGGCGGTAGCGGCGAGGGCGACGATACGTGCTGTGGCAGTCATGTCGTTGCCTCCCGTGCGAAAGTGGGTCGCTCCGATGGGACCAGGCGAGTGCCGCCCCGCCCCAGGGTCGCCTCGAAGAACAGATCGGCCGAAGTCACGACCACCTCGCGCGCGGCCGGCGCGCCGGCGCGCAGGAAGTGGATGGCGGACGCGACCTTCGGCCCCATGCTCCCGGCCGCGAACTCACCGGAGCGCAGCAGCTCCGCGGCCGTCTCCACGGTCATCGTGTCCAGCGGCCGTTCGCGCGGCGTGCCGTAGTCGACCGCGATGCGGTCGACCGATGTCGCGAAGACGAGAAGCTCGGCGCGTACGTCGATCGCCAGGAGCGCGGAGGAGTAGTCCTTGTCGATGACCGCCTCGATGCCGCGGCGGCGACCGCCGGGCTCGCGCACGACCGGGATCCCTCCGCCACCGGCCGCGATGACGATGAAGCCGGCGCGCAGCAGCGTGTCCACGGCGCGCGACTCGAGCAGGCGCAATGGCTTGGGAGACGGCACCACGCGCCGGTGGCCGCGTCCTGCGTCCTCGACGAGGTCCCAACCGAGGGTCGCGCGCAAGCGCTCCGCCTCCAGCGCCGAATAGAACGGCCCCACCGGCTTCGTGGGACGCGCGAAAGCCGGATCGTCGGCCGACACGAGCGCGCGCGTCACGACGGTCACGACCGGTCGCGTGCGTCCGCTCTCGCGAAGCGCGCTCTCGATCGCGATCGTCAGCACCTGTCCCAGCGTCGCTTGCGTCCGTGCGACGCACTCGTCGAGGGGCGTGCGCGGAATGGCGGGGTCGGCCGCGCTTGCGAGCTCTCCGCGACGCAGCTCCTGCCCGACCTGAGGACCGTTGCCGTGCGTGACCGCGACGCTCCAGCCCTCGCGGACCAGACGTGCGATGCCGCGCGCGACGTGCTGCGCGTGCTCGATCTCCTCCGCGCCCGTGCCGAGCTCGCCGGCAAGCGTCAGCGCATTGCCGCCGACCGCAACGACGGCGATGCGTGGCACATCGACGCGCGCGCCACTCGCCATGCTCGGCATCGTGCCCGGGGTGCC
>JBGPZT010000028.1:0-21471 GCA_041493915.1 Candidatus Limnocylindria bacterium
CACGCTCCGGCTCGAGGCGCGCTTCTCGCTGTACGGGAACGACATCGACGAGACGACCGGCCCGATCGAGGCCGGGCTCGGCTGGACGTGCAAGCTCGACAAGGATTTCGTCGGCCGCGATGCGGTGGCGAAACAGAAGGCCGACGGCCCCAAACGCCGGATCGTCGGGCTGGTCGTGGAGGGCGGCGTCGCGCGCCACGGCCATGACGTCATCTCCGAAGGAAAGGTCGTCGGCCAGGTGACGAGCGGCACGTACGGGCCGACGGTCGCCCAGAACATCGCCCTCGCCTACGTTCCGACGGAAATGTCCAAGGTCGGCACCGCGCTGGCGGTCCGCATCCGCGAGAAGGACGTTCCCGCTACGGTAGTGAAGACACCTTTCTACAGAAGGGCCATCTAGATGGCCCTTCACGTACGAAGGGTCAGACTTGACACTTCCTACCGGAGGGCACAGTGAGCGCCGTTCCCGACGACCTGCGCTATTCGAAGGAGCACGAGTGGGTGCGCCTTGAAGGCGACACGGCCACGATCGGCATCACGCATTTCGCTCAGGAGCAGCTGGGCGACGTCGTCTTCGTCGAGCTGCCCGAGAAGAGCGCGAGCGTCCGCCAGTTCGCGAGCCTCGGCGTCGTCGAGTCAGTCAAGGCCGCGTCCGACATCTACAGCCCGATCTCGGGCGAGGTCGTCGAGCGCAACGTGAAGGTCATCGAGAAGCCGGAGCTCGTGAACACGTCGCCGTACGAGCAGGGCTGGTTGGTGAAGGTCAAGCTCGCTGACAAGGGCGAGCTCAGCAAGCTGCTCTCCGCGCAGGACTATCGCGCGCACATCGGCGAGACGGCCGGCGCCGGCGGGGACTAGTGGTGGGGAATAACCCCTACTCGCCGCACACCGAGGCCGACCGCGCCGCGATGCTCAGCCGCATCGGCGTGCGCGACATCGACGAGCTCCTCGGCGCGATCCCGACGGACGCGCGACATCCGAAGCTCGGCGTCGCTCCGGGGCTCTCCGAGATGGAGGTGCAGTCGCACCTCGAGCGCCTCGCGAAGATGAACACGACCGCGGGCGACGGGCCGTTCTTCATCGGCGGCGCGATCCAGCGGCGTTACATCCCCGCGGCCGTCCCGGTGCTCGCACTCCGCGGCGAGTTCCTCACCGCCTACACGCCGTACCAGCCCGAGGTCAGCCAGGGCACGCTGCAGGCCGTGTTCGAGTACCAGTCGCTGATGGCCGAGCTCCTCGCGATGGACGTCGTGAACTCCTCGATGTACGACGGCGGTTCGGCCACGGCCGAAGCGGCGTTCATGGCCGTTCGCGTCACCGGCCGCCGGAAGGTCGTGGTCGCGACGGAGGTCGACTTCACCTACCGCCGCACGCTGCGCACGTACGCGCGCGGGCCCGAGCTCGAGATCGTCGAGGTGCCGACGGCAAAGCTCGCGTCATCCGCCGAGGGCGCGGCCTGCCTCATCGTGCAACACCCTGACGCGTTCGGAACGCTCATCGATGTTCGCCAGATCGCGGACGCGGCACACGCCGCCGGCGCGCTGTGCGTGCAGGTCACCGAGCCACACGCCTGCGCGCTCCTCGAGCCCCCCGGAGCGCTCGGCGCCGACATCGTCGTCGGTGAAGGCCAGCCCCTCGGCATCACGATGTCGTACGGCGGTCCGCACCTGGGGATCTTCGCCTGCCGCGAAGCGCTCGTGCGCCAGATGCCCGGCCGCATCGCGGGCCAGACCGTCGATGCGAATGGCACGCGCGGGTTCGTCAACACGCTGCAGACGCGCGAGCAACACATCCGCCGGGAGAAGGCGACGAGCAACATCTGCACGAACGAGGCGCTCGCGGCGATCACCGCGGCCGTGTATCTGTCGCTGCTCGGACCGGAGGGCCTGCGTGCCGCGGCGCGCGCCGGCGTGGCGCGCGCGCATGCGCTCGCGCAGCGTCTCGCGGCCCTTCCGCGCTGCGCGATCGCGAACGATGGGCCCTTCTTCGACCGGTTCACGCTCCGCACCGAAGTGGGCGGCTGGGACCTCCGGAACGGGCTGATCGCGCGCGGGATCCAGGTCGAAGCCACCGCGTCGCACTACGTGAATGGTCGCCGCGAGGGCCGCGACGACGTGATCGTGCAGTGCACCGAGCTCACCACGGAAGCGGATGCGGACGCGCTCGTCGACGCGGTCGCCCAGCTCGCGCGGTCCGGCGAGACGGTGGCGACCGGGTGACGATCCGCACGCAGGTGATCCCCGACGTCGGCGCGAAGACGCCGGTGCCCGCGCTCGAGCCGCTGCTCTTCGAGCTCGCGCGACCGGGGCGCAGCGGCCGCCACGTGCGGACGAACGACACCGCCGCGATCCCTGACGCGTTCCAGCGAAAGGCACCGCTGCGTCTTCCTGAGCTCACGGAGCCGCAGGTCGTGCGCCACTACACACACCTCGCGCAGCTCAACTACTCGGTGGATACCGGGATGTACCCGCTCGGCTCGTGCACGATGAAGTACAACCCGAAGGTGAACGACCGCGTCGCCGCGCTCTTCGCCGACGTGCATCCGCGTCAGTCGTACCGCACGACGCAGGGCGTGCTCGCGCTCGCATATGAGCTCGAGCAGATGCTGGGGAAGATCACCGGGATGGACTTCGTGTCGCTGCAGCCTCAGGCGGGCGCGCAGTCGGAGTTCACCGCGCTGCTGGTGTTCAAGGCGTACCACGCGAAGCGCGGTGAGGCCGCACAGCGTCGGCGGATCATCGTCCCGGACACGGCGCACGGGACGAATCCGGCGTCCGCGGCGATGTGCGGTTACGAGGTCACGACGGTGAAGAGCGACGCGCGCGGGAACGTCGACCTCGATGCGCTCAAGAGCGCGCTCGGCCCCGATGTCGCGGGATTCATGCTGACGAACCCGAACACGCTCGGGCTCTTCGAGGAGCGTGTGCGCGAGGTATGCGACGCGGTGCACGCGGCCGGCGCGCTCGTGTACGGCGACGGCGCGAATATGAACGCCCTTCTGGGAGTGGCGCGCCCGGGCGATCTCGGCTTCGACTGCCTTCACATCAACGTGCACAAGACGTTCTCGACGCCACACGGAGCGGGCGGGCCCGGCGCGGGTCCCCTCTGCGTCAAGGCCCATCTTCGCCCGTTCCTGCCGAAGCCGTGGATCGTGCGCGAGTCCGACGGCACGTACCACTACGACACCGCGCGTGAGGACCGCGCGCCGGCGCCGCTGGGCGATTCGATCGGTACGATCAAGCAGCGCCTCGGGAACTTCGGCGTCCTGGTCCGCGCCTATGCGTACATCAAAACGCTGGGGGAGGAGGGCCTGGTGGAGACGGGACGCGACGCGATCCTCTCCGCCAACTACCTCCTCGCGCTGCTCCGCCCGGCGTACGACGTCGCGTACGAGCGGCCGCCGATGCACGAGTTCGTTCTCAGCGCGGCGAAGCAGAAGAAGCAGGGAGCGTCCGCGCTCGACATCTCGAAGGCCCTGCTTGATGAGGGCTTCCACTCGCCGACGGTCTACTTCCCGCTGATCGTCCCCGAGGCGATGATGATCGAGCCGACAGAGACGGAACCAAAAGAGACGCTCGACGCGTTCGCCGCCGCGATGCTGCGCATCGCCGAACGCGTGACGACCGATCCGGCCGCTGTGCGCGACGCGCCGAAGCACGCGCCGCTCCGCCGCCTCGATGAGGTCGGGGCCGCGCGCAAGCCGGTCCTCCGATACAAGGCGGACGCGTGACCCTCGCCGCGCCGCGTCTTGCCGTCGCGATGGTGCGCCCGCCGCAGGCGCTGGTGAATCGCGGGCTCACCGATCTTCGCGCCGAGCCCGACGAGGATTCCGAGCGCATCGATCAGGCGCACTACGGCGAGCGCTTGACGCTGCTCGCGCGCGACGGCGACTGGTTCCACACGCAGGGTCCGGATCACTACTTCGGCTGGGTGCAGGCGGACCATCTTGACGAGGTCGGCGCTCCCGAGCGTCGCATCGTCGGCGTCGTCGTCGCGGACGTGCGCTCCGCGCCGACGGACGCGGCCCCGATCATCGACCGGCTGCCCGTCGCCGCGCCCCTTGCGATCCAGGAGCGGCAAGGGGAGTGGCTGCGCATCAGCTACGACGGCTGGGTCGCCTTCCGCGACACCGTCGACATCGCGCAGCTCGCGTCGCGTTTCCCTGTCCCGTCGGATCTCCTGCGCACGGCCGAGTGCTTCCTTGGCGTCCCGTATCTGTGGGGTGGCACGACCGCGGACGGCATCGACTGTTCCGGGTTCACACAGCTCGTGTACCGTTTGAACGGGGTGGGCCTCGATCGTGATGCCGACCAGCAGGCGATGGAGGGTCGAACCGTGAGCGCAGCGCGCCCCGGTGACCTGTTCTTCTTCGGTGACGAGCGCGTCACGCACACCGCGATCGCCACCGGCGAGCGCGAGTTCCTCCACGCGCCCCAGTCGAATGGCGTCGTCGAGCGTGCGACACTCTCACCGGCCCGCAACGTGCGTGCGATCCGTCGTTACCTTCCGGACGAGATGTGACCGAGCCCGCCGCGCGACGGCAGGCTCAGGACGTCGACCGGCGTACCGATCGCGAGCTCGTGTACGCAGCACGTGACGGCGACATGCTCGCGTTCGACGCGCTGTTCTACCGCTACCGGGACGGGATCTTTCGTCTCGGTCTCTCGATCACCAAGGATCCCTCGGCCGCGGAGGAGATCGCGGTCGATACCTTCACCCGCGCGCACCGCGCCTTGGCGCGTCTCGAACCCGAGGGATCGCTGCGGCCGTGGCTGTATCGGGTCGCGGTCAACCTTTCGTACAACCGGCGGCCGCGCAAGGGCGTCATCATCAGCCCGCTCGAGGACTCGGCCAACGACACCTTCCAGAGCGAGGAGCGCTCGCCGTCGGTCCTCGCCGAGCAGGCCGAAATGCGGCGCATCGTGCTCGCGGCGGTCGACACCCTCGGACCCAAGCACCGCATCGTCGTGGTCCTCCACTACATGAACGGCCTGAACCTCGCCGAGATCGCCCAGGTTGTGGATTGCCCGATCGGCACGGTGAAATCGCGCCTGCACTACGCGCTGCGACGCCTGCGAGCGCATCTTTCGGCACACCCGGAGTTCGGCATCGAACCAATGGCCCTCCTTGCGCCTAGTTCAAGGAGGACGGTCGCCCCGGTCGTCGGGCCGTTCCCGGGCGAACCGCGATGAGGTTGTTCTCCGTGGCATGTCGCGCGGCCGAGCAGAGGATGGCGGATCTCTTTACCGGAGAGCTGCACGCGCGCGAGCGGCTCGAGCTCGAGGCGCACGCCGACAGCTGCGCTCGCTGTAACGCCGCGCTCCGTGACCTCTCGACGATCTCCGTCGCGCTCGATCGCGCCTACGCGCCGCTGCGGCAGCGCGGCACGCTGCTGTCGCCCGCGCGCGTGCGCCTCGCCGCGCGCGCGGAGCCGAAGCCGACCGCGTCGTGGTGGCGCGTCGGGTTCGTCGGCCGCCTGTCCGAGGCCACGATGGCTCTCGGGTTCGCGGCGCTCGTGCTCGGCGGCTCGCTCGACCTCGCGGTGCCGCCCGACGTGATCCCGACCGCGGCGGCGCCATCGGTCATCAAGGACTACTTCCGCACGCAGCCGCCCACCGAGGAGACCGCGTACGTGCGCTGGCTCCGCTTCCAGCTCCGCGTGATCGGCGCCGAGTCCACTCCCGCCGTGCGGTACCCGGTCGGCGGCCAGTTCGACGTGGAGCAGTTCAGTAGCGAAGACGGCTGGCTCAGCACCGGCGCACCCCGCTAGCCGGAGCCACCCGCCATGGCGTCCAGCCAAGTGCGCGCTGTCCTCCTTTCGCTCCTCGTCGCGCTCGTACCGTTCGTCGCCTCGTGCGCTCCGACGGTGCCAACGCGCCGCGACGTCGTGCTGGGGATCGCCGGTGAGCCACGCGCGATCCTGAGCGACGAGCCGAGCGCGCAGGTGCTCCAGGCCGCGGTCACCGAGTCGCTTGTGCGCCGCGATTCCGATGGCGGCTTCGTCGCGCGTCTCGCGACCGAGGTCCCCACGATCGCGAACGGTGGCGCGCGCATCGTCACCGACGCCGTGACGCCCGCCGGCCGTCTGGTCGCGACGTTCGAGCTTCGCGACGACGCACGTTGGCAGGACGGCGAGCCGATCACCTCGGACGACGTGCGCTTCGCATTCGACGACGATCGCGCGGCGCCGCCGGCGACGGCGCGCCGCTGGATGGCGGATCGGGTCGAGCAGGTCGAGCGCGTCGACGACCGGACGATCCGCTTCACCTATCGCGCGGGAGAGCGCTGGGACCTCTATCCGCTCGTGGCGCGCGTGCTGCCCGCGCACGTTCTGGCGGGTGCGTCCCCCGAGAGGCGCGCGCAGTACCAGCGCGAACCGATGCACGCCGGGCCCTTCGCCGTCGCGGCGTGGATCCCCGGATTCGGAATGACGCTCACCGCCTTCCCGCGCTATGTCGGCGGCGCGCCCGCGCTCGGGCGGATCGAGGTCCGCTTCTACAGCGATCGCGGCGCGGTCGTCGACGCGCTACGACGTGGCGAGGTCGATGTCGCCGGCGCGCCCGCGGTCGAGGCGGACCTCACGCGGACGCTCGATCGATTCGCGGACGGGCCGCGCCTGCAGGCGCTGTACAAGGCGGCGAACGCCGTCGAGATGTTGCGCTTCGGCACCACGGGAACCGTCTTCACCGATCTCAGGGTGCGTCGGGCCGTGGAGCTCGCGCTCGATCGCCGCGCCCTCGTCGAGACGATCTTCGCCGGCCGCGCACGCGTGCCGCGCTCATACCTCGTCGCGCCGCTGTGGGCCGCCACCGAACCGCTCGACGCCCCGAGGCTCGATCGCGCCGGCGCGCGCGCATTGCTCGCGGCGGCCGGTTACCGGGTTGGACGCCTCGGCATCCTCGAACGAGGTGCGGAGCGCATGAGCGTGACGCTGCAGGTCGCGACCGGTTCGCAGGCGCGCATCGACGCGGGCCGGCGCCTCTCGGGCGATCTCGCGGCCGTCGGGATCGCCGCGACCGTTCTCGAAAGGTCGCCTGCGGACGTCCTCGACGCGGTGACACGCGGCGAGTTCGACCTCGCTCTCGTCGCCGAGCGCACCGACGACCCGCAGCTCGCATCGGACCGTTACCGAGGACTCGCCGGCCCATGGTTCGATGTTCTGCTCGACGCTGCGGCGGCCGCGCCGGAGCAGGTCGACAAGCGGGCGCTGTATGCCGAGTTGCAGCAAGTGTGGGCCGAGTCGCTTCCCGGAATACCGCTCTATCAAGAGCTCCTGGTCGATGTCGCACCGCGCAACCTGGACGGCATCCAGCCCTCCCCCAATGGCGATCCGCTCACGTGGAACGCTCGGGACTGGCGCTTCGTCGCCGCCGCGAACTGAACCGGGCCGCACCCGCACGGGTATTGGGTCCAGATGGGGTCCAGATGTCCCGAAGCGCACCGTTTGTTGTTTGACGCGCCGACGGACTGGGTCCCAGAATGGCCATGTCCGCTCGCATTTACGGCCAGCAGGTCCGCGTGCGGGTACCCATGGCACAACAGGAGGAGAAGCGCATGACCAAACGCCGCACAGGCACCTGGTCCTTTCTGGCACTGCTCGCGATCGCGTCGCTGCTCGTCGGCGCGTGTTCGCAGGCACCGGCCGGGCAAACCACCACTACGACGGGCGGCACGACGGGCAGCCAAGCTGACACCAATGGGACGTTGACCCTCAACATGGGCAGCGAGCCCGACACGATCGACCCCCAGAAGTCGTCGTTCGTGAACGAGATCGGGCAGGCCTCGTTCGTCTTCGAGGGCCTCATGTCCTTCGACACCAAGACGAGCAAGCCCGTTCCCGCGGCAGCCGCGGCGGCACCGAAGCTGTCGGCGGACGGTCTGAAGTACACCTACACGCTCCGTGACGGTCTGAAATACTCGGACGGTTCGGCACTGACCGCCAAGAACTTCGAATACGCATTCCAGCGTGGCTGCGACCCGACGGCCGCAGGCGACTACGCCTTCGTCTTCTACATCATCGTGGGCTGCGAGGCCTACAACTCGATGGACACGAAGGCCGCGACGCCGGCCGAGCTTTCGGCGGCACGCGCCAAGGTCGGAGTCAAGGCGACGAGCGACAAGGACATCGAGTTCACGCTCACCGACCCGGCTCCGTACTTCGTTCCGATCACCGCCCTGTGGCAGGGCTGGCCGGTCCGGGAGTCTGACGTCACCAAGGGTGGCGACAAGTGGACCGAGCCCGCGACGTACATCGGCAACGGACCTTTCAAGCTCGCTGAGTGGAAGCACAACGAGAAGATGGTCTTCGAGCGGAACGACAACTACCGCAAGAAGATCCAGGTCAAGACGATCACCAAGGTCATGATCAACGAGTCCGCCGTTGCGTTCGCGGCGTACCGCAACAACGAGCTGGACATCACCGGCGTCGGCCCGACCGATCTGCGCACCGTTGAGGGCGACGCAGAGCTGAAGTCACAGGTCCTCGACGTTGGCGGATCCTGCACCTTCTACTACGGCTTCAACGTCCGTCGTCCACCGTTCGACGACGTGAACATCCGTATGGCATTCGCCAAGTCGTTCGACCGCACCGCATTCGTGAAGGACGTCCAGCAGGGCATCGGCAAGGCCTCCGACGGCGGCTTCATTCCGCCGGGCTTCCCTGGCTACGACAACACGGACACCGTGCAGAAGTACGACGTCGCTGCGGCGAAGCTGCTCCTTGACAAGGCGAGCCCGGCCTCGAAGGCGGGACTCACCGGCCTCAAGTACACGTTCTCGTCCAGCGCGACCAACAAGGCTCGCGCCGAGTGGGCACAGGGTCAGTGGAAGACCAACCTCGGCGTGACCGTGGAACTGGACCCGGTGCAGAGCACGGCATACACCGCGCTCTTCAAGAAGGGCCAGGACTCACCGCAGCTGTTCTTCCTCGGCTGGTGCGCGGACTTCCCGGACCAGCAGAACTGGCACTCGACCGTGTTCGCGACCAACGGCATCAGCTCGGCGCGGACCGGCTACTCAAGCAAGGCGTTCGATGACCTGACCAAGTCGGCTGACAAAGAGTCGGACGCTACCAAGCGCGACGGCCTGTACAACCAGGCTGGAAAGCAGCTGAGCACGGACGCGAGTGCGGCATGGGTCTTCTACGACCAGAGCAAGTACCTCGTGAAGCCGTGGCTCAAGGGCATCACCGCGAACCCGATCGACTACGGCATTCCCGGGTTCTTCTCGTTCGATCAGATCTTCGTCGCGAAGCACTAAGCCTCGCTGACGGCAGCGAATGAAGAGGGCCGGCTGAACAGCCGGCCCTCTTTCTATTGGGAGCGGGACTTTCAGCGTCGATGTGGTGGAAGGTCGCGCGTGAGCAGCGACGGGACTTCGCGGTGGCACGCCGCCGCGGATCTCCATTAATAGGTGAACACGGCGCGACTGTGTCGCGGTATACACTTCAAAACGGTGCTGAAATACACGATCCGGCGCCTCCTCCTGATGATCCCGACGCTCTTTTTCGTCGCGCTCATCACGTTCGCGCTCGCGAAAGCGGCGCCTGGGTCGCCGTTCGACAAGAACCCAGACAAACCTCCGCGGCAGGAGATCGTCGACCGCTGGATCAAGTTTTACGGACTCGACAAGCCAGTGCACGAGCAGTTCATCCTGTATATGAGCAACATCGTGCACCTGGACTTCGGCACCAGCATCAGGCGGCAGCGGGCCGTGTCCGACATCCTCGGCCAGGGCTTCCCGGTGACCGCGCAGCTCGGCATCCAGGCCCTGATCCTCGCGCTGGCCGTCGCGCTGCCGCTCGGCGTCATCAGCGCGCTGAAGCAGAACACCATGGTCGACTACGCAAGTCTCTTCTTCGCCACCGTCGGGACGACGATCCCTTCGTTCGTGATGGCGATCTTCTTCATCTACATATTCGCGCTCGGCCTGCATCTCTTCCCGATCACCGGGTGGGGCACGCCGCAACACATGGTCATGCCGACCGTCATCCTGGCGCTGGGCGCGGCGGCTTTCCTCGCTCGCATCACCCGCGCTTCGATGCTCGAAGCGATCCGCCAGGACTACGTGCGCACGGCGCGGAGCAAGGGTCTGCGCGAGCAGGTGGTCATCGTCGGTCACGTGCTCAAGAACGCGATGATCCCGGTCGCGACGGTCGTCGGTCCTGCGGCCGCCGGCCTCATCACCGGTTCGTTCATCATCGAGACCTTCTTCTCGGTGCCGGGCATCGGTCGTGAGTACATCCTCAGCATCACCGCGCTCGATTACCCGGTCATCATGGCCACGACGCTGCTGTACGCATTCTTCATCGTCGTCGCGAACCTCTCGGTCGACCTCGTGTACGGGATGCTCGACCCGCGCATCAAGGTGGCGAAATAGTGGCTACGGCGAGCACCACCCAGGAGCGTGCCGCCGAGCTCAACTTCGCCCGCAAGCAGCGCTCGCTCTGGGGGGACGCCGCCTATCGACTCTTCCGGAACAAGGCCGCGGTCGGCGGTCTCGTCATCATCGTTTCCGCGTTCCTGATCGCCATCTTCGCGCAGTTCCTGGCGCCGTACAACCCGATCGAGATCCCGCAGAACCCGGCCAGCCAGATGGAGCCGCTGTGGACGGGCTCGAAGTACACCGACCCGCGCTACCTGCTGGGGACCGACTTCCTGGGACGCGACATCGTGAGTCGGCTCATCTACGCGTCGCGGATCAGCATGGTCGTCGGCTTCGTCCCGACCTTCATCGTGTTCGGTCTCGGGGTCACCGTCGGCATGACGGCCGGCTTCTTCGGTGGCTGGCTCGATCAGCTCCTGATGCGCTTCACCGACATCATCTACGCCTTCCCGGACTTTCTGTTCCTGCTGATCATCGTGGCCTCATTCCGCGCCAGCCCGTTCGGTAAGCTTCTGGACGGGCTGCTGCTGATCTTCGTGGCGATCGCGATCGTCGGCTGGGTCGGGGTCGCGCGTTTGACGCGGGGGCAAGTGCTCGCGCTCAAGGAGCGCGAGTTCGTGGAGGCGGCCCGTGCCGTGGGGGCGACCCCGCGCAGGATCATGACAAAGCACCTGTTCCCGAACGCGCTCGCACCGCTCATCGTGACGGCGGCGTTCGCCGTCCCCAGCGCGATCCTCAACGAGGCGACCCTGTCGTTCCTCGGTGTCGGCATCATCCCGCCCACACCGTCGTGGGGCCAGATGATCAACGAGGGGTTCCCGCTCTTCGCGTCGAACCCCTGGGCCGTCCTCCTGCCGGCTATCTGCATCTCCGTCGTGATGCTCTCGTTCACGTTCGTGGGTGACGGCCTGCGCGACGCTCTCGACCCGCGCATGAAGACCTGAGATAGACTCCGCCGACGTTGGCTGAGCTACTCGAGGTCACGGACCTCCACACCCAGTTCTTCACGCGTGATGGCGTCGTTCGCGCGGTCGATGGGGTCTCGTTCCACGTCGCCGCGGGCGAGACGCTCGGCATCGTGGGGGAGTCCGGGTGCGGCAAGTCGGTGACGGCGCTCTCCCTCATGCGGCTCATCCCGCAGCCGCCCGGCAAGATCGTGAGGGGCTCGATCATGTTCGACGGCCAGGACATCCTGAAGATGGACGACGACGATGTCCGTGGCATCCGCGGGAACAACATCGCGATGATCTTCCAGGACCCTATGACGAGCCTGAACCCCGTGCTGACCATCAGCCGTCAGATCTCCGAGGCCCTCGAGCTCCACCTCAAGATGGACAAGAGCGAGGCGCGCAAGCGGACCATCGAGCTGCTTGAGCTCGTGAACATCCCGAGCGCGAAAAAGCGCGTGGACGACTACCCGCACCAGTTCTCCGGCGGGATGCGCCAGCGCGTGATGATCGCGATGGCGCTCTCGTGCAACCCGAAGCTGATCCTCGCCGATGAGCCAACGACGGCCCTCGACGTGACGATCCAGGCGCAGATCCTCGACCTGCTGAAGAACCTGGCCAGAGAGTTCCGCACGGCTTTCATCCTCATCACGCACGACCTGGGCGTCGTCGCGGGGATGACGCAGCGCATCAACGTGATGTACGCGGGCCGGATCGTCGAGAAGGCCGACACTGTCGAGCTCTTCGCCAATCCGAAGATGCCCTACACCTGGGGTCTGCTGCGCTCCATCCCGCGCCTGGACGAATCGCGCAGGGCCAAGCTCGTGCCGATCGAAGGACTGCCGCCGGACCTCATCGCCCCGCCTCCCGGCTGCAAGTTCGAGCCTCGCTGCCAGTATCGCCGCGACGTGTGCCGCGAGAAAGAGCCGGACCTCGTGCACATCCCCAACTCCAAGCCCGATCACGATGCGCGTTGCTGGGGTACACAGGAGGGCGGATGGCTCGTGGACACGGACTGGAAGCGCGAGATCGGCGACACCCATGTTCTCGAGGTGATCAAGCAGGAGACCGCGTCGATCACCGCGACGGAAACGCCGGGAGTGTGACGAGATGGCCGTGACGACGAACACGACGCCGCCAAAAGACGAATTCATGCAGCGCACCCGCTCGACCGCGACCGCGGAGAGCGGAAAGAACCTTCTCACCGTTACGGCGCTCAAGATGCACTTCCCGCTGACGCAGGGGATCATCTTCCAGCGCCAGGTCGGTGCTGTGCGCGCGGTCGACGGGATCGATTTCTTCGTCGAGAAGGGCGAGACGCTCGGCCTCGTGGGCGAGTCCGGGTGCGGCAAGTCCACGACCGGCCGCGCGATCCTCCAGCTCTACAAGCCCACCGCGGGATCGGTGAAGTTCGACGGGACGGAGCTCACGACGCTCGGCGGCGAGCAGATGCGCAAGATGCGCCGCCGGATGCAGATGATCTTCCAGGACCCGTACGCGTCGCTCAACCCGCGCATGACCGTCGGCAACATCATCGGCGAGCCCCTCGAAGTGCATAACCTCGCGAAGGGCCGCGCGAAGACCGAGCGCGTGCAGGAGCTCCTGAAGATCGTCGGACTCAACCCGTACTTCACGAACCGCTACCCCCACGAGTTCTCGGGTGGCCAGCGTCAGCGCATCGGTGTCGCGCGCGCCCTCGCCGTCGAGCCTGACTTCATCGTCGCCGACGAGCCGATCTCCGCACTGGACGTTTCGATCCAGGCGCAGGTCATCAACCTGCTCGAGGAGCTGCAGGACCGCTTCAATCTCACGTACCTCTTCATCGCGCACGACCTCTCGGTCGTGCGCCACATCAGCGACCGCGTCGCGGTCATGTACCTCGGCAAGATCGTCGAGCTCGCCGACCGCATCGACCTCTACGAGCACCCGCTCCACCCATACAGCCAGGCGCTGCTCTCGGCCGTTCCGATCCCCGACCCGATGGTCGAGCAGAAGCGGAAGCGGATCATCCTCACCGGTGACGTGCCCTCGCCGGTGAACCCGCCCTCGGGCTGCCGCTTCCACACCCGATGCTGGAAGGCGCAAGCGATCTGCTCCGAGGTGGACCCGGAGTTCATCGAGCACGCCCCGCGTCACTGGGCGGCGTGCCACTTCCCGGGGGCGTGATCTAACTCCACGGCGGCGTCCGTCTCTGTCGCTCAAACTCGCCCGCTCGGCTCCGGTCGCTCAGCGTGCCGATCTCGCGGGCTCAACTTCGCTCCAGAGACGCCCGCCGCCGTGAATCTCGCTCAGCTGTCTGTCCGCCGCCTCGCATCCACATGCGCGACCCACTTGGGCGCGCTGCGCGTCGGCATGTGTCGGAAGCGGATCAGCCTGAACTGGATCGCGTGACCGCTCGTTCGTAGCTGGCGTGACCCGTCTGAGGGCCGGGATGCTGGTTGCCGTACTCGTGGTGGCCTGCGCGCCAGTGCCGCAGACGGAGACCGCCGCCCCGACCGCGATCGTGCCCGTTCGCGGTGGCCGTGTGGTGCAGGCGACCTTCTTCGACGCGCAGACGCTGCAACCGTTCCTCGCGACTGACGCGATCTCGCTGCAGGCGACGACGCTGCTGTACGCGCCCCTACTGCGAGCGGATCCCGTGACCGGCGAGCTGCGACCGCATCTTGGAACGTGGTCGGTATCCGCCGACGCGCGCACGGTAACCTGGGATATCGACCCGCAGGCGGAATGGTCCGACGGCGCGCCGATCACGGGCGAGGATTTTGCGACGGTCGCGAAGGCCGTCGCGCGCAGCAAGAAGACGACCCGGAGGTCGTCGTTCCAAACGATCGAGGGCTTCGCCGACTATCAGGGTGGCAAGGCCGCCGCGATCGCGGGCATCTCCGTCGCGGGGAAGCACTTCAGTGTCCGCTTCGCTGCGGTGTTCTGCCCATCGCTCTACGCGGTGTTCGGCCTCGCGCCTATCCCGTCGCAGGTGTTCACGCGGTATCTCGGCGAGGCGCCCGAGAAGACGACGATCGACGACGCGGCGGAGAACCTCGCGCCGACCGTTACGAGCGGCCCGTTCCGGTTCGAGTCGTGGAAGAAGGGCGAGCGGCTCGATCTCGCGCGCAACGAGCTGTACTTCCAGGGCGCGCCGCTGCTCGACGGACTCTCGTTCAAGGTGACCACGGACGCGAGCGCGTACGCCGCGCTCTCGCGCGACAGCGAGCTGAACCTCGCCGCGATCGAACCCAAGGATGCGGACGCGGCGGCGCGTCGCGGCTTCGCGGTCCGTGCGTATCCGGCTGCGTCGTACACCGCGATCGCGTGGAATCTGCGCACCGGCGCGCCCGCGCTGCGCGACGTCCGCGTTCGGAAGGCGCTCGCCTACGCGATCGACGTCGACGCCTTCATCCAGACCACCCTCTTCGGCCATGCTCATCGTGCACAGCAGCATCACCTTGATGGGACGTGGGCCGCGGCGCCCGCTTCGTCGCTCACGCGCTACGTGCATGACTCCTTGTCGGCCGAGGCCCTGCTGCAGCAAGCCGGCTTCGCGCGCGGCGCCGACGGCATGTTCGCCAAGGACGGCAAGGCCCTTTCGCTCGTCCTGTACACGAACGCGGGCAACAAGGCTCGCGAGACCTTCCTTCAGATGACGGTCGAGCAGCTGCAGGCCTTCGGCGTGAAAGCCGAGCCGCGCCTCGAGCAGCTCGACTCGCTGCTCGAACGACTGGGGACCGGCTCCGCCGAGGGCGACGGCTGGCTCGTGTCGTGGGCAATGAGCCCGGAGCCCGATCCGTACGCGATCTGGCACTCGAGCCAGATCCCGGATCCCGCGAAGCGCACAGTCGGGCTCAACGTCGGGGGCTTCAGCTCGACGGACCTCGACAACGCGATCGACGCCGCTCGAAGCCCGCAGGCGGCCGCGGGCTGTGATCAGTCCGCCAGGGCCCAACAGTACGAGGCGATCGATAAGCTGGTGAACGGCCAGCAGCCCTACCTGTTCGCCTTCGTGCCCGACGCGCTGCTCGCGGCGCCGGCGACGCTCCGAGGGCTGCGGCCCGGAGCCTTCGCCCTCTACGCGGAAGTCCAGCGGTGGTGGCTTCAGAAGTGAACGGCTGGCGGCACCTGCTCGTATAGACGGGGTGGGGCGGCAGAGTGTGTCGCTCGATACACTCTGCCACCAACCACCGTGGGTCGAGCAAAACCAGGAAGAGGGGGATACATGAGAGTTCACCAGCGCACCGGAAGGGCGCTCGTCGCGGTCCTCGCGGCACTCATGCTCGTCGCGACGGCCTGCACACCGAGCAGCCCAGCGACCAGTCCAGCCCCAAGCGCCGCGGCCTCGGCGGCGGAGAAACCGCAGGAGGGCGGTCGCATCATCAGCGGAAGCCTCTCGGACATCGCGACGATGCAGCCCGTGCTCGTGAACGACACGGCGTCGGGCGAGGCCACCGCGATGCTCTATGACGTGCTCATCACCGCCGACGCGAAGACGGGCGAGCCCAAGCCTGGCCTCGCGACCTTCAGCGCCTCCGCCGATGGACTCAGCTACACGTTCGAGATCAACGCGAAGGCGAACTGGTCGGACGGCAAGCCGATCATCGGGCAGGACTACCTGACCGGTGTCATGGCCGTCGGCAAGTCCGCGAAGACGGTCCGCAAGTCGACCTTCCAGGACGTCCAGGGCTTCAACGACTTCAAGGACGGCAAGGCCACGACCGTCTCCGGGATCCAGATCGACGCGGCGAACCCGAAGAAGTTCACGGTCAAGATGGCCTCGGTCACATGCCCGGCCCTCCTGTCGATCGCGAACAACCGGTACACGCTCCCGACGCAGGTCTTCGGCAAGTACGTCACCGCCACGTCGAAGCCCGAGGACATCGACAACGCACCCGAGAACACGAATCCGACGGTCTCAAGTGGACCGTACAAGTTCAAGGAATGGCGCAAGGGCGACCAGGTCATCTTCTCGAAGAACGAGACCTACTGGCAGGGCGCCCCGCACACCGACGAGTACGTGATCAAGGTCGTCGCCAACCAAGCGGCGCTCACCGCCGGCCTGAAGACCGGCGAGCTCACCTATAGCACGATCGCGGCCCGTGACCTCGCCGACATGCAGACCGTCGACACGGTCGCGATCACGAAGTACCCGAGCCTCGGGTACAGCTGGATCGGCTGGAACACCCAGAGCACGGCGATTGCCCTGGCCGACAAGCGAGTGCGGCAGGCGCTCGCCTACGGCCTCGATATGGACGCCGTCATCAAATCGGTGGTCTTCGGGGAAGCCATCGCGCATGTGGCGCACCACGTCCCCGTGCAGTGGGCCTACCCCGCCGATACCTCCGCTCTGAACCCGTACAAGTACGACAAGGCCAAGGCTCAGCAGCTGCTCACCGATGCAGGTTGGGTGAAGGGCGCTGACGGCATCCTCGCCAAGGACGGGAAGAAGTTCAGCCTCACGCTCTCGACGAATTCGGGCAACACCACGAACGAGACGATCGCGCAGGTCGCGGCCGACCAGTACAAGCAGCTCGGCATCGATGCCCAGGCCAAGCCGGAAGCATTCCAAGGGCTGGTCACGAAGCTCACCACGGGTGACAAGACGCTCGAGGCGACGATCATCGCGTGGAGCCTCGGCAGCGAGCCGGACCCGTACACGATCTGGCACTCGAGCCAGATCCCAGACCCGGCGACACAGAAAACGGGCTTCGGCTTCACGTACTTCAAGGACCCCGCGATGGACAAGGCGATCGAGGAGGCCCGCAACCCCTCGAACGGCGACTGCTCTGTCGCCGCTCGCAAGAAGCAGTACGACACCTTCAACAAGATCCTCAACGAGAACCAGCCGTACAACTTCGGCTTCGTGCCGAATACCCTCGCCGTCGCGCAGAAGTCCCTCCAGGGCTTCGCGCCGGCGCCGTTCAGCACCCTCTACAACGTTCAGGAGTGGTGGATCAAGAAGTAACAGGCGTGAGTGAGGGCGCCCGCGAGGGCGCCCTCACGGACTGTGGAGGCCAGCCGGTTGCGAACCTTCATCCTGAAGCGATTGATCTACGCGATCCCGACCCTGATCGGAGTTTCGATCATCACTTTCGTCATCGTCCGGCTGGCCCCGGGTGATCCGATCCGCCTCTACACGTTTGGAGCTCGCGACATCACCAGCGAGGACATCGATGCCCTCCGACACGTCTACGGGCTCGACAAGCCGATCCCCCTGCAATACGTCGACTGGCTCGTGAAGGCGATCCACCTCGACTTCGGGCAGTCATTCATCTACCACCAGGACGCCGCGCAGCTCTTCGTGCAGTACATCCCGAACACGCTTGTGCTGGCCCTCGTCGCGCTCGCGCTTCAGCTCCTCATCGGCGTCCCGCTCGGCGTCCTCGCCGCGTTGCGGCGCGGCACGTGGCTCGACGGCGTCGTCAGGGTCTTCGGGGTCGTCGGCCACGCGGTCCCCGGCTTCTGGCTTGGGCTCGTGCTGATCCTCGTCTTCGCGGTCCAGCTCCGTTGGCTGCCGAGCCAGGGCATGCTCACCGTTGGGCACGACGTCTGGGACTTCCCGGATCGATTACGGCACTTGATCCTGCCGGCCTTCGTCCTGTCGCTCACCGGTATCGCGAACTACTCGCGCATCCTGCGCACCGAGACCCTCGACGTGCTGAGTCAGGACTTCGTCCGGACCGCCCACGCGAAGGGGCTGCGTGAGCGGACCGTCATCTTCGTCCACGCGCTGCGGAACGCCCTCATCCCGGTCGTCACCGCGCTCGGCGGCATCCTCGCGGCGCTCATCGGAGGCGCGCTCGTCATCGAGACGGTGTTCTCGTGGCCGGGCCTGGGGCGTTTCACTTTCCAGGCGGCGATCGCGAAGGACTACCCGATCATCCAGGCCGGCACGATGATCTCCGCGCTGCTGCTCATCGTCAGCTATCTCCTGCGCGACATCGCTTACGCGATCGTGGACCCGCGGATCAAGACGGGCTGACGTGGCGACGACCAGTCCCGCCATCCGCACCGGCGCGGTCGCCGCCGAGGCGCTGTTGCGCCCGTCGCGCAGCCTGTGGTCCAACGCCTGGTGGAAGCTGCGACACGACCGTCTCACGATGGGGGCGTTCGGCGTGCTCCTGCTGTTCGCGCTCATCGCGGCCGCGGCGGACCTCCTCGCGACCTACGTTTTCAATTACTCGTTCTCGCGGCAGGACCTTCTCCACACCTACGAGAAGCCGCAGTTCGCCAACCTCGCGTTCCTGCTCGGGTCGGATGAGATCGGCCGGAGCCAGGTCGTGCGTCTGCTGTACGGCGGGCGGGTCTCGCTCACCGTGGGCTTTGTCGCCGCGCTCGTGAATCTCACGGTGGGGGTGTCGATCGGACTCAGCGCCGGTTACCTTCGCGGGCGCATCGACGACATCTTCACGTTGTTCGTCACGACGCTCAATTCGATCCCGACGATCTTCCTGCTGCTGATCTTTGCCGCGATATGGGACCCCGGCCCGGTCACGCTCACGGTCGTGATCGGGCTCCTGTTCTGGACCGGCATCTCGCTGTTCGTGCGCGGTCAGACCTTCGCGCTCCGTGAGCGCGAATTCGTCATCGCCGCGAAGACGATCGGCGCGACCGATCTCCGGATCATGTTCCGGCACGTGTTGCCGAACATCCTGCCGCTGATCTTCGTGCTGGCCGCGATCGACGTCGGCGCCATCATCCTGGCCGAGTCCGCGCTCTCCTTCCTCGGGCTCGGCATCCTGCCGCCGACGCCCTCGTGGGGCAACATGCTGTCGGGCGCGACGAATTTTTTCGTGCGAGCGCCGTGGCTCGTCTATCCGCCGGGCGTGATGATCTTCCTCACCGTGCTCTGCCTGTACCTCATCGGCGACGGGCTGCGCGACGCGCTCGATCCGCGCCTCAAAGCGGAGTGATCCACTAGGAGGCGCAATGCCGGTGCGCCTCGTCCTCGCCGCGGCCATCCTCGCGCTCTCGGCGTGTCAGGTCGCCCCGGTCCCGGGCGCTGCGACGCCGACGCCGACGCCCGAGGGCACAGTGAACTCCGGAGGAAGCTTCCGCACCGCATTGACCGCCGAGGCGACGACGCTCGACCCCTGGAACGCGAACGACCCCAACACGCTGCTCGTGACGCGGCAGATCTTCGAGACGCTCGTGGACTACGAGCCGGCTGGCTTCAAGATCGTGCCGAAGCTCGCGGAGAGCTGGTCGGTGTCCCCCGACGGGCGCGCGTGGACGTTCGCGCTGCGGCGTGGCGTGAAGTTCCACGATGGGACGGACTTCGACGCCGCGGCCGTCGTGCTGAACTTCGATCGAGCGCGTCAGGCGGCACACGCGCTGCGCGGCGTGGCGGGCGGGGATCGTTATCGCACGTATGCGGCGCTGCTCGAAGGCTTCGACGATGCGTCGGTGATCGCGCGGGTCGAGGCGAAGGACAGCGGGACCGTGGTCATCACGACCAGAGTGCCGTTCGGACCGCTTCTCGCGGATCTCGCGATGCCGAGCTTCGCGATCGTGAGCCCGAGATCGATGCGCGACGATCCCGCGGGCTGGTCCACGCCGGCGTCGTCGGGTGCGTCCGGCACCGGGCCATTCGCCTTCCGGCCGGGCGCCTGGCAAGCGGGTCTGCAGATCGCGCTCGAGCGCTACGCCGGGTATTGGATGAAGGACCCCCGTGGCGTCACTTTGCCGTACGCGGACCGCGTCGTCTTCCGCGTGATCAGGGACGAGACTGCGCGCATCGCCGAGCTGCGCTCGGGCGGCCTCGACGCGGTCCGGGACGTCACGGTCGCATCGCTCTCGACGGTGAAGGCCGATCCGAATCTGCAGCTGTTGCCGCGGCCCGCCGCGAGCGCGGCGTATCTGGGGATCGCCGGGGCGGCCACACCGTTCGACAAGGTGGAAGTGCGCCGCGCGATCGCGATGGCCATCGACAAGACGCTCTTCGTGTCCACCCTCTTCAACTGGGCCGGCCGTCCGGCGTCGCAGCTCCTCGCACCCGGCATGCTGGGCTACGACGACAGCGTCATCGAGTTCTACCGCCTCGACAGCGCGGCCGCGAAGCGCCTGCTCGCTGACGCGGGCCTACCGAGCGGCTTCGCCACGGAGCTCTGGTACCCGCCCGCGTGGCGCGCGCAGTACCCCGATCCCAGGCGGGTCGCGGAGAGTGTCGCCGCGGATCTCGCGAGGATCGGCATCACAGCGACGCTGCGTACCGAGGATGCCGCGGCGTACCGCGCCGACTCGAACGCGTCGCGGCTGCCGCTGTGGCTTGGTGAAGCCGGCGGGGACAGCGGAGATCCCGACTCCTTCTTCTCCGATGGCGGGCCGTGGGCCGGCGACGTCGTGCGCGAGCTCCTGCGCCGCGCGCGCTACGAGGCCGACGCGAGCAAGCGGACCGAGCTCTACAAGCAGGTCTCCAAGCTCATCCAGCAGGACGCCACGCGGATCCCGCTGATGCATGCCGACGCGCTCGTCGCGGCGACGAAGAAGGTGCACGGCCTCGTGCCGCACCCGATCGGCGTCGAGGCCTATACGCAGATCTGGCTCGGGAAGTGACGAGCACGACACTTCGCGCCATCGCCCCTGGTCTAGGCTGGATCAGATGATGGGTATGGGCGGCCCGGGCGGGATGCACGTCTTCATGTGGGGTCCGGGCGGTCGTGGGGAAGGCAAGCGGCCGTCGCTCTCGATGTACCGGCGGCTTCTCAAGTACGTCGGGCCCTATAAGTGGAACCTGGTCTTCGCCGCGGTGCTGCTCGTCATCTCCACCGCGCTCGGCCTGATATGGCCGCAGGTCGTGCAGCGCGTGATCGATCTCGGCCTGAAAGATTCGGGATTCCTCGACCTACTGATCCTCGGCCTGATCGTCGTGCTCCTGGTCCGCGCCGTCATCGATGGCGTGCGTCAATTCGTGATGGCCTACACCGGGGAAAGGGTGATCTTCGACCTGCGGATGGCGATCGTCCGCCACCTGCAGTCCCTGTCGTTGTCCTTCTTCAATCGCCGCAAGACCGGCGAGCTGATGTCGCATGTGACCAGCGACGCGACGCTCGTCCACGGCGTCATCACCCAAACGATCATCCAGGTCCTTGGGCAGGTCCTCACGCTGGCCGGGGGCGTCGCGGTCATCTTCCTGATGAACTGGCGGCTGGCC
>JBGPZT010000186.1:0-4503 GCA_041493915.1 Candidatus Limnocylindria bacterium
ATCGCCGCCGCGTCGTGGCTCATCACGACATATCTCATCGCGATGGCCGCGCTGCAGCCGATCGGCGGGCGCCTCGGCGATCGATTCGGCCGCCGCCGATTGATGCTCGGCGCGCTCTTGTACTTCGGGATCGCCTCCGTCGGCGCGTCGCTCTCGGTCGGCCTCGCGCCGCTCGCCTTCTTTCGTTTGCAGCAGGCGCTGGCCGGCGCGCTCATCGTCCCGAACGGTCTTGGGATCCTGCGGCGCGCCGCGGGTGAGCGTGCCGGGATGCACTTCGGCCTCACCGGCGCCGTGTCCGGCGCGGGCGCGACGCTCGGCCCGCTCCTGGGTGGTCTGCTCACGGCCATCGACTGGCGGCTGGTGTTCCTCGTCAATCTGCCCGTCGTCACGCTGGCCTTCGTGCTCGCGAGATCCACGATCCCCGAGGAGCGCGCGCGACCGGAGACGAAGTTCGATGTCGTCGGCGTCGTCTTCCTCGGTGTGGTGCTGAGTGCCGCGGCCTGGCTTCTCACGAGCCTCGGTCGCGGGGCCTTGGACGGCGGAACGGCCGCACTTGCGGTCGCGGTCGTCATCGGCGCGGTTCTCTTCGTCAGATACGAGCTCGCGCAGCCCGACGCCGCGCTCCCACCCGCGCTGTTCCGTATCCGCGCGTTCACGGCGGCCAACGGCGCGATCGCGTTCGCGAATCTGTCGCTCTACGCGACGCTGCTCGCGGTCCCCGCGCTCCTCGCGGCCGATGCGTCGTCGACCGTGCTCGTGGGCTTCGCGCTGACCGCGCTGTCCGCGGCCATGGTGGTGCTCGGTCCGGCGACGGGGTGGCTCGTCGATCGCTACGGCGCGCGCTGGCCGCCGGCTCTCGGGGGACTGCTCATCGTGGTCGGCTGTCTTGCCACGGGAGCGGTCATCACGCACGCGCAGTTCCCGCTGCTGCTCGCGTCGCTGCTCGTGCTCGGGGCCGGCGTCTCACTCACCTTCCCGGCCACGCGTGTCGCCGCGGTCGACGCTGTGCCGGCGCGCTACGTCGCGCTCGCCTCCGGGGTCGTGTCGACGAGCCGCTACTTCGGCGGGATGCTCGGCGCGATCGTGGCGGGCGTCGCGCTCGCCGCGAACGACACGACAAATGCGCCCGCGCTCTTCGGCGTTCTGGCGGCGAGCGGTGCGCTCGCGTCGCTCGCGGCGCTGGGATTGCCGGGAACCGCCCACGTAAGCGAGGGCATCGAGGTCGCCTAGTCGCGCTGTTCCCTGAAGCCGGTCATTCCCGAGAGCGGCCGCACGGTCCCGCGATCGCCGTCCACCTCGACGAGCATGCCGTCGCGCAGCCGCTCGAAGGCCACACCCACGCCCACGACGGCCGGCACGCCGAACTCGCGCGCGACGACCGCGGCGTGCGACAGCGCGCCGCCGACGTCCGTGACAACCGCTCCGGCGATCGTGAACAGCGGTATCCAGCTCACGTTCGACGACCGACACACCAGGACATCGCCCGGCTTCATCTTCTTGAAATCGTCAGTGGTCCAGACGAGCTTCGCGGCGCCACGACGGACACCGCTAGACGCGGGGACGCCTTTCAGGACCCCGTCCTCGTCCTGATGCGAGCGGTGGATCAGGTCGGCGCGGGTCGAGCCGGCTGCGCCGAGTGGCGGCGCGGGCGCGCCGATGGTGATCGGCGCGCGCATCCGGCTCCAGCGCGCGAACTCGGCAGTGCGCTCTCCCTCGAGCGCGCGCAGGTCGCGACCACCGCGCAGCGCAGCGATGATCTCGGCGAGCTCGAAGTGGAATACGTCCTCGGCGCGCTCGATCCGGCCGGCCTCTGCGAGACGTCGACCGATGACGCGGAACATGCGGCCGACGTTCGACTGCATCTGACGGTCCAGCCAATAGTTGTGCTCCTCGGTCAGCGGCCCCGCGGCTCGCGCGACCTCGAGGATCTCTTCGAACGCGGCTCGGTCCGCCGGTCGGTCGCGCAGCGTCTCGCGCACGCGCTGCGCGATGGCTTCGCCCTCTCGGACCAGCCGCGCATGGCGCGCGTCGGGGTCCTGGGCTGGCGTCGCGAGCCGTCGACCGAGCTCCGCGAGGAGGAGCGGCGGGTCGTCAGCCCACGGGAGCGCTCGCATGTCTTCGCCCGCGTGCCCCAGATTGCCGTAGGTCTCGAGGAACGGGCCGATCGCATCGGCGAGCGGTGTGCCGCCACGCGTCGCCCGTAGCTCCTCGAGCGTCGTAATGGCACCAGCGCTCAGCCCCTCGGCGACCGCGGGCGTTGTGCGTGCGAGGGTGGTGAGGTGATGGATATCGCGCTCCAGCCGCTGCAGGCTTTCGGCAAGACCCTGTGTCATCTTGAACGCGTCCACCGCGTTGCCGCCGGTGAGCCGCTCGTGCGTTTCGGCGAGCTCGTCCATCAACACGTAGGCCGGTCCGACGGTGAGCATGTGGATGCGCCAGATCTCGTTGACGCGCGGCCACAGCTCCTCGCAGGCGTCGGCGATCCTCGCGAGCGGCGCGTGTTCGAGGTCGAGTCCGCGCATCCACTCGTACGTCGCGAGCAGGTGCGGCAGCCACTCCTCGTCCCAGATGCGGCGAAGTCCACGAGTGAAGGCGCGGATGCGTGCGGTCGCATCGCGCATGCGCGTCGCGAGCTCCTCGCGCGGATACCGTGGCTGGACGGCGTGGTACCTGCGACCGTTGAATCCCTCGAGCCGCATCAGCACAGGCGCATCGAAGAACTCGGCGCGTCTGGCCATGCCGAAGTGGGCCGCGTTGTTGACGTATTCGCCGAGGAGCCGCGGGACCGGGCCGCTGAAGTGCGCGTCGTCACGTCGCCAGTGAAGCTCGGCATCTCGCGGGTCACGCCACTCGACGGGAAAGGTGCCCGTCAGCGTCGTGACCGGGCGGCACTGCAACAGGTACAGCTTGCCCTCGGCGATCGAGCATTCCACGTCGACCGCGCCGTCGTTTTGATCTTCGAGGTCGAGGACGAGCTGCGCGATGGCGCGCGTGTCCGTGTCGCTGAGCGCGCCGCTCTCGGCTCGCACGACCAAGGCGAGGTCACTCTTACGAACGACGTAGCGATCGGGTGTGACTTCACCCGATGCGATCCGATCGCCGAGCCCGGTCGCGGCGTCGATCACGACGGCGGTGCGGTCCTGCGTGACCGGATCCACGCCGAAGGCGATGGCCGACACGTCGGACTGGACCATCTGCTGGACCAGTACGGCGATGCGCGGCGGCGCATCGATACCACGAGCCGTGCGATACGCGATCGCCCGCCCGCTCGTCGCCGATCGCCAGCACTCGAGGACCGCGTCCGTCACCGCGTCGGTGCCTCGGACGCTCAGGATCGTCTCGTACTGGCCGGCGAAGGAGGATTCGGTCCCGTCCTCGCCGATCGCGGAGGAGCGCACCGCCACGAGGGGTTCCGCGCCGATCTCCTGCCCGAGCGTGTGATACCCGTTCGCGACGATGTCGCGCAGCTCAGCTCGCTCAGGACCGTCCTGTTCGGCGGCGGCGCCCAGCGTCTGGTAGACGGAGGTATCGATGCAGAAACCCGGCGGAACTCGGAAGTGCGCGGCCAGCCGGGCAAGGTTCGCGGCCTTGTTCCCGACCGCGGAGGCGTCGTGGGAGCCGGGTGCTCCCAGGATGAGCGTTTGCATCGGCGCGTGAGTGTACGGACGGCGCACTGGCCCGCACTAGTGCGCGCTGCACAATCCACCCTGGCGGGGGTTGACCGCCCTACGGCCCGCCGCGTTCACTGTCCGGACATGGAATTCGCCCGCTTCATCCTTTCGCTTATTGGCATCGTCCTCGTTGAGAGGGCGTACGTCCGTTCGGGAGGGTAGCGGCTCACACCTCGCAGCAAGCGCAACACAAAGGCCTCCCGAAAAAGGGAGGCCTTCTTCATTTCGGTGAAGGAAGGGAGACAACAGTGGCGGTGACCGTCCAGCGCCAAGAGCGCGAGCGCGCGACACCCTGGCTCGAGACGAGCGGCAACCAGGTGCTGATCGACGTCCTGCGCTCCTGGGGCGTCTCCTTCTTTGCCGGCGTGAACGGCGGTGGGGTCGTGCACGTCGCGAAGCACCTCGAGCCGTACACCGATCTGTCGCACTCGCGCGACGGCGTCTCCCGGATGCTCACGATGGGCGAGTACGTCGCCGGCTTCGCGCCGCTCGGTCACTGGTACGCGACGGGCCGCGTCGCAGGTTGCGTCACCACGACCGGCGCCGCGACGAAGCTCGGCGGCAGCGGGATGACCGACGCGAAGCTGCACAACATCCCGGCCATCTATCTCATCGCGCTGAACTCGACGATGTCCATCGGCAACGCACCTCTCCAGGACGTGTCGGAGCATGGCATGAACATCGTCCCGCAGCTCGAGGCCGAGCTGGGCGATGGCTGCGTCGTCATCGACAGCGTCCATTCGCTCGAGGACGGCCTGCGCCAGGCACAGCGCGTGCTGAAGCGATCGAAGCCCGTCGCCATCGCCTTCCACCCCGACGTGCTGTCGCGTCC
>JBGPZT010000165.1:0-5528 GCA_041493915.1 Candidatus Limnocylindria bacterium
CCCGGAGTCCTTCCAGCGGTTGAACCCGCCGGACATCGAGATGACGTGGCCGTAGCCGAGCTTCGCCAGCGTGTCGGCGGCCATCACGGAGCGGACGCCGCCCGCGCAGTAGAGGATCGTGGTCTTGTCCTTGTCGGGGATGCGGTCCTCCGCCCACTGCTCGACGTAGCTCTTGGGCAGGTGGACAGCGCCGGGGAGATGCCCGTCGTCCCACTCATTCTTCTCGCGGACGTCCGCGAGCTGGATGTCGCCGGAGCGAAGTAGGTCAGCGACCTGCTGCGGCGTCGCTTCCTTGACCCGCTTCTTGATCTCGGCGAAGTAGTCGCGATAGGTCGGCATTCGTGCTCCCTTGTCGCGAGTCTAAACCGACCGTTGCGCTCGGAAATTCCTTACGCTCGCTGCGCTCGCTAAACAGGGGCCCCTCCCCCTGGGCATCATGCACGCGTGGAAACGATCTACTTCGACACGCTCCAGTTCGTGTATCACCTCGCGCTCGCGGTCCTTGTCGGCGGCGCGGTGGTCCTTGGCGCGGCGGCGGCACCGGCGATCTTCGCGTCCGTCCGTTCGCGCGGCGAGGCGGGCGCGGTCTTCGGCGCCGTCCTCGGCCGCTACGACGGGCTCGCGATCGTCTGCGTCGTCCTCATCGTCGTGGCGAGCGTCCTCAAGGCGACGGCGTTCGAGGTGACCGGCGTGCCCGAGACGCGCCTCGTCCTGCGCTGGCTCGCGCTCCTCGTGCTCTGCGGTGCGACGCTCTACGCGAGCGCGTGGGCGAATCCGCTCGCGCGCACGATCAGAGCGCAGACGCCCGACTGGGACGACCTCCGCGACGATGCGCCCATGCGCCGGGAATTCCAGTCGCTGCATCGGAGCTCGCGCCGCGCGATGACCGTCGCGATCGTCGCCGGCATCGTCGCCCTGTTCCTCAGCTAGCGACGGCGATGGGGCCGCCGACCTCGGCGGAGCGGTACGCCGCGTCCATGACCTCCTGCACACGCAGCCCGTCGGCGAACGTCGGATGCGGCGCATCGGCCTTCCCGGTCGGGCCGGCCTCGATGTGTTCGCGCACCCGACGCGCGAGCTCGGGGAACGCGCCGTCGCTCGTGGTCGCCGGGAGGATCTCGTCGAGCGCGCCCGATCCGCGCGCGAACAGGACGCGGCCGTCGCCGCCGAGGACGATCGTGCCGTCGCCGCCGTAGAGGATCACGCGACGCGAGGGATGGTGGACCGCGCTCGAGAGTTGGATCGTCGCGATCGCACCGCTGCTCATGCGCAGCAGCAGCTGCGCGGTGTCGTCGGCGGTCACGCGCACAGAACCGCCATCGGTCGTGGGTCGCATCCGCGCTGAGATCCCGAGCTCGGACGACACGCGGTCGACTGCGCCGAGCCACCAGATGAGCGAATCGATCCAGTGCGACCCGATCGCGCCCAGAAGGCCGCCGGCGCGGTCGCGCCGCAGCCACCATTCCTGACGCGGCCGCGTCGGGTCAACGAGCATCCCGGTCATCTCCATCACCAGCGCGAGCCGAATCTCACCGATCGCGCTTGCCTCGAGGAGCTCCTTCACCCTGGACCGCGCGGGCGCGTAGCGGAACTCGTGGTCGATCGCGTGCACCACACCAGCGCGCTCGGCCGCGGCGAGCATCTCGCGCGCCTCGCCGGTATCGCGCGCCATCGGCTTCTCGCAGATGACGTGCTTTCCCGCGGCGAGCGCCGCGAGCGTGTGTTCGCGGTGCAGCGTCGGCGGCGACGTCACGCTTACGACGTCAACGTCGTCGCGGCCCACGAGATCGCTCACCGAGTCGACGGCGACGGGGATGCCGGCCTGCTCGGCGGCCGCACGAGCACGATCCGGATGCGCCGAGCAGATCGACGTGACCTCGAACCCGGCGGCGCGGAAGCCCGGGACCTGCACGCGCGCACCGAACCCGGTCCCCACGATCCCCACCCTCAGACCCATTGCCGCACAGTATGAGCATCGATGGCGCTCGACGACCTGCTCGCGGCGCACCGCGCGAAGCGCAGTCGCGGCCACCGCGTGCGGAACGCCGACCAGCTCGTGGAGATGGTGGACGCGTTCGGGTTCTGCTTCGCGTTCACATTGCGCACGGGCGACGCACCCATCCCGGCGTGCTTCGACCACCTGTCGACGAACAGCGAGGACCGCAAGTGGGGCTGGATGTGGGGGTGGAAGGACGAGCTGCCCGAGGCGAAGCGTCTCTATTACGGGAAGCTGCTCGTCCGCAAGCCGACGTTCGTCTCGATGAAGATGCTGCCCACGTTCTACGCGACCTTCGGGCGGGCGGGGGAGGCCGACGACCATCTGGAGGACGTCCGCGCCGGGCGACTCTCCGATATCGCCCGCCGCGTCATCGACCACCTCGCGCAGCGCGGCGAGACGCAGACCAAGCGCATGCGCGCCGACCTCGGCATCACCTCACAGGAGGGGAAGGCCGACTACGCGAGAGCGGTGGAGGAGCTGCAGCGTCTCATGTACGTCGCGCGCGTGAAGGCGGTCGGTGAGGGTCGCGAGGACTACAACTACACCTACGATCTATTCGTCCGCCGCTATCCCGAGACCGTGAAGAGCGCGGAGCGGATCTCGTCGAACGACGCGATGACGACGCTGCTTCGTCGACTGCTCGAGCTCGCGGGCGGCGTCACGACGAAACAGGTGAAGCGCCTGTTCGACTGGGACGACGAGCAGACCGAACGCACGACGGCGCGTCTCGAAGCGACGCGCGGTCTGGCCCGCGTCGAGGGAGCGCTCGTGCTGCCCGAACTTCTACTGCGGCGTGCGCGAAGCGCACACGCCTAGCAGATGAGCGCGGCGAAGCCGCGCGACATACGATAGCCCGGCTTTTCATGGATATTCAGCAGCTTCGTTCGTGGATCTTCGAGCTCTACACGCCGCTCGACGACGAGCGTCAATACATCGTCTTCGATGCGGCGCGCGGCAACCTCCTCATCGACATCCCGCCGTTCAGCGAACGCGCGCTGCGGCTCATCCAGGGTGCCGGTCGGGCTTCGCTTCTGCTCGCGACGAATGCCGCTCGCGCTGCTGAGGCGCATCGCTATCGCGAGACGCTCGGTGTCCAGATCGCGGTGCACGAGGACGACGCCGCGGCGGTCACCGGCGGCGCCGACCTCGTTCTGAAGCCCGATGACCTGGTGCGGCCGGACACCCGCGTTTTCCGCGTGACGGGCGAGGGGCGCGGCGCGACCGTCGTTCTCGTGCGCAAGTCCGGCGGCGTCCTTTTCAGCGGCGACCTCGATCTCGCGAGCGAGGGAGCGAAGCAACTCATCCCGCTCGCGTTCTCGTCGGTGCTGTCATCGAAGCGCGCGCCGATCTGGAACGCGGGCCGCGACGTGCTGCTGCAGCTGCAACGCGAGCTGCCGAAGCCGCGCAAGCAGTTCGGCATCCTACTGCCGCCGCCGTGGGACCGCGCCTACAAGGGCCGGCTCGAGGACAAGATGTACCACCACGACATCATCGTTCCGAAGGAAGACACCGCCGCGCGCGAGGCGGCGATGGGCCCCGCGACCCTGGTGGTCGCGAGCGCGACGCGCGAGATCGTCGAAAAAGCCAAGCGCCCGTCGCCCGCTCGCGACGCCGTCTCCGGTGACGGCGCGCGCGCCGGTGATGGCGCGGGCGCGCCGCCCGCTGCGCCGCGCGAGCAGCGTGTGCGACCAAAGCCGTTCGCCGAGGACTGGCGGGCAACGTCCACCGAGCGGCCACCGACGACGATCGCGAACCCGGCGACCGATATCGTTCCAGAGGCCGCCGGGTTCAAGCCGCGACCGCTCGGCGCGCGGTTCCGCCACGTCCCGATCGAGGATCTGGTCGGCTCGCCCTACGTCGACTACGTGTGGGGCGGCATCGATCTCTCATCGGACGGTGCCGAGGTCGCGTTCGCATGGAATAAGAGCGGGGCATTTGAGATCTACAGCGCGCCGATCGAGCGCGAGCGGATCTACCAGCTCACCGACGCGAAGGAACGGTCGGTGTCGCCGCGCTGGTCGGCCGATGCGAAGCAGCTGGCGTTCCTCCGCGACCGCGGTGGTGACGAGCGCTTCGACATCTGGCTGGTCGACCGCGACGGCGAGACGGAGCGGAACCTCACGAACGAGCCCGACGTGATGCATCGCGAGATCGCGTGGTCGCCTGACGGGTCGCGCATCGCGTACGTCGCGAACGCCGGCGGCAAGGGCTTCGCGATCCATGTGATCAACGTCGCGACGGGCGCCAAGCGCGCTCTCACCGACGGTCAGTTCGACGACGCGCAGCCGCGCTGGTCGCCCGACGGAAAGCGGCTGCTCTTCTCGTCCCGGCGCGAGAGCGTCCGCACGAACAGCGACCTCTACGTCGTCCCGGCCGACGGCGGCACGCCGACGAAGCTCGAGACGCGCGACGTGGACGGGGAGTCGTTCGAGGGTGACTGGTCTGAGGACGGATCGCGCATCGCCTTCACGACGAATACGCGGCGACGCTACGAGGTCGCGGTCGCCACGCTCGAGGGTGACCAGGTGAAGCGCGTCGAGCCGCTCACGAAGAGCATCTTCGACGAGACGGCACCGGCGTGGCGGCCCGACGGACGCGCGGTCGTCTATCTCCATAACGAGGAGGCGGAGGCGTCGATCCGCCGCGTGTTCGTCGTCTCGCACGCCGACCACGCCGTCGCCGATCGACCGGGCGTCCACAACTCCATGCGCGTCGGGCCCGACGGCGACCTCGTGGCGTACCTCTTCAGCGGCGCGCGCGAGCCGTGGGACGTGTACGTCACCCGCGAGCGCATGACCGAGCCGCGCCGACTGACGCGCTCGCTGCCCGCAAGCATCGACCCGGCGACGCTGGTCGAGCCGGTCCACGTTCGTTATCCCGGGGCGATGGGCAGCGAGATCCCCGCGCTCCTCTATATCCCGCACGCCGAGGCCATCCGTGGCGACGGACCGCCACCGGCGGTCGTCCATGTCCACGGCGGACCGACGGGCCAGCATTACCGCTGGTGGGACCGCGCGAGCCAGTGGTTCGCCAACAACGGCTACGTCGTGCTCGCGCCGAACATCCGCGGGTCGACGGGCTACGGCCGCGAGTTCCAAGAAGGGAATCGCCAGGACTGGGGCGGCAAGGATCTCGAGGACGTGGTGAAAGGCCTCGACTGGCTCGCGAAGCAGCGCATCGCCGATCCGAAGCGCGTCGGGATCTACGGCGGCAGCTACGGCGGATACCTGACGCTCATGTCGCTCGCGATGTACCCCGACCGGTGGGCGGCCGGCGTCTCTGTGGTCGGCGTCGTGTCGTGGAAGACGATGTACGACACGACCCGCGGCGACCTTCGCGAGTACCTGGTCCGCGAGTTCGGCGACCCCGAACGCGACGCCGAGCGCTACCGCGACCGTTCGCCGCTCACCCACGTGTCGAAGATCGAGTCGCCGCTGATGATCCTCCAGGGCGAGAACGACCCGCGCGTTCCGCTCGCGGAGGCGGAGCAGGTGGTCGCGGCGCTGCGCTCGGCCGGCAAGATGCACGA
>JBGPZT010000195.1:0-4104 GCA_041493915.1 Candidatus Limnocylindria bacterium
ACGAGCCGGCCGCTCCCGACCTCGCGGCCGCGGGCCGGTTCTTCGCCACGACGGGGATCTCGGTGACCGAGGATGGCGAGAACACCTCGGAAGACGCCAGCCTCGCGGCGAAGCGCGCGATGCTGGCCATGATCGACCACCTCGTCGTGGATCGCGGCTTCAGCCGCGCGCAGGCCTACGCCATCGCCAGCGTGGCTGTGGATCTCCGGCTCAGCTCCGTCGTCAACGTGCCCAATTTCGTGGCGTCGGCAGTGCTCCCACTCGACATCTTCGTCTAGGTACCGGCCGTGAGGAACTCCCCGACGAGCCGCGCGAATCGGCGTGGTTCTTCGACGAATGGGTAGTGCCCGCTCCGCTCGAACACTTCGAGGCGCGCGTCCCGGATCGCGAGAGCCAGCTCCTCGGCGAAGAGCGGCGGTGTGATCCAGTCATGTCGGCCGACGACGACCAGGGTCGGGGCGCTGATCCGCGACAGCTTCGGGCGCAGGTCATAACGGTCGAACGCGCGGAGGATCCGGCGGCGCGCCTCGACGTCGAATCGCAGCGGATCGGTGACGAGCTCCACCCGCGCCGGCGTGGGCCGATGGAAGTACAGCGGCTGAACGGTCCGCCAGAGCCGGCGGAAGGTCGTCGCGTCCGGGATCCGCTGATCCCACAGTGAGCGCAGCGCCCGCAGTATCGCGGGCGTCGCGCGACGTCGCGCGTTCTCCCGCGAGATCGCCCGGAACTCGGCGCTGGCAGCGGTATCCACGAGGACGAGCCTCGCGACCAGACGGGGATGTCGCAGCGCAAGGTGCAAGGCGATGAACCCGCCGTTGGAATGACCAAGGACGCCGACCGGGCCGAGACGCAGCTCACGGATGAGCCGCGCCGCATCGTCGGCGAGGACTTCCAGCGGTGTCGTCCGATGGACCGCGCCTGCGGAGCGCCCGTGGCCGCGGTGGTCGTAAAGCACCAGTCGCGCCGATGCGCTGAGTCCCCGGAGCGCCGGCCAGAGCCCGCAGCTCATCCCGGGTCCGCCGTGCAAGACAAGGCATGCCGGTCCGGACCCGTGGATCTCGTACGAGAGGCCGGACGGCGAGAGGCGCCTCTCCGGCGCCTGGCTAGGCGCGGAACCTCGGGTCGAGTGCGTCACGCAGTCCCTCACCGATGAGGTTGGTGCCGATCACCAGAGCCAGGATCGCGATGCCCGGCAACGTGCCGACGTGATAGGCGACGGTGATGACTGCGCGTCCGTCGGCGAGCATCGTGCCCCAGTCCGCCGTCGGCGGCTGCGCACCGAGACCGATGAAGCTCAGGCCGGCGGTCTCGGTGATCATCCATCCGACGTTCAGGCTCGCCGCCACGAGCGCGGTCGGGAGGGCGTTGGGGAGGATCTGCCGCGTGATGATGTGCAGACTCGTCGCACCGACCGCCCGCGCCGCCTCGACGTACTCCTGGCCGCGAATGAGGAGTACGGCGGAGCGCACACCACGCGCGTAGAACGACACGTTCGCGATCGCCACCGCGAGCATCGCGTTGACCAGCCCGGGGCCAAGAGCGGCGACCAGGAGGATCGCGAGAAGCACGTAGGGGAATGCCATCAGCGTGTCGACGACGCGCATGACGAGGTTGTCCACGATCCCCGCGAAATACCCGGAGATGAGGCCGAGCGCGCCGCCGATGATGAGCGCGAGGCCGGCCGAGACGAACCCGATGATGAGCGAGATGCGCCCGCCCCAGACGAGCCTGCTCAAGAGGTCGCGGCCGAGCTGGTCGGACCCGAGGGGGAACCCGAGTTCGCCCGGAGCGGCAAGGCGGCGGGCAGGATCCGTCGCGTCGGGGTCGGGCAGGGGCAAGAGCGGAGCGAGGATCGACAGCACGGCGATCACGACGACGATCGCGAGACCGGCCATCATCCAGCGGTCGCGGGCGATCCGGCGCAGCAATAGTCGTCGTGGTCGGGCACTCTCGATGACCTCAGCCATACCGGATCCGCGGGTCGAGATACGCGTAGGCGAGGTCGGTCGCAAGGTTGATGAGGACGTAGGTCAGGGCGATGAGCATCACACCCCCCTGCACGAGCGGAAAGTCGCGCTTGAGGATGCTCGTGACGAGCAAGGAACCGAGGCCCGGCCACGCGAAGACGGTCTCCACGAGGACGGCGCCCGCGAGGAGATAGCCGGCTTCGATCCCGACCAAGGTCGCGACGCCGATGAGGGCGTTCGGCATGACGTGGCGGATGACCAAGAGGCGCTCCGACAGTCCCTTTCCGCGTGCGGTCCGCACGTAATCCTGCTCGATCACTTCGAGCATGCTCGAACGTGTGAGCCGAGAGATCACTGCAGTGGGAACTGCGGCGAGCGTGATCGCGGGAAGGACGAGGTGCGCGAGGACATCGAGGATGCCGCCATCTCCGCGCGGGGAGATCATCCCGCTGCCCGGCAGCACGCCGAGCACCAACGAGAACACGATGATGAGGACCATGCCGAGCCAGAATGACGGCGTGCTCATGCTGAGCAGCGCGAGCAGCATGGAGACGCGATCGATCCGACCGCCTCGATTGACCGCGGCCAGCACACCGACCGAGATCCCAACGACCGCGCTGATGAGGAGGCTCGCGCCGGCAAGCAATGCCGTCGCTTGGAATCGCTCGACGACCTCCGTCAGGACCGGCCGATGCGATGAGATGGACCGGCCGAGATCGCCCTGGAGCAGGTGGCCGAGCCAGATGAGGTATTGGACCGGAAGCGGCTGATCGAGGCCGAGCTCCTGCCGCAGCCGCGCCAGGTCGTCAGGACGGACCAGCGGCCCGAGCAGCAGCTGCGCCGGATCGCCTGGGGCGAGGTGCAGGGCAACGAACAGCACGATCGATACGCCAAAGAGCACGCCGACCAGCCCGAGCACGCGCTGCAAGATGTAGCGGCGCATCGATCAGTCCGTGAGGCTGAGGTGCCCCGAGCCCGCGTACCGCTCGAGGCACCTCACCTTGTCAGTCGACCCAGATCTTGTCGAAGAAGATGTAGAACGACGGGTGCAGCTTGAAGCTGTGCACCTTCGTCGTGATCGCGGCGTTCTGGATCTGGTTGTCGACGAAGAGCCATGGCAGGTCTTTTGCCATCTCTTGCTCGACCTGCTGATAGAGCTTGCCTCGCTGGGCCTGGTCGGTCGTTGCGACCGCCTGGCGAAGCAGTTGGTCGACCGTGCTGCTCTTGTAGCCGCCCGCGTTGAACCCGTTCGGCGCGGCCGCAGCACTGTCCGCCACGAGACCGAGGTAGGGTGCCGGGTCACCGGGGTCGAGCATGAAGGACATCGCCCCCATGTCGGCTTCGGTCCCGAACCCGGCGTTGTACTTCGTCAGGTAGGCGCCCCACTCGAAGGTCTTGATGTCCAACTTGATGCCGACCTTCGCGAGGTCGCCCTGGATCGCGGTGGCCATGCTCTTTGGTGACTGCATGCCCGAGCCCGACTCGGGGATCCAGAAGACCGCGGTGAAGCCGTTCGGGTATCCGGCGTCCGCGAGGAGCTGCTTCGCTTTGTTCTGGTCGTACGGGTACTTCGTGACATCGTCGGTGTACGCCCACTTGATCGAGGGCGGGATCGGACCGTTCGCGGTCGTCGCCGTGCCCTTCAAGATGTCCTTCGCGATCGCGTCGCGATTCGTCGCGTACATGACGGCCTGCCGCACGCGGAGGTCGCTGAAGGGCTTCTTGCCCAGGTTGAAGGTGGCCCACCAGATGTGCGGCCCCGGCTGCTCGATGAACTGATAGTGGTTGTCGGACTTGACCTGCGCCACGTTGTCCGGCGGGACGTCCACGATGGCGTCGGCATTTCCGGACTTGAGCTCGGTGAAGCGGGTCTGCTCATCGGGGATGGGACGGAAGACGATCTTGTCGAGGAGCGGCGCGCCGTCCCAATAGTCGTCGTTGCGCTCCACCACGACGCGAACGCCGTGCTGCCACTCGACGAGCTTGAACGGGCCGGTCCCGACCGCATGTTGGCCGTAGTCCTTCCCGTACTTCTTCACGGCCTCGGGGCTGACGATGCGTCCTTGATTCAGGGTGAGGCTGTTGAGGAGCGGTGAGTAGGGCGTCTTGAGGACGATCTGGACCGTCGAATCGTCCG
>JBGPZT010000057.1:0-15023 GCA_041493915.1 Candidatus Limnocylindria bacterium
CTCCGGCGAGCGGACCATGAAGGTCGCGGCGGCGCGGTCCGGAATGATGTTCGCCGCCTTGCCGCCGTCGGTGATGATCCCGTGGAAGCGCGAGTCGCTGCGGACCGTGAGACGAAGTGCCGAGAGCGCAGTCCAGGCGAGCATCACGGCGTCGAGCGCGTTGCGCCCCTGATCCGGCTCGGCCGCGGCATGCGCCGCCTTGCCGATGAATTCGACCTCGAGCGTGACCATCGCGAGCATGAGCGGGTCGATCTCGTCGCGGTCGCCGGGGTGGTACATGAGCGCGGCGTCAACGTCGGAGAACACGCCCGCGCGGATCAGCTTGACCTTGCCGTTGCCGCGCTCTTCGGCCGGGCACCCGACGATGCGCACTCGACCGCGCAGCTCGGATGCGACGTCGCGCAGAGCCAGGAACGCCAGGCTGGCGGAGGTCCCCATGAGGTTGTGGCCACAGGCGTGGCCGATCCCGGGCAGGGCGTCGTATTCGCCGAGGATCGCGACGACCGGCGCGCCGCTCCCGATCTCCGCGGCGAACGCGGTCTCGAGCCCGCCGGCGCCACGCGTCACCGTCGCGCCTTCGCTCGTCAGCTGATCCGCGAGCGCGCTGGACGCGAAGCGCTCCTCGAAGGCGAGCTCGGGGCGTTCGTGGATGCGAATCGCCAGCTCGTCAAGCGCGCCCGCGCGCGCATCGACGCGCTCGGCCACGCGGGCCTTGAGCTCGGCGGTCTCCATCGGTGTGGCGAGGTTAGCGCGAAGCGGCTCTTGGACGCGCCGAGAGGATGACCTCGGCGACGAGAAAGCCGAAGACGATGAAGCCGCCGGTGATGAGCGTGAGCCCGTCCACGACGCGCAGGACGAGCAGCAGGCCGACGATCGCCGTGACCTCGATGCCGCGACGCAGCGCCGGTGCGACTGCGCGCTGGCTCCGACGGCCCTCGGACGCGGGAACGGAGAGGAGAAGTACGGCCGAGATCGCCCCGGAACACACCGCCACTGCGGCGATGACGAGCCCAACGGCGAGCGGAACGTCCGGGTCGATCGCGACCACCGCTCCCGCGGCGATGAGCGCGCTCGCCACCGCGACGAGTGCCAGGATGCGTCGGATCGCTAGCCCTCTTCGCCGCTGTCGCCGAGCGGCAGCTCGGCCTGCTCCCCGCCCGCGGCGAGCGGGACCTGCGCGAGGCCTTCGATCGCGCCGGACGCGCGCGCGAGCGCGCGCTCGGTCTCGTCGAACTTCTTCATCGCGTGGTCGAGGTGCGTGCCCAGCTGGTCATGCAGCCCGACGAAGCGCTCGAACTCCCGGCGGACCTGCGCGATGCTCTGCTGCAGCTCTCGAGTGCGCTCTTGCATCGCGAGGCCGCGGATGCCGAGCGCGACGACCTGCAGGTACGCGAGAAGCGTGTTCGGCGAAGCCGGGATGACGTGCTGCTCCTGGCAATACGTTCCGAGATCGGGCTCGTCCGCGCCCTCGCGGGTCATGACCTCGTAGTAGATCGCCTCGGACGGCAGATACATGAACGCATAGTCGATGGTGCCGTCCTGCGGCGACACATAGCGCGCGACCGAGTCGATGTGCCGGCGCACCTGTTGGAGGAATGCGCGGCGGCGACGTGTCCGATCGGCCTCGTCCGTCGCGGCGGCGATCTGGGTGTACGACTCGTTCGGGAACTTCGCGTCGATCGCCACGAGACGGTTCGCGCAGTGCACCACCGCGTCGACACGCGAGCCGTCGCGATACGTGAACTGGATCTCGTACGCGCTCGCGGGCAGGCAGTCCTGAAGAAGGCGCTCGAGCATGAGCTCGCCGAATCCGCCACGCGGCTTCGGCGCGCGCAACAGGTCCTGGAGCGAGCCGATGTCCTTCGCCAGCTCGCCGACGCGGGTGCTTTGCTCGCTGAGCACGCCGAGCTGCCGCGAGAGGTCATGGAGGGATCGCTGCGTCGCACCGGTCTGCGTCATCACCTGCTGCTCAGTCGCGCCGAGCGTTCGCTGCACCTCGGTGCGAAGCTCGCCCATCGCGCTCGCGTTGGATGTGCGGAGCTCCGCGATGCTCGCCCGCAGAAGCTCGTAAGCGGGCGCGGCACTGGCGTCCGTCACCGCCCCGCGGCGCGACAGCAGCACGGCAAGTACAACGACCGATACGGCGAGCGCGCCGGCAGCGAGCGCGAAGCTCATGTCCATTCGACGTCCATCCTCGCCGCGATTGTCCCACGTCTTGAGCCCACAGTAAAACATCTGTTCTATCGTTCGGCTGGCTCTTTGCACTCAATTATGGTCGCACATAGGCTCCACTGCGCTGTGGAGATCAGCCTGCGCACGATGCTCATCTACTCGGCCGGATCGATCGGCTCGGGCGCCTTCTATGCGTTCAACAACTTCCTCTTGCCGCTGGTCCTCAAGGCAGTCGGCGCGCCCGACCTGATCACCGGACTCCTCTCGAGCACCCGGAGCATCGAGGGCGTCGTCATCCAGCCGACCGTCGGCGCCGCGTCCGACCGCATCTGGACGCGCTTCGGCCGACGGCGTCCGTTCATCGCGATCTGCATCCCCTTGTCGGCGGCGTTCTTTCTCGTTGCCGCCGGCTCAGCGCAGTCACTGGTGCCGCTCGCGATATCGATCTTCCTGTTCTCGATCTTCTTCAACGCCGCTATCGACCCCTATGCGGCGCTGCTCGCCGACATCACGCCGCTGCACCAGCGCGGCGTCCTGTCGGGCCTCTCGCAGGGAATCCAGTTCCTCGGGCAGGTGGGCTTCCTCGGGGTGATCGTCGTGATGACGCAGGGCACCGGCGTGCCGAGTTGGGTCTACGTGGCTGTCGCCGTCACGATGCTGGCCACGTTCGGCGTCACCGTCGCCGGGATCCGTGAGCGACATGAGGTCGCGGAGCGCGCCGAGCACGTACCGCTGCGCACCTACTTCCGCGTGGCCCTGAGTCACGCTCAGGCGCTGCGCTTCCTCGGGACACTCTTCGTTTTCTTCTTCGGGTTCAGTGCCGTGCTTCCCTACCTGACGCTCTTCCTCGTCGAGGACATCCACCTCACCGACCAAGTGGCGTTGGCGCTCGACGCTCTGGCCCTTCTGGTCACGGCGGTCGCGGCGATCGGCTTCGGTCGCCTGGCGGATCGCTACGGGCAGAAGCGCGTGCTGGCTGTGGGCTGGGCGATCCTGGTCGTCGCGGCCTTCGGCGGCACGGTCATCCGCGAGCTCCCGGAAACCATCGCCGTGGTCATTCTTGCCGGCATCGGTAACGGCGCGCAGAGCGCCGTTTCGTGGCCCTTGCTCACCTCGCTCATCGACCCCGACGAGTCCGGCATCTTTGCCGGCCTGAAGGCCGCGGCTGAGTCGGTGGCGATCCCGCTTTCGGTCTTCGTCGCGGCTGAGCTGTTCCTCAACGCCCATGCGCTCAACCTCGGCTACAGGGGGATCTTCTTCATGCTCGCGATCAACATGGTCATCGCGCTGACCCTCCTGGTCGCGTTCGTCCATCCCGCCAGACGCTCGGCGGAGGTCCTCACCGCTTAGGGCGGCGCGTCTTTGCGCAGGTACGGGAACCGCGAGCCCGCCGACTTGTATGGCATGCAGGTGGCGTGGGCCGCGTCGCCAATCCGCATCACGACGGAGGTCAGGCATGCGCTCACTCACAACGCTCCTCGCGGTCCTCGCGCTATCGCTCGGAGTCTTCGGTTCGCCCGGGCTTGCCGGAGGCTGGGCTGTCACGACGTTCGATGACATGCCGGGCCAGTTCGTTTCCGGTCAAGAGTTCAAGCTCGGGTACACGATCCGTCAGCACGGCGTAACGGCGATCAATGTCGACAAGACCGAGATCCTCGCCGTCGCGACGTCCGGTAGGACGCTTTCTTTCCCGGGTAGATCTCAGGGCGACGTCGGCCACTACGTGGCCAGCGTCTACTTCCCCGCCGGTGGCACGTACACCTGGCAGGTCACGCAGACGCCATTCGCGGCGCAGGACCTCGGAACACTCGCTGTCCTCGCGGCGGCAGGTACGTCGACCACTGATAAGGACAAGGCAGCGACCACAGACAAGGCTGCGGCAGACAAGGCCGCTGCGGATAAGGCACTTCCCGCTGACAAGGCCGCTGCCGTGGATAAGGCCGCTGCTGCTGATAAGGCAGCCGCGGCGGACAATGCTGCTGCCGCCGCCAAAGCTGCTTCCGCTGAGAAGGGCATCGCAGTGGCGGCAGCACCGGCATCGGCGCCGGTTGCGCAAAGCGGCGACCCCGTGAGGTCCGCTCTGCCCTTCGCCGCTGCGGCCGCCGCGGCGATGTTCGTCTGGCGATTCGTGACCATGCTGCGCACCGCGCGTCGCACTCGAGCGTCCACCTGAGTCCAATGTTGAGGTCGATCGCGGAGCTTGCCGCCTACGGGACACTCGCCGCGCTGTTGACAGCGGCGAGCCTCTCACCCCAGACGGGGAATGCGGCGAGCTCCGCCGAGACCCGCACCGGCAACACTGCTCCGGTTCTTGCTCCTAGCGTCACGAGTGGTCGCGGCGCGCTCCTCTTCGCCACCAAGGGCTGCACCGGTTGTCACATGCACGCTTCCTTCCCCAACGCACGCATGCAGGTCGGCCCCGATCTCACGGCGGTCGCGGACCGCGCGGCGACACGCGTCCCCGGTCTTGACGCCCGCGCCTACGTCCGTCAGTCACTGCGCGAGCCCGGGGCGTATCGCGTCACCGGCTACAACGCGCTGATGCCCGACCTCTCGCTCACGGATGAGCAGATCGACTCGCTCACCGCATTCCTGCTCTCGCCCGAGCGCTGATACCAAATCTGATAGCAGCGTCTTTGCACAGAGACAAACGGGCTTGCTAGCGGATGGTCAGTGAGCTCGGACAGATCTGGTGATAGGGACACTGCTGGCAGGTCTTGACGCCCTTGATCGGCGCCGCCGCGAACGCGCGCTCGCGGATCTTGGCCGCGGTGCTGGTGACGACAGTGCGAACGACGCTCATGTCGCTGTCGGTCGGCTTGATGACGCCGCGCTCCCCCGTCTCGAGGAAGTGAAGCGCGGCTTCCGCAGGCCGAGTGCCGTACATCTTCTCATGCGCCAGCGCGTAGAGCCGCAACTGCAGATCCTGGTTCGCGGCCTGCTGCGGCTTGTCGCTTCCTTCATCGATCGCCGTCGACTTGTAGTCGACGACGCTCGCGCCCTCGGCCGTCTGATCGACGCGGTCCCACCTGCCGACCACGCGGTCCCGACCAAGCATGAAGGAGAAGCGCTGCTCGACCAGATCCGGAGCGGGCTGCGAGCGCTCCTGCTCGTGGAAACGCCGGAGGGCCTCGAGTCCGGCCTGGAATCTCTCGGTCTCATGCTCGGGGCTGATGAACCCCTCGGCGAGCCAGGCCGCGCGGAATGTCGCCTGGAGATCGGTGAGGCTGGGCCGATCCCCTTCTCGCTTGCGGCGGAGGTAGTCCTTCACCGCCTCGTGTAGCGCAAGCCCGTAGATCATCGGCGGCGTCGGGAGTACCGGGATCTGCAGGACGTGCTTGAAGCGGTAGAGAAGCGGGCAGCGGCGGTAGTCGTCGATGTCGCTGTAGGAGACGGTGAGCACGTCGTCGGGTCCGAGCGCCGGCAGCGGCGCATCCGCTTCCTCGGCGGGGACCTGGAAACGCTGGAGCTCCTCGTAGGCCGCGAGCCGGGCTGAGATGCGCTCGGGCTGCCGGCCCAGCGCCTCGCCGATGAAGCGGCTGGGCCGGAAGGCGCGGGTCCCGCCATAGTCGACGGCATTCGTGAAATAGAAGGTGTCCTTCGCGCGCGTCATCGCCACGTACGTCAGCCGCCGCTCCTCGGCGATGTGGTTCTCCCTCGACGGGGGCGGCGACTTCGCCAGTGCCTCGGGCAGAGGCAGAGCATCGGCGCGCATCGAGCCAGGGATCCGCTCGTCCGTGCAGTGGACGAGGAAGACCACCGGGAACTCGAGGCCCTTCGCCTTGTGGATCGAAAGCACGTTCACTCGTTCGGTCGATGCCTCGAAGTCGGCGGCGACCGGATCATCTCCGGCCTCGCGCAGCAACTCGAGATAGGGAACGAAGAACGAGGCGCGGTCGGTGGGCAGGGTGCGCGCAGCCGAGTGGACCAGGCGGAAGAACTTCGCCACGTTCTGCCCCTGCTCCTCCGCCAGCGCCGAGTCCGGGTCAAGGTACCGGGCGAGGAGCTTCGAGCGCTCGAGGAACTCATAGAGCAGCTCCGCCGTGGTGAGCTCCGTTGCCCGCTGCGCGTAGCCCGCGAGATCCTCGCAGAGCGACTTCGCGGCCGCCGTCGCCTCGGCCGTGAAGCCCGACTCCGCGCGGGCGATCTCCTCGAAGACCTCGCGCAGGGGACGCTGGCGGCGGCCGCTCGCCTCCGCCGCGCGCGCGAGCTCGACCGCGGGGAACGCGTAGAGCGACGAGACCGCGAGGTGGTAGACATGGCGCGAGTCAGAGGGCAGCGCAACCGCCGAGAGGAACGAGATGAGAAGGCGGATCTCGGGTCGCTCGTAGAGCTGTCCCCCGCCGGAGAAGTGCGCGGGGATCTGGCGACGAGCGAGCGCGTTGAGGAACGGGATCGCGTCGCTGTTGTTCCGCACGAGGATGGCGAAGTCGCCATAGCGGCGCTGGTGCCGCAGCGCCTCGCGCGCGATCACGTCCGCGACCTGCTCGGCCTCGTCGGCGCCACTCACCTTCTGGATGTGATCGACCTCGACATCGGCCCCTTCGGCGCGACCCTGAAGGTGCTTGTCGATACCTAGGCGCGTCTCGAGACGCTCGGGGTTGTGCTGGATGAGGCGGTACGCGGCGTCGAGCAGCCCCTGCGACGAGCGGCGGTTTTGGACGAGCGTCACGACCGCGGCGTCGGGATAGGTGGTCCGGAACGCGTCGAAGTTCCCAAGGGTCGCGCCGCGCCAGGCGAAGATGGACTGGTCGTCGTCACCGACCGCGGTGATGTTCCGGTGCGGCTCGACGAGTAGGCGAAGCAGCTTGAACTGCGCGTCGTTGGTGTCCTGGAACTCGTCGACGAGCACGTAGTGGTAGCGGTTCTGGAGCCGGCTTGCCGCGGCCAGGTGTTCGCGCAGCAGCCGTAGGCAGAGCGCGATCTGGTCGCCGAAGTCGATGACGCCCTCCTTCTCCTTCAACCCCGTGTACGCCTGGTAGACCGCGGCGAGCTCCTCCTGCGCATCGGCGTCGTCCCCGCGAACGTCGGCGTCGATCCCATCTCCCACCGCGTCGCGCAGTCTCTTCGCGTAGGCCGCGTACTCCTCGGGCGACACGTCCTCGTCGCGCGCTCGGCCGAAGAGGTCGAGCAGGGCGCGCACGTATTCGAGCGGGTCGCCGGCAGGGCGGTAGCGGCGCAGCGGCAGGTCGTAGAGGTGCTCGCGAACGAAGATGACCTGCTCGGCACTTGAGAGGACACGGAGCTCGCCCGAGCGGCCGAGCTCGAGCGCGAACTCGCGGAAGACCTCGTCGCCGAACCCGTGGAAGGTCTTGATCGCGGCGTCGTTCAGCCCGAGCGGCGTGTTGATGTCGACGCGCTCCTGCATGCCGGCCGCCGCCTTCTCGGTGAAGGTGACGGCGAGGATCTCGTGCGGCTTCGCGGCACCCGATGCGATGAGGTGCACGACCCGAGCGGTGAGGACGTGCGTCTTCCCCGTCCCGGCGCCGGCGACGATGAGCAGCGGCCCGCTGCCGTGCTCGACCGCCCGACGCTGCTCGTCGGTGAGACCCCCGAGGATGTTCGGCTTCGGCTCGCCGAGCCCGAACGCAAGCTGCTCGGTCACGGGCCGGCCGGCACGCGAGCGCTCACGGGCCCGCGGTCGGAAGCACTTCGCTCATTTGTTCTATTGTGATCGCAGGGGGCTCCGCCCCCTTCCACCCCCAGGCGGCGCGCGTCACTTCTCGGCGAAGCTCTCGGCGAGCGCGACGAGGGTGCGGACCGCGGGACCCTGCGGGCCGCGTGGCGAGTAGGCGCGGTCCTTGTCGGACCAGTCGACGCTCGCGATGTCGAGGTGCGCCCACTCCGTGCCATCCTCGACCGCGGCCCAGAGGAACGCGGCTGCCTTGATCGCGCCCCCCTCGCGGCCCGCGCTGTTCCGGATGTCGGCGACCTCGCCCTTGATCTCGTCCTTGTATTCGTCGGTGAGGGGCATCGGCCAGACCCGGTCCCCCGCCGCGCCGGCGACGCCGCGGACGGTCTCGACGAAAGCGTCGGGCTTGCCGAACAGGCCGATGAAGTACGGGCCCAGCGCGATGCTGATCGCGCCCGTGAGCGTCGCGATGTCGACGACGCGCCGCGCCCCCTCGCGCTGCGCGTAGGTGATCCCGTCGATGAGAACAAGCCGGCCCTCGGCGTCGGTGTTGATCACCTCGACCGTCTTGCCGCTCATGCTCGTGAACACGTCGCCGGGCTTCGTCGCGCCGCCGCCGGGGAGGTTCTCGGTGCACGGTGCGACGCCGAGAACGTTCACGTCCGGCTTGAGGCGACCGATCGCCGCGAGCGCGGCGATGACGCTGGCGGCGCCGGTCATGTCGGCCTTCATCTGGTGCATGTTGTCCGCGGGCTTGATCGAGATCCCACCCGAGTCGAAGGTGATCCCCTTCCCCACGAAGGCGATGTCGTAGCTCCGCACTTTGCGGTCCGCGGCGTTCGCGTTCTTGTCCCGCCGGCCGTGATAGCGCATGACGATGAAGCGCGGCGGCTCGTGGCTGCCCTGCGCGACGGAGAGGTAGCTCCCCATGCCGAGCGCGCGGCAGCGGTCGATGTCGAGGATCTCGCACTGGACGCCCGCCTCTTTCGCCGCGGCGCGCGCTTCGTTCGCGAGGATCGTCGGCGTCATCTTGTTCGCGGGCTCGTTCGCGAGGCGGCGCTGGAGATTCACCGCGTCGCCCACGGCCTCTCCGCGCGCGATCGCCTTCGTGGCCGGCTTCTCGGTCACGAGGAGAACGCTGTCGAGCGGTGGGAGACGGCGATCCTCTTCGCGCGTCCGATGCGCCTCAGGCCGCCACATCGCATACACGACGCCCTCGACGGCCGCCTGGACCGCGCGGTCCTCGCCGAGACCGTGCGTTCCGATGAAGAGCGCGAGCCTTCGCACGTTCGACCGCCACAGTGACTTCACGCCGGCAGCGGCGATGTTGCGCGCGCGCTCCACGTCGTAGTCCGCCGAGCGCCCGGCGCCAACGACCACGATGAGGGGCTCGCCGTGGTGCGACGTGACGCCGTACGGGCGCGAGGCGCCGGCCTGGCCTTTCCCGACCCGGTCAACGACGGTCTTCACGGAACGCGGCAGTCCCGCCGGCGTGCCGCCATCGCTGCTGAGCGGGACGATGATCGCGTCGACCTCACCGAGCGCCGACGCGCGGACCGCACGGAACTTCATGGACCGTCCTCCCCTTGATGTGTGAATGACGCGATGCGTTCGCGAGCCGTGTCTGGGGTGAGCACGAGGATGCGATCGTCGCCGTGACGCCGCGTCAGGCCACGATCGTCGAGGAATTGTAGGAGCGGAAGGACATGCTTGCGGCTCGAGCCGGAGAGATCACGCGCGCGGGCGACCGTGATCGAGCCACTCGCCGCGAGCTCGTCCACCACGACGCGCGCGAAGCGCGTTACCGCCTCGGGCAGGAAGACCGCCTCGGTGCCGATGCGTACGACGTCACCGCGCTCGGCGAGCGCCGCCACGAGTTCGCGGTCGAGGCCATGGTCCGCCTCGAGCTGGGACGGACTCGGCGGCAGCAGCGGCTCCTTCGCCAGCGCGGCGCGCGCGCTTTGCCAGCGCCGCTCCTGATCCTCGGAGAGCCGTGGGCGGTGGGAGGGCAGCGCGAGCGAGCTTCCCCGCCCCGCCAGCCGCTTGTCCGCCACGAGCCGCTCGACGAGAGCGCTGAACCGCTTCGCCGGAAGGCCGAGCGCCGAACGGACCTCCTCGCGCGACGCGCCCGCGCGCAGCGGCGTCTTCCGGTGCGCCTGGGCGCAGATGCGCAGAGCGTGGGTCGCGAGAGCCTCGAACGCGTCGCGCGAGACCAGTGCGTCGCCGAGCGGCACGGCGCGGCCGTCAGCAACGATCAGGGCGATCGCCGCGTCGCGCTCGGCCGGGGCGAGGCCACTCCGTTCGGCAGCCTCGCCGGCCGTCCGCGGCACCTCGAGCGAAGCGAGCAGGCGCGAGGCCGCCGATGGCGCGGTGCGCCGCTCGAGGGCGGCGACCGTCTCCGCACGGCGGCGCAGGCGCACCGTCGCGAGGTCCGCGACGGTGCCCCCGCCGATCGTTTCGGACGGCGACGGCCGCCGGACCACCAAACGGTCACCGACGGCGACCGCGACCGGTGTCGCCAGCCGCAGTTGCACCCAGGCCGTCTCGCCCGGCGCGAGCGCCGGCCCTTCGAGGAGCGCCGCGCGCGCCATCGTCTCCGCGGTCCCGACGTGGACCTTCACCTCTTCGTCGTGCTCCAGCGCGGTGCTCGCGGTCGCTAGTAGCTCGAGCCGCACCGCGAGGAGCGTCGTCGTCTCGAGCGATCCGGGGCGCACCACCACCATGCCGCGCGACACGGCCTCCTTGTCGATGCCGGAGAGGTTCGCTGCGACGCGGCTGCCGGGTCGTGCGACGGCGAGCGAACGACGATGCGTCTGCAGCCCACGCACGCGTCCGCGGATGTCACCGGGCAGGGCGGCGATCTCGTCGCCCACCGTGAGCGAGCCGTCGAGCAGCGTCCCCGTGACGACCGTGCCGAAGCCGGACATGGTGAACGAGCGGTCGATCGGGAGACGCGGGCGACCGACATCGCGCCGCGCCGGCGTCTCGCCGAGGACGCGCTCAAGTGCGAGCAGCAGCTCGTCGAGCCCGCGGCGCGCGGTCGAGGAGACCTCGACGAGCGGCGCGTCCGCCAGCGCCGTGCCGCGCAGCGCCGCGCGCACATCGGTGACCGCGAGCGCCGCCCATTCGTCGTCGACGAGATCGCGCTTGGTGAGGGCGATCACACCACGATCGATGCCGAGCAGCCCGAGGATCGCGAGGTGCTCCCGCGTCTGGGGCATGACGCCCTCGTCCGCCGCGACGACGAGGAGGACGGCGTCGATGCTGCCGATCCCCGCGAGCATGTTGCGGATGAAGTCCTGATGGCCCGGGACGTCCACGAACCCGATGTCTCCGCCTCCGGGCAGCGTCACCCACGCGAAGCCGAGATCGATGGTCATGCCACGTTCGCGCTCCTCGCGCAGTCGGTCCGGATCCATACCGGTGAGTGCCGTGAGGAGAGTCGACTTGCCATGATCGACGTGGCCCGCGGTCCCCACCACCCGGACCTGTGTCCCCTCGTTCGTCACGGAGCCGGAGTCCCCTGCGGCAGCGGCGCGAACATGCCGAAGAGCGCCGGCACGACGACGAAGGCGAGCACGAGCATCAGCGCTATCCAGAGTCCGAGCGCGATGCCGGTCGCGACCGGCGAGAGGGGCGAAGGTTCCCTGTGGTCGGCTAGCGGCGGACGGCGACGCATTCGATCTCGATACGCGCGCCCCGCGGCAACGCACTGGTGCCGACGGTCGAGCGCGCGGGCCGATGCTGACCGAACCGCTGCGCATACACCTCGTTCATCGCCGCGAACTCGGCGAAGTCGGCGAGGAAGACCGTGCATTTCACCACTCTGTCGAGACCGCTCCCAGCCGCTTCCAGGACCGCCGCGAGATTGTCCAGGACCCGCGCGGTCTGGAGCTTGATCTCGCCGCCGACGAGCTCGCCGGTGGCCGGATCGAGGGCCACCTGGCCCGCGGTGAAGATGAGATCGCCGGTCACGATCGCCTGGCTGTACGGCCCGATCGCCTTTGGCGCCTTCTCGGTGGACACGCTTCGCAGATCCATTCGTCACTTCTCCTTCGCGAGCGCGGCGGTGACCGCCCGCGCGAGCATCTCATCATCCTCGGGCGCGACGCTCCGCAGGTCGAGTGCGGCCCTGTCGTCGACGACACGCGCGACGATGGGCGGGTCGGCGGCGCGCAGCCGGGCCGCCGTCTCGTTCGCTCGGCCATGACGCGCGCCGATCGCGACCGCGCGCGAAGGCTGCGTTTCCTCGGGGAGCGAGCCGCCACCGACGGTCGATAGCGTCTCGATGACGTCGCCGGCGATGCCGCCACTCGCGAGCCGCGTCACGAGCGCGCGAGCGCGCTTCGCGAGCGCGGTCGGCGTCGCGGCGATCATCCGCCAGACCGGCAGCTCGCTTTCGGCGCGGCCGTCGCGATAGAGCTCGAGCGTGGCAACGAGCGCCGCGAGGGTGAGCTTGTCCGGTCGCATCGCGCGCATCAGCGGATGCGCCCGCAGGGCCGCGATCGCCGCGGCGCGCCCCACCGCCAGGCCGGCCTGCGGGCCGCCGAGGAGCTTGTCGCCGCTGAACGTGACCACGTCGGCGCCCGCGGCGACGGCCTCCGGGACCGTCTCCTCACGCGCGAGGCCGAAGCGCGCCGTGTCGATGAACGTGCCGCTGCCGAGATCGTGTATGAACGCGACGCCGCGCTCGTGCGCGAGCGACGCAAGCGAGCGGTCCTCCGGCCGCGCGACGAACCCGGTGACCTTGAAGTTGCTCGCGTGCACGCGGAGGATCGCGCCGGTCCGCTCGGTGATCGCGGCCGCGTAGTCGCGCACGTAGGTGCGATTGGTGGTGCCGACCTCGACCAGCTTCGCGCCAGAGCGCCGCAGGACGTCGGGGATGCGAAAGCCCCCGCCGATCTCGACCAGCTCGCCGCGCGAGACGATGACCTCCTTGCGCGAGGCGAGAGCCGCGAGGGCGAGCAGCACCGCGGCCGCGTTGTTGTTCACGACGACGCCGTCCTCGGCGCCGGCGAGCTCCGCGAGGAGCCGCGAGGCATGCCCGTGCCGCTCGCCGCGGCGGCCGGCATCGAGGTCGTACTCGACGCTCACCGCGCCGGCGGCGTCGACGATCGCGGCGAGGGCGGCGGGCGCGAGCGGCGCGCGCCCGAGATTGGTCTGCAGCACCACGCCGGTCGCGTTGAGCACGCGACGAAGCGAGCGCCGGTCTCGGTCGCGCAGTCGCCGACGCGCGGCATCCGCGGCGGCCGGTCCGTCGAGCGTCGCGCCCGCGACGCGCGCTTCCGCGAGGACGTCGCGGACGGCGCGCACGAATCGATCGCGCGGGAGATCCACGTCGCCCGCCGCGCGCACGACGGCGTCGACGGATGGCAGCCGGCGGCGCGCGTCGGTCGTCACCGTCCGAGCACCGTCAGCGCGCCGGGACGCATGCGCACGGTCAGCGAACGGGCGCGCATCGGCTCTCCATCGGCCTGCGTCGGCAGCTCGCGCTCGAGCTCGACGTCGAGCGAGCGGGCGCGGAATGCGAGGACGTCCCGTCCGTTCACGTGCGTGCCCCGATAAAGCTTGGCGAGCGCGACCAGCGATGCCCATCGCCCGAGATCTCCCGCGACGACGATGTCGAAGAGGCCGTCATCGACCTCCGCCTGTGGCGCGATGTGCATGCCGCTCCCAAAGTGCGTGCCGTTCGCGGCGACGACGAGCAGATGCTTGCCCTCGAGCGTTTGGTCGTCGATGCGGAGGCGCATCGGCTGCGGCCGGTACGACACGATCGACACAAGGGCGCCGACGAAATACCCGAGCGTCTGTCCGACGACGCGCGCGCTCGCCTCGACCCTTTCGGCGACATGGCCGTCGATGCCCACGCCCGCGGCATTCACGAAGATCCGGCCGTTCACGTCGCCCACGTCGATGACACGTCGGCGCGCATTCGCGAGGAACCGGCCGATGTCACGCCGCTTGCGCGGATATCCGAGCGAGCGGGCAAAGTCGTTCCCCGATCCGATCGGATACAGCGCGAGCGCTGTGCTCGTGCCGACCAGACCGTTGGCGATCTCGTTCGCGGTCCCGTCGCCGCCGACGGCGATGACGGTGCGGCATCCCTCGGCCGATGCCTCTCGGGCGATGCGCGCCGCCTCGCCCGGCGCGGGGGTCTGGATGATCTCGACGTTGAACCCCGACGCTTCGAGCTCGCGCGCGAGACCCATCCCGAGACGCGCGCCCGCGCCGTGGCCCGCGGCGGGGTTCACGATGGCGAGCGTGTGCCCGGAGTCGATCCCGATCACGAGGCTGGTGCGAGCGCTTTCTTGATCGCGTCCTGCTCTTCGTCGGACAGCTGGAAACGCGAGCGCCCGCTCTGCACCGGCTTGGCGAACACTCGCGTGTCGGTCCGGCTGTGCAGGCTCGAAAGGACGACGCCGTTGCCGAGCGAGTCGAGCAACGCGATCGCGAATGACTGATCCCCGCCGGTGTCCGCGAACGGGTTGTAACGGATCACCGCGACCTTCTGGATCGTTCGCTGACTCAGGTCTTCGAGCTCGTGATGAAGCTTATTGAGGGCGTCGACGCGCTCCGTGAGGCTTCCCATGCTCTTCAGCTGACGGTCGAGGATCTCGTCGATGCCACCGCTCTCCCCTTCGGGGAGGACGCGGCGCAGCCTGCGTCGCAGCAGCGCCTCGGAGCGCTGCAGCAACGCGACCCAGGCGCCGAGCGCGGCGACGGCTACGACGAGCGCGACGACCACGAGCGAGAGCGTTTGTTCGTCGAGGAGCATCGTCGCGGACGATACCCGTTCCGATATGCTGAAGGCTCCATGGCGAGGCGGAACCGCACACGCCCGCGCACGCGACGCGACACGACGGCGTCGCGGCGGGCGACGACGCCTCGTGCGCCCGAGCGCGATGCCCCTGCACGCCCGACGGGTTACCGCGCGCGCGGCTCCGTGACGCGCCTCGGGTACTCACGCGCCGCCGGCACACCATCCGCGGCGCTCGAGCGCGCGTCGCTGATGGAGCGCGCTTTCGTGGCGAAGGACTTCCGCCGACTCGCGCTGACCGTCGCGATCGCGCTCGCGCTCCTCATTGCCGCCGGTCTCGTCGAGAGCGCCGTCCTCGGCCGCTAGCGTCGTACACTTTTCGCACCGGGCGATTGGCTCAGCTGGTTAGAGCGCTGCGTTCACATCGCAGAGGTCGCTGGTTCGAATCCAGCATCGCCCACA
>JBGPZT010000111.1:0-8758 GCA_041493915.1 Candidatus Limnocylindria bacterium
GCCGCGCTAGATATGCGCTGCGGCTGAGGCCGAGGCGTCGCGCGGCTCGATCGAGGCGGGCAAGCAGCTTGTCGTCCATGGACACCAATACCTTCGTCATGGAATTTGAGGATATCCTGGATATCCAAGCTCGGTGACCATTTGCCGCCTCCAGTCGCAGGTAATGAGTTTCATTGAAGTCGTACCAGCGCCGCAGCGGCCAGCGCGATAGCGGCGGCGCTCGAGAGCTGCGCGACCTCGCCGCGCGCCACGGCGGCCAAAGCATCGGCGAGCGGAAGCGTGAGCACCTCGATCTCCTCGAGATCGTCGTGGCCCGCGCCGCCGGCCTCCCCCGACATCCGGGCGCTCTGCGCGAGGAAGAAATGCGCGGTGCACACGCCGTAGTTGCCATCGACGGTGAAGCTCCCGAGCGGGCGCCACTCATCGGACGTGTACCCGGTCTCCTCGCGCAGCTCGCGGCGCGCCGTCTGGTCCGGCGTCTCACCGGTCTCGACGTAGCCCGCGGGCAGGGAGAGCGCGACGTTTCGGGGTCCGTGTTTGTACGATCGTTCGAGGACGACGCGGCCATCGGGCGTGATGGCGACCGCCATCGCGAAATCGCGCGTTCTCACCCAGAGGTACTCGTCGACGACGCGGCCCTCCGGCAGCTCGACGCGTTCGACGCCGACCTCCATCCACGGAGGTCGGCTGAGCAGCACGCGACGCGCGAGGACCTTCCACGGTCGCACCGGCGACAAGGTAGCCGACGCGCCGGGAGTCAGCGCTTTTTCGCGACGGCGTAGACGCTCTGGCCGACCGGCAGGCGGACCGCACGCTCCACGAGCAGCTGGACGGGCAGGATCGCGCGGTCGAAGAACCGGACCATGCCGCGCGACTGCTCGGTGCGCCCGCGGATCCGGAAGCGCCAGAGCCAGCCGAAGAAGCCCGTCAGGTTGTAGTAGCGCAGCACGGTCACCGTGAAGCCCGCGCCCTCGAGCAGCCGCCGCAGCCTCCCCGCGGTGTAGCGACGGTGGTGACCGAGCCGGCGGTCGAGCCCGCTCATGAGCAGCCCGAAGGCGGGAACGAAGATGACCAGCGTGCCACCCGCGCGCAGCTCGCCGTGCGCCTTCGCCACCGCGGCGCGATCGTCCTGCAGGTGCTCAAGGACGTTGATGAGCAGAGCAGTGTCGTACTCGTCTTTGGGCAACGGCGCACTGAGATAGTCGCCGACAATGTGTGTCACCCGCACCTGCGCGGCGGCCAGCGCCTCGCGCGCGGCCTCGGCGCAGCCCAGGTTGACCTCGACGCAGGTCAGGTGCTTCACCTTCGGATCCCCCGCGATCCGGGTCGAAAAGGTCCCGATGCCCGAGCCGATCTCCAGGACGCGGCGACCGAGGTGCGGCGCGACGAGCTCGGAGAAGATCCAGCGGACGTAGTTGCCGGCGTCGCTCATGACCTCGAGGTCCGCCGCCGCGAATGACGGCGCTCCGGCGGAACCCTCGCTCACGACGCGCTCGATACTAGGTTGGACGCCGAAGTTCCCCGACCCGAGAAGCTCCCCCACCGGATCGCGAGCGCAAGGAGCACGGCGGTGGTCATCGGAACGAGGACGGACAGGGACTCAGTGCCACGGAGGATGGCGACGGCCGGCAGGACCCAGAGCACCGGCGCCGCGAGGATGACAGTGGACATCGTTAGCGTGTACCTCAGCGAGGGCCGCAACGGCCTCGAATGGCCGATGATCATGGACCACGGGATCGCGAGGACGACGTAGTCGTGGCTCCACGCATACGGCGTGACGACCAAGCTGAAGGACACCGCGAGGCCCAGGATGTCGGCGTCATCGACACCCCGCGGGCGGATCAGGACGACGACCACCGCGAGGAGCAGGGTGATCACCACGACCGCTAGCGGCCATGAGCCGGCGAGATTCCAGATCGTCGCGCGGTCCTTGATCGATCCGCTGAGCTCGGTCGCGCCGCCGAAGAACTCGAGGAGCCACCCCGGTCGCAGCAGCTGCGTGAGCCCAGCGAGCCCCAATGCCGCCGCTCCCGACGCGCCCACGAGTCGCCAGCGCCGCCGGAGGATGGCCAAGAGCAGCACCACCGCGGCGAACCCAGCGGCGGTGTGCGGCTTCGCGGACAGGGCCGCGGTATAGATACCCGCCGCCCCATCTTTGTTCGACCACAGGGACAGCGCCGCTCCCGCGGTCAACGCGAACACGAACGTGCCGAACTGCCCCTCAGCGAAGACGCGGGCGAAAGGCTCGGTGGCCACCACCAGCAGCGCGACAAGCGGCCACGAGAACCGGCCCCGACCGGCGAGCTGCCATGTCCAGTTGATGCCGAGGACTGCCGCCATCACGGCGAGCGACGCCCAGAGTGTCGCCGCGGCGGGAAGTGGAAGCGCTCCGAAAGGAGCGAGGGCCATACCCGTCCAGGGCGGATAGGACAGCCGCTGCCCGCAGCGCTCGAGCGCCCTCGCCTCCGAGGGCGGGATCGTGAGGATGGCTGGCACGTACTGCCGCGCGTCGTACGGATCGCCGCCGCTCGCGACGATCCGGCCGGCGGCCCAGAAGCAGTGGAAGTCCCGTCCCTCGTACCAGCCGTTGAGGCCGGCGGCGGTGAAGCCGCAAACGAACGACAGCACGACCAGCAGAGCCGCGTTCGCGGTCCTGCCGGGGCGCGGAGGCTTCACGCTCGGAGAGCTATTCAGCCAGACGTGGCTCGGGCAGCGGCACGATGAAGCGACCGCGGTAGCCCCGGCCTCTCAGCTTGGGCACCAGCTCCTCGGCGATGTGCCAGGAGAAGAGCAGCGCGTATTCGGGCTGGTCGGCGAAGAGCTGCTCCTCATCGACAACCGGGATGAGCGTGCCCGGCATGTACTTGCCGATCTTGTGTGAGCCCTTGATCTCCAGGATGGACGACACGATCCCGTCATCCAGTCCGACGTAATTGACCATCGTCGCGGCGCGAGACGGCGCGCCGATCCCGTAGATACGCGCTCCTTTCCCGGTCACCTCCTCGAGCAGGCGGTACAGCTTGAGCTTCGAGGCGACCACGCCGCGCCGGAACGCGGCGAGCCGGGATGGTGTGAGCGCCTGACGCTCGGCGGAAAGGAACGCCTCGACGCTCGGCTGCACGGCACGCTTTCCTCTCCGGGTCGCGTACACGCGGATGGAGCCGCCGTGCGTCGGTATCGGACGCGCGTGGAAGACCTCGAGGCCGTGCATCGCGAGCAGGTTCCGCAGGCTGGTCAGGGAGTAGTAGCGCAGATGCTCGTGATAGATCGTGTCGTACTGCAGGGTGTCCATCAGACCGACCCAGTAGTGCGATTCGCTGATGAAGGCGCCGTCGTCGTCGAGGAGGCGCAGCAAGGCATCGACGATGGCGTGGATGTCCTCGATGTGGGCGAAGACGTTCGTGGCGGTGACGAGCTTCGCGCGGCCGTGCGTCGCGACCACCTGGTCGGCGGCGGCCGAATCGAAGAACGCGGTGATGGTCGGGATGCCGCGCGCGGTCGCCGTCTTCCCGACATCGGTGGGCTCGATGCCGACGACGCGGTACCCGGCCTTCTGGAAGTTCGCCAGAAGCGTCCCGTCGTTCGACCCGATATCGACGACGAGGTCTTCCCTTTTCAGACCGAGCAGCGGCGTTGCCTCGGTCTCGAGCTGCGCGAAGTTCTCGCGCAGGATGCGCGTGGTCCCGCTGGTGTACGCGTATGACGGCGGGAACAGGATCGCCGGGTCCACGACGAGGCCGAGCTGCATGAGCTCGCAGCGCGGGCAGCGCAGCAGCTGGGCCGGGTACGCCGGCTGCTCCGCGGGCCGCGTGCCGATCGGCACGAAGGTGTTCACCGGCGGCAGGAATCCGACGAAGATGACGGGCTCGAGGTCCGGGCTGTCGCAGACCTGGCATCGGTCGACGACCACGCTGCCGCCGCTGCCGGCCGCGCGTTTCACCGCGCCGCCCGCCCGGGCGTGGGGCTCGCGTGCTCCCGGTACCAGGCGACCGTCTTCGCGAGTCCCGTGTCGAGCGGGACGCGCGGCGCGTAGCCGAGCCGCGCGAGCTTCGAGATATCCGGGCATCGGCGCGGGGTGCCGCCCGCGGCCGGCGCGGATGGAACGAGACGGACGGCGATGCCGCACGCCGCGCCGATCCTCAGCGCGAGCGCGGAGATCGCTATCTCGTCCTCCGTGCCGACGTGGTAGATGTTCATGTGCTCGCCCTTTGAGAGCAGGCACGCGACACCCTCGACGAGATCGTCGATGTAGACGAAGGAGCGCGTTTCCCTGCCGGTGCCCTGGATCGGCAGGTCGACCGGCCCCGGCCCACCGTCCGCGAGGCCGAGCAGCCGCAGGGTCAGCTGGGGGATGACGTGCTCCTCGCCCATGTCCGGACCGTACACGTTGTGCGGCCGGAAGATGATCACGCGCCCAAGGTGCTTCCGGCCGTAGTTGAGCGCGAGGAGCTCCGACGCGATCTTCGCGCCCGCATAGCTGTAGCGCGGATTGAGGGGATCGGGGATGGAGAGCTCCACGTCCTCCGCCGTCGGGATCAGGTCCGGCGTTTGGTAGACCTCCGAGCTCGACGCGACGACGAGCTCGGACACGCCGTGGCGGATCGTCGCATCGATGACGTTGAGCATGCCCTTGATCCCGACTTCGAGGACGGTCTCGGGTCTCGAGTAGAAGAACTCGGTCCCGTTCACCGACGCGAGGTGGATGACCGAATCGACGCCGGCGCACGCTTTGTCCACGGCCGCGCTGTTCCGAACGTCTCCGCTCACGGCTTCGATGTCCTTCGCGACGTCGGCCAGTCGCCTGGGGGAGCCGCGCGAGTAGTCATCCAGAACTCGCACCGACCCACCCGCAGACAAGAGGCGCCGCACGATCGCGCTGCCGATGAAACCGGCGCCGCCGGTCACCAGGTACCGGCGGTTCACCTCGCCGTCAGCTCGCGGAGCGCGGGTCGTTCCGGCACGAGCACCTCGCGACGTCCCTTCTGCCGCCGAAGCTCGCGCGCGCCCCACCGGAACCAGCGAAGGTATTCCCCGACCCAGGGACCGAGACGGAACGTCGACTGGCCCCCGTAGAGCCGATCGATCGAGATGATCGGCACCTCGCCGAGGCGCACGCCGGCCGCTTCGGCCTTTATCGCCATCTCGAACGTGACGGCCCAACCGATGGGCCGGCTCTGCAGGTCGAGGCGATCGAACAGCTCACGGCGGAACATCTTGATACCGGTGGTCGAGTCGCTGAGAACGGAACCTGCCAAGACGTGAAAGAGCTTGTTCGCCATCCGCGACAGGAGGCCACCGATGATCGAGCCACCAAGCCGGCGGCCGCCGTACGCGTACCGCGTGCACGAGACGAACTCGCAGCCGCGATCGGCGAGCGCGAGCATGTCGTCGATCGCGAGGACCGGACCGACCTCGTCGGCGGCGAAGATGAGCACGAGGTCGCCTTTCGCGTCGGCGACCCCGGCGCGTATGGCATTCACCACGCCGGGTCCGATCGTGTTCAGCACGCCGCGCAGGTTCGGGTACGCCGGCCGCAGAGCGTCCACCACGGGCACCGAGTCGTCGTCGGGGCGGTCGTAGACGACGAGGACCTCATGGGGGACTTCGACCATGCCGCGGAGCATCCGCAGCATGACGCCCAGGTTGATGCCCTCGTTCCTGACCGGGAGGAGGATCGAAAGACGCGTGCGCTCGGCCGAGGCCATCCGCGTCAGGTCTTGAGGAACGCGACGATGCTCTCGCATACCAGCGCGACATCGTCGTCGGTGATCGTGAACGCCGACGGCAGCCATATCGCCTTTGGTGCGACGCGCGTCGCCACAGGGAACTCGGCATCGTCCCGGCGATAGGGCGCCTGCGTGTGGAGCGGGAACCAGAAGCGGCGGCAACCCATTGCGCGGTCGCCGAGCCAGCGGTCCAGGTCGTCGCGCCGATCCACGACCGCGTCGGTCCAGAGCGGTGTCTCTCCGCGCGCCAGATCGAAGCCCGGGAGCCGGATACCGGGAGCCTCCGCGAGCGCTTTCGCGTAGACCCGGTGGATGCCGCGCTGCCGCTCGAGGCGCGCGTCGAGCACTCCGAGCTGCGCCAGTCCGATCGCCGCCTGCAGGTTCGTGAATTTGAAGTTGAAGCCGACGGTGGGGTGAACGTCGTCGCCGCCGGTCCCTTTCACCGGCCTGCCCTGGTCTTTCAGAGCTCGAAGGCGCCCCGCCAGGTCGCCGTCGTCGGTGAGAACGATCCCGCCCTGGCCGGTGGTGATGCTCTTGTTCGGCGAGAACGACAGGCATCCCGCCACGCCGATCGTGCCCAGCGCTCGCCCGTCGATGCGCGAGATGAACGCTTCGGCGGCGTCCTCGACCACGGCGATGCCGTGCTTCTGCGCGATCTTCACGATGGCCGCCATGTCCGCGGCCCGGCCGGAGACATGTACGGGCACGACGGCGCGGGTGCGCGGGGTGATCGCCCGCTCGAACGCGGCCGGATCGAGCGTCAAGGTGCGCTCATCGACGTCGGCCAGGACCGGCTGTCCGCCGGCCAGCCGCACGGCGTTGGCGGTCGCGATGAACGTGACGTCCGGCACGACGACCTCGTCGCCGGCGCGCACGCCGGCCGCGACGAGCGCCAGGAAGATGGCGGTGGTCCCACTCGTCACCGCGACGGCGTGCCTGGAGCCGACGCGGTCCGCCACGGCGCGCTCGAAGCGCTCGGTCACGTCGCCGTCGTTCAGGTAGTTGCTCTCGATAACGTCGCGGACGAGCTCGAGCTCACCCCCGGTCATCTGCGGCTCCCACCATGGGATGCGCGTCCGCGGTTTCGTCTTCACGCTAGCCCGCGGGCGCAGTCAGCCGGCGCATCTGCTCCATCACGCGCTGCCGGTTCCGCGGCCGGATCGGGCGGATCGGGATCCCCGCGTACACCGTCCACGGCTCGAACGCGAAGCCGGCGGGGACGAGACTGAGCGCGCCGATCGCCGTGCCTTCCGGCAGACGGTTGTTCGGAAGGATGACGCTGTTCGCCCCCACGCCGGAGTAGCTCCCGATCTCGACGTCGCCTTCCACGGCCTGCGTGTCGATGCCGTCGGGAACGATCGCGATCAGGTCGTTCACGAAGTCGTTGCTCGCGCACCACACCTTCACGCCGGACGAGAGGCTGCAGAAGTCGCCGATCCGGCAAAGGAATCTCGCGCCACCGGCGATGCTGCAACCCGAGGCGATGTGCGTGCCTCGTCCGATGGTCAGCCGCGTCGAGATGTAGCAGAAGTCGTCGATGATCGAGTCTTCGCCGACGATGAGATGCTCGGGGACCCGAACTCGAATGTTCGTGGAGACGATCGGCAAGGCAGCGATTGTAATTACCTCTAATCCAGTTTCCGCGACGGGATGACGCCCCAAAGATCGACGAGCTGGACCCGCGGTGGGATGGAGAGCGTGCGATACGCGCGGTGAGGCACGCCGACGATCACGATGTCGCTCTGCTCCACCAACGCCTCTTTCGAGATGAAGGTCGGGTCCTTGGCGTATTCATCCGAATACAACACGGTCGCGTCGTGGAAGCGCAGGATCTTGCCGAGCTTGTACGACAGCGCGTCGCGGATGTCGTCGATGTCGGCCTTGAACGCCATGCCTAGGATCCCGACCGTCCTTCGCGCGAGGTCCTGGTGCTTGCGCAGCTGCTCGACGATGAAGTTCGGGAGGCCTTCGTTGAGATTGACCGCGAGATTCCCCAGCGGGAAGCGGTTGTTCTCGAAGGCGACGAGCTGCATCGTGTCCTTCATCAGGCAGGGACCGGCAGCGAAGCCGGGCCCCGGGAGATTCCAGACGCGCGGATAGTCCTCGCGAAGGCCCGCGATCACCCGCGCATAGTCGAGCCCAGCGGATTCGATCATCATGTAGAACTGATTCGCGGTCGCGAATTCGATGTATCGCCACGCGTTGCTGATGAGCTTCGCGAACTCCGCTTCCTTCGGCTTCAGGTGGACGATCTTCGGCGCGATCTTCGCGAAGAGCTCCGCCGCCGTCTCCTCCGCCTCCGGCGTGGTCCCGCTGACGATCTGCGGCAGTGATTGCAGCTCGGTGATCGCCTTTCCCTGCACGACACGCTCGGGGCAGAACGCGACCTTGGTCGCAAGACCACGCGCCTTCAGGTAACGGTCGAGGTGTTCCGTGACCCCTGGGAACACCGTCGAGCAAAGGATCAGCGTGTGATCGTTCGTCAGATGCGGGATGAGCAGATCGATCGCGCGATCGATGATGTCGAGGCGCGGGTTGTGGTACTCGTCGATGGGAGAACCGATCGTGAGGATGATCACCGGCGCGTGAGCCACAAACTCGATCGACGTCGAGAAGCTGAGCGTCCCCTTCGCCAGCGCTGCTCGCAGCAGCGGCTCCGCTCCTTCCTCGAGGAACGGCATCTCGCCCGCGCACAGCGTTCGGACAACCGCGGCGTTGATGTCGTAGCCGAGCGTGCGAAGGCCGCGACTCGCCAAGACGATGGCGAGGGGCGCGCCGATGTGACCCGCCCCGCCGACGACACAGACGTCGTAGCTCATGACCATTCAACGCACACTGTCACGGGAAAGCGCTCCCGGCTAGTCCTCGGTCAGGGGCCGGGACGCCGGGTGATAACGGAGTGCAACTCCTTCACGCGGAAGTTCAGCGTGTGAAGGATGAGCCCGGTGCTGATCAGGAGGGCGCCGAGCAGGATCAGCGTCTCGGCGAGGACGCTCGCGATGGCCGGCCGCGAGAGGTCGGGCACGAGCGAC
>JBGPZT010000215.1:0-3464 GCA_041493915.1 Candidatus Limnocylindria bacterium
CCTCGGTGATGCGCAGCCGTTGCACCACGGCCTTGACGACCATTTCGGACGCGAACTCCATGCCCGTCGTGCGCAGGTCGAGCGCGAGGATCGGCGACCGGCGGAAGCCGCGGAGCCCGGAGTGGAAGTCACCGACGTCGCTGCTGAAGAAGAGGCGCCCAAGAAAAGAGAGCACCGGGTTCCCGAGCCAGCGGTGGAGGAACGGCATCGCGCCCTCGGCGACGCCGCCCTTGAAGCGGTTGCCCATCACGAGGTCGTAACCCTCGCGCAGCTTCGCAAGGAATTTGTCGATGGCCATGAAGTCGTACGAGCCGTCGGCGTCGCCCATCACGACGTACTCGCCGCGGGCCGATGCGATCCCCGCGAGCAGCGCGCTCCCATAGCCGCGGACCGGGACGGGTACCACGCGCGCGCCTGCGGCGGCCGCGAGCTCGCGAGATCCGTCGGTGCTGCCGTTGTCGGCGACGATGACCTCGCCGCGTATGCCGTACCGCGCGATCGCCTCACGCGCCTGCGCGACGCAGTCCGCCACCGTCGCCGCCTCGTTGAGGCACGGCATGACGATCGACAGCTCGAGTTGGTCCAAGCCGCTGGCGATGCTAGCCCGAGACCCCCAGCCGGGCAGTCCGTACGCGATCGACATCGGCGAAAGCCCCGATGCGTGCGCGGACCTCGTCGGGCACCGGATCGTCGAGCGTCAGGATCATGAGCGCCTCGCCGCGCGGGTGAAGACGTCCGACCTGCATCGACGAGATGTTCACGTCGTGCTCGCCGAGCAGCGACCCGACCCGGCCGACGAGGCCAGGCTTGTCCTGGTGCTTCGTGAGCAGCAGGTGGCCCTCGACCGGGACGTCGACCCAGAACCCATCGATGAGGACGATGCGCGGCTCGCCCTGCACGAGCGTTCCCGCGACCTCGGTGCTGCCGACGCGCACAGTGAGGAGCGCGGTGTACCGCGCCGCCTCGGTGTCACGCCGCTCCTCGATCACCAGTCCGCGCGAACGGGCGATCGCGAGGGCGTTCACGAGATTCACGCGCTCGGCGCTGAACGTCTCGAGCAGCCCCTTCACGACGGCGGCGCGCAGCGGCTCGGCGTCGAGCTCCAGCAGCTTGCCGGCGTACGCGAGCTGGAGCTTCGCCGGGCGCTCGTCGAGAAGCTGCGCGACCAGCGCGCCGACGCGCTCGCCAAGGCGGAGCCACGCGCTGCCACCGGCCTCGTCCGCCGGAGGACGCGGCGCGTTCACCGCGTGGCGCGCCGGATGACCGTCGAGCACGTCGAGGATCTGATGCACGACATCGACGGCGACATTCACCTGCGCCTCGGCCGTGGAGCCCGCGATATGCGGCGTGAGCACCGTGCGCGGCGCGCTGCGGATGGGGGAGTCGGCCGGTAGCGGCTCGCTCGGGTAGACGTCGAGCGCTGCGCCGGCGATCGTCCCCGCTTCGAGGGCGGCCGCGAGCGCAACGAGATCGACGACCTCGCCGCGTGCGCAGTTCACGATGACGGCCGACGGCTTCATCTTCGCGAGCGCGTCGGCGTCGATGAGGTTGCGCGTCTTCTCCGTGAGCGGCGTGTGCAGCGAGATGACGTCCGCGGTGTGCAGCAGCTCATCGAGATCGACGAGCTGCGCACCCGCGGCGCGCGCGCTCGCCTCCGTTGCGAAGGGATCGTGCGCGATGACGCGCATCTCGAAGCCCGCCGCCCGGCGCGCCACCTCCGAGCCGACGCGGCCGATGCCGACCAGGCCCAGCGTCTTGCCGCGCAGCTCCCGGCCGATGAACTTCGAGCGCGTCCACTCGCCGGCGCGGACGCTCCGGTCCGCGTCGGTGATGCGTCGGAGCAGCGTCAGTGCGAGCGCGATCGTGTGCTCGGCCGCGGACACGATGTTGCCGAGCGGGGCGTTCACGACGTACACGCCGTGCGCCGTCGCCGCGGGGACGTCGATGTTGTCGACGCCAACGCCGGCCCGGCCCACCACCGCGAGGCGCGGCGCCGCGTCGAGGATCTTCGCGGTCACCCTCGTCTCGCTGCGGACGATGAGGGCGTCGACGTCCGCGAGACGCGCGGCGAGATCGGTCTCGGCGAGGCCCGTCGTCGTGCGGACGTCGCAGCGTTCGCGGAGCAAGACGAGGCCGTCCTCGGCGAGCGGGTCGGCCACGTGTACGACGGGTCGGCGGACGCGCGGGGCGCTGGCTCCGCGCTCGAGCTGGTCTAGCGCCCCCACTCGCCTATCGGCGCGTGCCGACGGTGTCCGCGCGTGCGCCGGGGCGTGCACCGGGTCGCGTCGGCTGCGGCGCGCTCTCCGCGTAGGCGCGGAGCGCCGCGGCGATGGCCTGACCCGGCTCCACCGGCTGATTGAAGTCGCGGAGCGCGAGCTCCAACGCGCTGAAGAAGTTGATGATGTCCTGGATCGTCACGAAGCCGAGGTGACCGACGCGGATGAGCTGCCCCTCGAGCTTGCCCTGGCCACCCGCGACGATCGTGTCGTAGTCGTCCCGCAGCACGCGGATGAGATTGCGCGCATCCACTCGCGTGGGCGGACGGAACGCGGTGACCGCGGGCGACGCATGCGCCTCGTCGGCGAACAGCGTGAGGTTGAGCGCCTGCACCCCGCGACGGGTCGCGCGCGCGAGATTCTGGTGACGGCGAAGGATCGCCTCGAGGCCTTCCTCGGCCATGAGACGCAGGGCCTCCTGCAGCGCGATGTACACGCTCACCGCCGGCGTGGCCGGCGTCGCGCCCTTCTCGAGCGCGGCCTTGTACGTCGCGAGGTCGAAGTACGCCTTCGGGAGATCGGACTTCTCGTAGAACTTCCATGCCTTCTCGCTCATCGTGACGATGGACACGCCGGGTGGCGCGCCCCACGCCTTCTGCGAGCCGGTGACACAGACGTCGATCCCCCACTCGTCGATCTCGAGCTCGCACGCGCCGGCGCCGGAGATGCTGTCGACGATGAGCAGCTTGCCCGACTCGCGGACGACCTCGCTGATCTCCTTGAGCGGGTTGAGGACACCGGTGGAGGTCTCGTTGTGCTGGAGCATGACGGCCTTCGCGCCGTCCCGGGACTTCTCTTTCGCGAGTTCGTCGCGCACGAGGTCGGGCTCGACCGCGCGGCCGAGCGTGACGTCGATGCGACGGGCGTCCACGCCGTAGGCCTTGCAGATCGAATAGAAGCGCTCGCCGAACGCGCCGTTGATGAACACGAGCGCGCGGTCGCCGCGCGACAGCGTGTTCACGACCGCGGCCTCCATCGCGCCGGAGCCGGACGCCGTGAGGGTGAGCACGTCACCCTGCGTGCGAAGGAAATCCTGCAGCGCGCGAGTGAGCGCGGCGAGCAGTGCGGCGAATTCGGGGCCGCGGTGATTGATCATCGGTCGGGCCGACGCGGCGAGCACGCTCTGCGGCACCACGGTCGGTCCTGGGATCCGGAGGTTCTGGGGGCGGTACATGTTCTCTCCCTCTA
>JBGPZT010000009.1:0-37144 GCA_041493915.1 Candidatus Limnocylindria bacterium
AGGGCGAAGAGCTCGGGCAGCGCGTCGAGCGAATGGCCGTACGCCGCGAGCTCGGCGTCGATCGTCGCGATGTTCGCGAGCGGATCGGGTAGCGACGCGTCTACGACATGGACGATGAGGCGCGTGCGCTCGACGTGCCGCAGGAATTCCTCGCCCAGGCCGGCACCCTTGCTGGCGCCCTCGATGAGACCGGGGATGTCCGCGACCACGAGCTCGCGGTCGTCGAGCCGAGCGACGCCGAGGTTCGGCGTGAGTGTGGTGAACGGATAGTCGGCGATCTTGGGTCGGGCGCGGGTGAGTGCCGCGAGGAGGCTCGACTTGCCCGCGTTCGGCAGCCCGGCGAGACCCACGTCGGCGATGAGCCGCAGCTCCAGCTCGAGGTCGCGTTGCTCACCCGGCTGCCCGTCCTCTGCGATGCGCGGCACGCGCCGCGTGCTGGAGGCGAAGCGCGCGTTGCCGCGCCCGCCCTTCCCGCCGCGCGCGACGACGATCTCGTGGCCTGGCGCGACAAGATCGGCGACCACCTCGCCGGTCGCGACGTCCTTCACCGTGGTGCCCGGCGGCACGCGAAGGATGAGATCGCCGCCGGCCTTCCCAGATTTGTTCGACCCGCCACCGCTGCTGCCGCTCGCCGCCGCGTGAGTGCGCCGGTTCCGGTAGTCACCCAGAGACGCGAGCTGATCGTCGACGTGAAGGATGACGTCGCCGCCTCGTCCGCCGTCGCCGCCGTCCGGTCCGCCGCGTGGCACGTGCGCCTCGCGCCGGAAGGAGATCACGCCCTTGCCTCCGTCACCGGCACGGATCAGCACATGCGCGCGATCGAGGAACACTAGATCCTCGCGAGCGGCCGCACGAACGAGCCGATGCGGAGATGCGGCAGCTCATGGCGCAGTCGCTCCACAGCGCGCGAGACGCCGATGCACGACTCACGACCTTTCACGGTGGCAAGGGCGCGGAGCGGATCGGCGGCGAGGTCACGCAGCAGGATCGCGCTTCCCTCCCGCAGGTCGCCGGCGAGACCGACGAGCGCCGCGAGTTCTTCACCGCGATCGAAAAGGCCGGGCAGCACCGTGATGAGGAGACTCGTTGCGAGGCGCTGCTCGGCCGCGACCCGCACCGAGGTGCGGACGTCGGCGAAGCGATAGCCCTCCGGTCGATGCAGCGTTTCGTACGTGTCGGCACGTGCCGACGCGAGACGGATCGTCACCGAGTCGAGGCCGGTCGCGACGAGGCGCCGCAGCCCTGCGGGCGCTGAGCCGTTCGTCTCCAGGTGGATCGTGCCCGAGCGCGTCGCAGCGCGGATGAGACGTATCGCGTCCTCCACCATCCGAGCGGCAAGGAGCGGCTCTCCCTCGCATGCGCGCCCGAACGACACGAGCGTTCCGCCCGCGGCGATGTGCCGCATCGCGAGACCGGCGACCTCGTCCACGGTCGGATGGAACGCCGCCGGTTCGCGCGGTTCGGCCTCGCCGTCGAGTCGCGGCCCGATCACGGCCGGCGGATGCTCGTTCGCTGGCGCCGCGATGGGAAGCGCGCACTCCCAGCGTCCGTAGAACGCGTTCGCGGCCGCGCGGCAGCCGTACTCGCGTGCGCAGCGCGCGAGCTGCCTCACGAGGCGGTCGGCGGGGCGCGAGCGGAGCGCATCGTTGACCTTCGCGGCGATCTCGGCCTTCGGATATGCGTCGACATCGCGCGTGGGGTCCCGATCGATGAGTACCGCCGCGACCACGAGCTCGCCCGCGTCGTTGGCCGCGACGGCCCCATACGCGCGGGGCGTCAGATCGGGCTTGTCTGTTGCGTCCGCGTACGCGGGCAGCTGCGTGCGCAGATGTCCGGGTGGGAGGACGGCCGCGACGGCGAGACGGCCCGCCCCGACGCGCCGCGCGCGACCGGATCGGTCGAGCGTTTCGGCCTCGCGCTCGAGGTGCAGGACGGTCGCGCCGCTCGGAAGGGGCACCGCATCGGAGAACGGTACGGTCGCGACCCCATCAAAGGCCGCCGCTGCGTGATCCGACACGATGATTCGCCCCGCCCGATCCGCGTGGACTGCTCGGTACACATACGGAGTATGCGGAGAGGCGGCGGTAAGTGAGCAAGAGACAGCGGGCTCATCGCGAACGAGAGTTGAGCCCGCGGGTACGGGATTAGGGAGCAGAGAGTGAGGAAGCGGGCGAGTTTCGAGAGAGCGATGTGCCCGCTGGCTTCCCGGAGCGGGCCCGTTTCGAGAGAGCGACGCGCCCGCTGCCCGTACTTAGATGAGCGGGATCCGGCTGTCGGCTGGGAGTGACGCGGCGCGCGCTAATACGCGAGCGGGTCTTGCGGCACTCCGTTGACCTTGAGCTCCCAGTGGACGTGAGGGCCAGTGGTGACACCCGTCAGGCCGATCGCCGCGATGAGCTGTCCGCGCGACACGGTCTGTCCGGGGCTCACATACACCGCGCTCGTGTGGTAGTAGCAGGTCTGCAACCCGCCAGAATGCTGCACGCACACACGCAGCCCGCCCACGGCCACCGGTCCCGTCGCAACGACGATGCCGTCATCGGATGCGCCGATGCCGGTGCCATACGGTGCGGCGATGTCCACGCCGGTGTGGCCCCACCAGAAGTACTGCGTGATCACGCCCTTGACCGGCCAGCCGAGACGACCCGTCCGCGCAGGTAGTTGGGCATTCGACGGTGTCGCGATGGACTTCGGACGCTCGGTCCGCTTTAGCGCCGGCAGCGCCGCGCCTGGAACGAAGATCATCCGGCCGACCGCGAAGTGCTCCGGCTCGAAGTACATGCGGTTGTACGACATGATGACGGCGGGATCGACCTCGAATCGCCCTGCGACGTCCTCGACCGTGTCTCCATCCTTCACCTTGTAGAGCGCGCCCTCGCCCGGCGGAATGAGCAGCTCGTGCCCGATCGACAGGACCTGGTCCTCTTCGCTGATGCCGTTGGCGTACGCGACCGTCTCGAGAGACAGGTCGTAGTAGTTCGCCATCGAGGACAGCGTGTCGTCCTTCGCGATGGTGCGGACGACGACTTGACGTGACTCCTGCGCGGCGACGGTCGTCGGGCTTCGCGTGCCGGCGATCACACCACGTGCAGCGGTCTGAGCGCGCGCGAGATCGTCGCCCGGCACCGCGGCGAACGACCCCGTCGCCCCGTCGGTCGGTGACGCCTCAGCGCGCGCCGACATCGCGGCGGTGTACGGAAGCGCAAGGACGAGGACCGCGGTGGCGGTGTTGAGCAGAAGACGAAGGCCCTTCGCGCCGAAGTACGCGAACAGCGCGCCGGGGACGCGACGCATCGTCACATCGACGAGCCGATCCTTCGAGTGTTGTCCAAAGGTGAGAAGCGACGCAGCGCTTCGCCTGACATTCCTGCGCGCGCCAAGCGTCAGCGAAGGTGTGGCATGCGCCCTTCTAACTTGCGTCGCCAATACCCTGGTCCCTCTCCCAACAAACGCGGTCTCATGTACGCAATGCGTACTGCTCTGTCCTAAGCGGGGTTACCGTACCCACGGGGTCAAACGCTGTCAATCGCCGGACCGTCACGGGTTTGCTCACCCATAAGTACCTCCGTAGGCTACGTGCGTGCCCGACTACAACCTCTCCTATGTATATGTGTTCGCATTCTTCGTAGCGGGAGCCCTGGTCGTCACGGGCATGATGCTGCTCAGCCATCTGCTCGCGCCCTTCAAACCGACGCGCGAGAAGCTCAAGACCTACGAGTCCGGTGAGGAGCCCGTCGGTCAAGCGTGGGGTCGCTATCCAACACACTTCTACGTGTTCGCGCTGCTTTTCGTCGTCTTCGACATCGAAGTGATCTTCCTGTTCCCGTGGGCGGTGCTATTCCGCGATCTCGGCTGGTACGGTCTCATTGAGGTGACGATCTTCATCGCCATCCTCGTCGTCGGCCTCTTCTACGCATGGAAGAAGAAAGCGCTCAATTGGTACTGAGCACTCCGCGACCGACCATCGACCTTGCCGCTGCGCGCGACGCGCTCGCGAAAAGTGTCGGTGACCGTGCGCGCGTGTCGACGCTGCACGACATGGTCGTCGTCGACGTGGATGCGGCGCGACTGGTGGAGGTGGCGACGATCGCGCGCGACGATCCGGCAACGCGCTGCGATCTCTATTCGGTGAACGCAGGCGTCGACACCGGGACCGAGCTTCGAAGCATCACGTTCGTCCGCGGCACTGGGACGCATGTCTTCGTCATGCTTCGCACGCCCTGTGACGCGCTCGAGCCGCACGTGCCCTCGCTGAGCTCGGTGTGGCTCGGCGCCAACTGGTGCGAGCGCGAGACGTACGACATGTTCGGCATCGTGTTCGACGGACATCCGGATCTGCGACGCATCTTCCTCGAGGAGTCCTTTCCCGGTCACCCGATGCGGAAGTCGTTCCTCCCTCCACGCAGCGACGCGCGCGGAGGCTGATGACGCTGTGCCGGTAGGTCCGTTCGGGATCGATCCCGCCATCTGGGCTCCGCTCCGTCTGGTCATCGCTGTTCTTCTCGCGGTCGGTCTTGTCTTCAACGGCGCGCTGGCGCAGATCTACCTCGAGCGCAAGATCCAGGCGGTCATCCAGGACCGTCTGGGTCCGCTCCACACCGGGCCATGGGGTCTGCTCCAGACCCTCGCCGATGCCATCAAGCTGCTCGGCAAGGAAGACATCCGCGCACGGCTGACCGATAAATGGTTCTTCCTCGCAGCCCCGTCGATCGTGTTCAGCCCGATGCTCGCGAGCTTCGTCGTCATCCCGTTCGCGCCGGGCATCGTCGGCGCTGATCTGAATGTGGGGCTGCTATATCTCACGACGCTCGGGTCGATGACGGTGCTGGGGATCGTCATCGCCGGCTGGGCTTCGAACAACAAGTACTCGCTCATCGGCGGCCTTCGATCGGCCGGCCAGCTCATTTCATATGAGGTGCCGCAGATCCTCTCGCTGGTGACCGTCGTGGTGGTCATCGGGACGCTCTCGATGGTCGGCATCGCCGACAGCCAACCGGGCTGGCAGGTGAATTTCCTGGTACTGCCCCTCGCGTTCGTGACGTACTTCATCGCAGGCTTGGCCGAGACGAACCGCAACCCTTTCGATCTCCCCGAAGCCGAATCGGAGCTCGTCGCGGGGTTCCTGACCGAGTACTCGGGGATGCGCTGGGCCATGTTCTTCCTTGCCGAGTACGGCGAGGTCACGATTGTGTCGTCGATCGTGACGACGCTCTGGTTCGGGGCGTGGCATGGCCCGTTCGTGGAGGTCTTCCCGCTGCTCGGTGTGCTGTGGTTCACGCTGAAGACGTACTTCTTCGTACTCGTCTTCATGTGGATCCGCGCCACGCTCCCGCGGCTGCGCATCGACCAGCTCATGTCGCTGTGCTGGAAGGTCCTCATCCCGCTGACGCTCGTCAACCTCATGATCACCTCGATCCTGGTACTCGCTTTTCCGACGACGCTCGTGCCGGTGGCGATCGCGAACTGGATCCTGCTCGCCGCCTTCGTGCTGGCGCTGCCGTATTTCCAGCGCCGTCGGCTCATCGGGCTTCGCGAGCGACTCCGGACGGCGGCCTGATGTTCGATCTCGTCGAGCCGGCGCTGTTCGCGATCCTGACCATCGCCATCGTCGCAGCCGGGGTGGGTGTCGTGCTCGCCAACCGGATCACTACGTCAGCGCTCCTGATGGCCTTTACGTTCCTCAACGTCGCCGGCATGTTCGTGCTGCTCGGCGCGGAGACGATCGCGATGTTCCAGGTGCTCATCTATGTCGGCGCCATCACCGTCCTGATCCTGTACGGCGTGATGTTCACGCCTCAGTCGCCGCGACCGTACGGACTGTTCTTCCAGGGCCAGAAGTTCTGGGCGGCGCTGCTGGTTGTGCCGATCGGGATCGTCGTCGCGATCGTTGGATCTCTCGGATTCCACGATTCGGCGACGGTGGCCGCGAAGGGCGGCGACCTCGTGCCGCTCGCGACGAGCGTGTTCCGCGACTTCGCCTTCCCGTTCGAGGTCGCGTCGGTGCTCCTTCTCGCGGCCATGGTCGGAGCGATCGTGCTCGTGAAGCGGGACGAGGAGTAGCGTGGCTGTTCCGCTCGGCGCGTTCATCGCGGTCTCGGCGGTCCTGTTCTTCATCGGGACGGCCGGTGTCCTCGTGCGGCGAAACGCGGTGGTGATCCTCATGTCCGTCGAGCTGATGCTCAACGCGACGAACCTCGCGCTGGTCGCGTTCTCGCGGCGCTACTCGTCGATCGACGAGCGTGGCAGTGTCTTTGTCGTCTTCATCTTCGTCGTCGCCGCGGCCGAGGTCGCGGTCGGTCTCGCGATCGTGCTCTCCGCCTATCGCAACAAGCCGACCGTCGACGTGGATGAGATCCGCCAGATGCGGGGTTAGCGAATGATCCAGAACGTTTGGCTGATCCCGGCCTTCCCGCTCGCGGCGTTCCTGATCAACGGCCTGCTCGGTCGCAGATGGCTGCACCGCTGGACCGGGATCGTCGCCTCGGTCGCCGTCGGGCTTTCGGCGCTCCTTGCCACGGGGGTCTTCCTCGAGGTGCTCGGTGGCCAGGAGCGGACGACGGTGACGCTCTACGAATGGATCGGCGTCGGGGACTTCCATTCGAGCGTCGCAGCGCTGGTCGATCCCCTGTCGTCGGTCATGCTTCTGGTCGTCACCGTCGTCAGCTTCCTCATCTTCGTGTACTCGAACGGGTACATGGAGCACGACCAGGGAGTCCACCGCTTCTTCGCCTGGCTGTCTCTCTTCGTCTTCGCGATGCTCATCCTCGTCATGGCCGACAACTACCTCCTGATGTTCGTCGGGTGGGAGGGAGTCGGCCTCTGCAGCTATCTGCTCATCGGATTCTGGTTCGAGCGTCCTGAGCCCTACGTCGCGGCGAAGAAAGCCTTCGTCATGAACCGCATCGGGGACTGGGGCTACACGATCGGAATGATCACCACCTTCCTCGTCTTCGGCTCGATGCAGTTCACTCAGGTGTTCGAACACGTCGACATCGCGACGCAGGCGAACCTCACGCTCATCTGTCTCGCTTTCTTCTTCGGCGCGACGGGTAAGTCGGCGCAGCTGCCGCTCTATTCATGGCTTCCTGACGCGATGGAGGGGCCGACGCCCGTCTCGGCGTTGATCCACGCGGCCACGATGGTCACGGCCGGCGTCTATCTGGTCGCGCGCTCGATGCCGCTCTTCGTTGCCGCCGGCCCTTCGCTCGCGGTGGTCGGCGTCGTCGGCGCCGTGACGGCGATCTTCGCGGCCACGATCGCGCTCGTGCAGTTCGACATCAAGCGTGTGATGGCGTACTCGACAGTGAGCCAGCTCGGCTACATGTTCCTCGCGCTCGGTGTGGGAGCGCCCGTCGCCGCGATCTTCCACCTCGCGACGCACGCGTTCTTCAAGGCGCTCCTCTTCCTTGGCTCCGGCTCGGTCATCCACGGCCTCGGGGGGGAGCAGGACATGCGGAAGATGGGAGGCCTGCGGCGGAAGCTCCCGGTCACGTATTGGACGATGCTCCTCGCCGGTGGCGCCCTCGCAGCGCTGCCGCCGCTCGCCGGCTTCTGGTCGAAGGACGAGATCGTCGCGGCCGCCTTCCTGGGTGGATACCCCGTCCTCTGGGCCGTCGGGATCCTGACCGCGGTCCTGACCGCGTTCTACGTCACGCGGGCGATGTGGATGACGTTCCATGGCGAGCCGCGCGATCACCACCTGTATGACCACGCACACGAGTCGCCGGCGATCATGACGCTGCCGCTCATGGCGCTCGCCGTCGGCACGGTCGTGCTGGGCGTCGCGATCGGATTCCCGCCTGAGTCAGGTTTCATTCACCGATTCCTCGGTCCAGCGGTCGAGGTCGAGGGGATCGTCGAGCACGCGCCGGAGGCCGCCACGATCCTGGTCCTCGCAGCGATCTCGGTGGCTGCCGGCGTTCTCGGGATCCTCATCGGCTTCTCGATGTACGTGCGCCACCGGCCCGACCCCTCCGCGGTGTCCCGTGCCGCCGGTCCGTTCTACCGCCTCTTGGTTAACAAGTACTTCGTCGATGAGCTCTACGACCGACGGATCGTCGAAGCCGTCCGTGCCGCGTTCGGAGCGATGTGGGCGTTCGACGTCCACGTCATCGACGGTCTCGCGAATCGGCTCGGCTGGCTCGCGGCCGTGGGGGGAAGTGGCCTGCGTCGCGCTCAGACGGGGATCGTCGGCAACTACGCGCTCACGATCGTGGCCGGTCTGCTCGTGATCCTGGTGGCCTACGGTGGCTACGCGGCGGGGATCTTCACTCGATGACGATCGACCACATCCTCACGCTGCTCCTTGCGGTGCCCGCCATCGGGCTTCTGCCGCTGTACGTCTTTCGCGACGATCCGCGTGCGGTGAAGCAGGTCGCGGTCGTGACGACGCTTGTCGAGCTCGCGCTCTCGCTCGTCATGCTCGCGCAGTTCCACGCGGGCGAGGCCGGCTTCCAGCTGGTCGAGGACGCGGACTGGCTCCCGAGCCTCGGCATCCGTTACCTCGTGGGCGTCGATGGCATCTCCGTGCTGCTCGTTCCGATGACGACGCTGCTCACCTTCATCTCGGTGCTGTATTCGTCCGGTGGCGCGATCAAGGACCGGCTCGCGTCGTTCATGGCGGCGTTCCTCGTGCTTGAGATCGGCATGGTCGGCGTGTTCGTGTCGCTCGACCTCTTCCTCTTCTATGTGATGTTCGAGCTGATGCTCGTGCCGATGTACCTGATCATCGGCATCTGGGGCGGGCCGCGGCGCATCTACTCGACGCTGAAGTTCGTGATCTTCACGCTGGCGGGCTCGCTGCTGATGCTCGTGGCCATCGTCGCCGTCTGGCTCGCGTCCGGCGACGAGGGCTCGCGAACGCTGTCGCTCCCGGAGCTGCTCGCGTCGCGCGGCCGCTTCTCGGCGGAGTTCCAGTTCTGGGTCTTCCTCGCGTTCGGATTGGCGTTCGCGATCAAGCTGCCGATGGTCCCGTTCCACACCTGGTTGCCCGACGCCCACGTCGAAGCGCCGACCGCCGGGTCGATCATCCTCGCCGGCGTCCTCCTGAAGGCCGGCGGGTACGGTTTCCTGCGCTTCGCGCTCCCGCTGTTCCCGGTCGGGACGCAGCTGTGGCTGCCGGTGATCATCGTCCTCTCGGTCATCGCGATCCTGTACGGCGCCGCCGTCTCGACGGTGCAGAAGGATCTGAAGAAGCTCGTCGCGTACTCATCGGTCGCGCACATGGGCTTCGTGACGCTGGGCATCTTCGTCCTGAACGCGCAGGGTGGCGTCGGCGCGGTGCTGCAGATGCTCAACCACGGATTCGTCACCGGCGCACTCTTCCTTTTTGTCGGCATCCAGTACGAACGCACGCACCGTCGCCTCATCGCCGATCTCGGTGGCCTTGCTAACCGCTGGCCGCTCTATACGACCTTCTTCGGCATCTTCGTGCTCGCATCGCTGGGCCTGCCGGGTCTGAACGGCTTCGTCGGCGAGTTCCTCGTTCTGCTCGGGACCTTCAAGTTCAGCGGCGTGCCGCTCGGCGGCCTCTTCTGGGGCCCGGTCGCGGCGCTGGGTGTGATCCTCGCCGCCGTGTACCTGCTGTGGATGTTCCAGCGTGTCATGTACGGACCGGTGCGTGAGGCGTATCGCTCGCTTCCGGACCTGTCACCGCTCGAGGTCATCTGCGCGGTGCCGCTGCTCGTCCTGACGGTGGTGCTCGGTGTCTTTCCGCAGCCCGCGATCGCGATCATCGAGCCGTCGCTCCAGCAGGTGCTGCGGCTCGCGACCGATCCAGGCTTCCAGGTCGCCTTCAAGTGAGCACATTCCTCGACACGCTCACGCCGATCCTGCCAGAGGTGCTCGTGACGATCACGGCCTGCGTGGTCCTCATCGCGGATGGCGTCCTCTCGCGCGCACGAGCGCGGCTCGTCCTGCCTGCGTTGACGGTCGTCGGTCTCGCGCTCGCGTTCCTGGGCGGGCCGCTGGCGCCACCTTCGGGTCAGTACTTCGGCGGCTACGTCCAGGTCGACACGTTCACGACGTTCTTCCGCGCGGTGTTCATCGTCCTCGCGGTGTTTGCGACGCTCGTCGCTCCCTCCTATCTCGAGCGGCGTGGCCTCCCGCCCGGCGAGTACTACGCGACGATCTGCTTCTCGACCGTGGGTGCGATGACGATCGCCCTCTCGACCGACCTCATCACGCTCTTCGTCGGCCTCGAGCTCATGACCATCCCGATCTACGTACTCGCGGGGATGCAGCGCCGGGACCGCTTCGCCAACGAGGCCGCGCTCAAGTACTTCCTCCTTGGTGCATTCAGCTCGGCGCTGCTCGTGTACGGCTTCGCGTGGCTCTACGGCGTGACCGGATCGACGCGTTACATCGACGTGGCGACCGAACTGCAGCGCATCGGCCTCGCGAACGGGCCCACGATCGTCGCCCTCGCGCTCGTCACGGTCGGCCTCGGCTTCAAAGCCGCGGTCGTGCCGTTCCACCAGTGGACGCCCGACGCGTACGACGGGGCACCGACGCCCGCGACGGCGTTCATGTCTGTTGGCCCGAAGGCCGCCGCGTTCGCCGCGATCCTCCGGGTGCTGGTGGGTGCGCTTGCGCCACTGGCGGTGGACTGGAGCATGGTGTTCGCGGTCCTCGCCGCGGTGACCATGACCGGCGGGAACATCGTCGCGCTGGTGCAGACGAATACGAAGCGGATGCTCGCGTACTCGAGCATCGCGCACACCGGCTACATCCTCGCGGCGGTCGCGGCCTCGGCCGCGGGCCCGTCGGCGACGGCGGCCGTCCTTTTCTACGTGTTCGCGTACGGCGTCATGAACCTCGGTGCTTTCGCGTGCCTGCTCTACTTCGACACCCAGGGCTCGCGCGGGGCGACGCTCGACGAGCTCAATGGCTTCGCCCGCCGACAGCCGCTCGGGGCGTTCGCGTTCTTCGTGTTCCTCATCTCGCTCACCGGGATCCCGCCGACCGTCGGCTTCGTCGCGAAGGTCTTCGTGATCGTGCCCGTCCTCGACGCGGGCTACGCCTGGCTCGCGGTGTTCATCGCCCTCAACGCTGTGCTCGCGGCCTTCTACTACCTCCGGGTCATCGTCCACATGTACATGTACGACCCGGAGACGGGCGCGCCGATCGTCGTGAACACGCGGTTGCTCACGACCGCGCTCGGGATCTCGGCGCTCGCCACGATCGTGGTCGGCGTGCTGCCGAACTCCTTATACGAGTGGGCGCTGCAGGCGGCGAACCCCCTGCTCCGATAGCGACACGCGCTAGCTCGTAGAGCCCGGTGCCGACGACGGCAGCAGCCGCTCGCCCAGGAGTCCGCCCACGCCGCCGAGTACGAACGCCGCCGCGAGCGGGACGAGCAGCTCGGGGAGCGCGAGCACCATGAGCTCGCCGAAAGAAGAGACCGGCGGCGTATTCGGGCGAAAGGCCTGATGCAGCTGCGTCGCGATGATGCTGCCGATGAACAGCGAGAACAGCAGCGCGATGGGCGAAGCGATCGCGCCCAGGCGCCCCGCGATGACGCCGGCGCAGAACAGGATCGCTGCGGGCACGCCGAGGAGGATGACGGGCGGCACCGGCAGCGGTTCGGTGAGGCCCCACCAGAACGCGAGACCGACGGACGTCGCGGTCACCGCCGCCACGAGCCGCGTCCGCATCAGATGCGCGCCGTCGCGCGGCGGCGCAGCCAGCCACCCGCCGCGCCTGCGAACGCGCCACCCACCGTGTACGGCAGCACTGCGATGAGCAGGCGCGCCTCCCACCCGAGGAGATCGGCGCCGCTCGCGCCGACCCCGGCTCCCTGGCCCCAGAGCGAATACGCGCCGTAGATCAGCGCGCCGACGACCACCGACAGGAAGCCGGCCAGTGCGGACCTGCGCATCGCGAACCAACCCGCGCCGAACGCCGAGAAGAGCAGGTAGCCGATCGCACCGATCGCCGCGACGCCGAACCAGTTCGCCACCGCCAGGAACGCGGCGAGATCGGCGACAGCCGCAGCGATCACCGCGAGGGCGAAGCGCAGCGGGCTAGCGGACGATCGCGAGCGCGTGATCCGCTCGGTTCAGCGGTTCGGCGCGACCGTCGTCGCCGAGGATCGCGATGTCTTCGATGCGTACGCCGAACCGACCTGGGATGTAGATCCCTGGCTCGATCGAGAACGCCATCCCGGGCTCGAGCCGCTCCTCGTTGCCGCGCACGAGATACGGATGCTCGTGCCCGTCGAGGCCGATCCCGTGTCCGGTGCGGTGGATGAAGCGCTCGCCGTAGCCAGCGTCGTCGATCACGCGCCGCGACGCGGCATCGACCGATGCTGCGCTCGCGCCGGCACGCGCCGCGGAATAGCCTGCTTCCTGCGCTCGCCGCACGACGTCGTGGACGCGACGCACCTCGTCGTCGACGTCGGGGCCGACGTGGACCGTGCGCGTGATGTCCGAGCAGTACCACTTTCGCGTGCCGCCGAAATCGAGCACGACCGCGTCGCCGCGTGCGATGCGCCGATCACCAGTGTCGTGGTGTGGCGATGCGCCGTTCGGTCCCGACGCGACGATGGTGAAGGTGACCTCGTCGTGACCCTCGTCGCGCAGGAGCGCGGCGAGCTCGGAGCCAACTTCGCGCTCCGTCCTGCCGGCGAACTCACGCTCGAGGAGACGCGGGAACGCGCGATCGGCGGCGGCCGACACCGCACGCAGCGCGTCGCGCTCGTACGCGTCCTTGCGCATGCGCAGTCCGCGGGTGATGAGGGAAGCGAGTTGGAAGCCGCGACCCGGGAGCGCCGCCTGGAGGCGCAGGACGAACAACGACCACATCTGATCCGCGACGGCGACATCGCCCTTCGCGGTCACGAGCCGCGCCGCGAGGGCGTACGGATCGTCCGTCTCACCCCAGGTGCGCTGCGCGAGCTCGGGTGCCGCGACCTTCGCCCGCGGTGACTCGAGCTCGGGCACGACGAGCGTGGCGCCGCCATCCGCGCTCACGACCAGACAGGTGAGCCGTTCGCTCGCGAAGACGCGGTAGCCCGCGAGGTAGGCCAGGTCGGAGCCGGGGGAGAGAAGCAACGCGGCCAGCCCGCGGGCGCGGAGCGCCTCGCTCGCTAGCTTGCGGCGTGACTCGTACGCCAGGCGTTCGGCGGGCATCTAGTGTGCTCGGAGTATGCCCGTGAACCGCTGGGCGCCCGCCGCGAGCGTTCTCGCACTCTGCATCGGCCTTGTGCTCATCGTTGGTCTGCGGCCCGCGCCGACCGCGGCGATACTGCCCCCGGCGGTCGCCGCCGTCACCCCCTCGCCGACGGTCACCGCAGCGACGACGCTGCTCCCAGGAGCGAGCAGTGCTCCGGCCGCGACGCCGACGCCCGCGATCCCGCCGGGATATCGCATCAAGATCCCGCGTCTCGCCATCGACCTCCCCATCGCCGAGGGCGATATCGAGCGCGACGCCGTGCGGCAGCAGACACCGGAGAATCTCGCGCTGCACTTGCCCGGTAGCGCGATACCGGGAGACGGCAGCAACTCATATTTCTACGCGCACGCCCGCCGTGGGATGTTCCTCACGCTGTGGAGCGCGCGCGAGGGCGATGAGGTCTGGATCATCACGCCGGATGCGCGGGAGCTGCGCTATGTCGTCAGTGAAGTGCATCCCCGCGTGGATCCCACCGACGTCTCCTGGGTCGCACGGACCGCCCGTGAGCGACTGACCCTGCAGACCTCGACCGGTCCGAATCCAGGGGACCCGCGCTTCGTCGTCATCGCACTGCCGGCCTGAATCGCTGCGCATCGCGAGAAAGCGCGCCGACCGAGCGAGCGCTCCTCCCGCACGAGATGTCGTCCCCGTGACGGCGTGTCGACAGCAGAGACACAGGGTGGACCCGTTCCTGCATCGGGCGTCCGCCAGTGGGGTGGTCGGAGCGGATTGGCCTCGCGGTGTTCGGCTTCTCGCTGCTGCTACCGATGTTCATGTCCGGAGTGGTCGCGCGCCCGAGCACAGAGGTCGTCGTCGCGGCGACCGCCGACCTCGAGCTCACGGCTGCCTACGAGCTGCCATCGCTACCAGAACCGATAGCGCGGTCACGCGTGCTCGCCCCACCCCCCGAGCCGATCGCGGCGACCGACAGCGTCGTGACCGTGTCGTGGTACGGGCCCGGGTTCTATGAGAACCGGCTGCCGTGTTGGCGATGGCTGGCGGCGAATGGTCTTCCGATCCAATTCCTGCCGGATACCTGGGGCGTTGCCCACAAGTCGCTTCCCTGCGGAACGATGGTCACGCTGACGCACGGCGCGAACACGGTGACCGTGCCGGTCGTCGATCGCGGGCCCTATGTCGCCGGCCGCGACTTCGATCCCTCGCCGCGTGTGAGGGCGGAGCTCGGCTGCACGGACCTGTGTTCGGTAGTGATGCAGATCCCCTAGCCAACGTCCGCTTGTCGCCCGGTCTGCCGTGCCCCTTCGCATGCGCCTGATGGGTCGCTCGTCGTCCGACCGGGCGAGCGCTGGCATGGGACTTGCACCCTGCCTCGCTACCCAGCGGGGGAGAAACACGGCCCCCGGTAGGCATCGAAGGGAGACAGCGGATGACGCGTACCAAAGGCGCCATGACCGTCGCGGAGGCAGGCCGGAAAGGCGGAGCCACCACAGCGCAGCGTCACGGCCCGGAGTTCTACGAGCAGATCGGCAAGAAGGGCGGCCGCACGACGGCGCAGCGCCATGGGTCCGATTTCTACGAGCAGATCGGGAAGCAAGGTGGTCAGAAGGTCAAGGAGCTCTACGGTCCGCGCTTCTACGGTCGCATCGGAAAGATCGGCGGCGACGCTGTCTCCGAGAAGTACGGACACGAGCACTTCGAGGAGATCGGCAAGAAGGGCGGACAGAAAGTCGCTGAGTTGATCGCTCGCGGACGGCAAGCGGGCTAGCAAGCGTCTTCACAAACTGAGTCCGCGTTGAAATGAAAGCGCCCACTCCCACACCGTTGACACGCCGGTGGCGTCTCGTATCGTCCCCGACTGTACGCGAGCGTGACGAAGGATCGCGATCGTGTACCGAGATGCGGACGGCGCGAAGGCGCATACGAGCGAGGGAGAAGGCGTTGGACGGCGGCACGGTCAACTCGGACACGCCACTGGTCGCGGTCGAGTGGGAAGACATCACGGCCTATTCACGGACCGCGATCCCAGAAGATTTCGAGCCCTACCGGCTGCGCAAGCTCACCTGCGGGATGCTCTGGAAGGACACGACCGAGTACGTCGTGATCGTGGGCGACTATGACCTCACCAACGAGGGCAAGGATTACCGCCACAACGACTTCCACATCATCCCCCGCGGGGTCATCCGCAAGCTCACCTACCTGACCGACGCCGGCTCCCTGGTGTCCCTCCAGATCAAGTCCGCCTAGGCCCCATCCGCCCGCCGCCGTTCTGCGTACGGATTAACGGAACGCGAACGGCGGTTTCTGGGTAATGGGAACAAGGAACGCCCTGCCACCGCTCTTCGGGCGTTTCCGGGTGGAGGTCTTCTTGGCCGTTCGTGCTGAGCTTTACTGCTACTTCTGTGGCCACGGACTCGGTGAGGTCCTCGTGCCGACCCGTGCCCGCCGACCCTCGCTTGAGGAGCTCCGGACCGCCTACGCGACCGGCGGCCGCGAGGCCCCGGTCTGGGACGATTCCGATCAGCCGCTTTGCCCGCGCTGCGGCGGACAGCTCTTCCTCGAGCGCTTCGAGCACGAGGTGATCCGGTCACATGAGCGCCGCACGCTGAAGCGGGCGAGCTGAGCTAGTCGCCGGCGGCGCAAGCCGCAGCCGCTCGTTCCTCCGTGGATGTCCGCCTACCCGCGTGGCTCGCGCTCGGCGCATTTGTCGGATGGTCGGTCTCGCGTCGCGTCCTGTTAGACCGTTCGCGTGCCGACTTCGCGCTCACCGATCGGCAGATCGAGATCCTCTGGCTCGTCGCGCGCGGGCTCACGACGAAGGAGATCGCGCGACACGAGGGCATCAGTCCGCACTCCGTGAGCACCCACATCCGTCGTGCGTGCCGCACGCTGGGCGTCCCGACCCGTGCCGCCGCCGCGGCGATCGTGTGGCGCGGGACCGGTCAGCCAGGACTGCCGGCGAGACCGAGACGATCGGCGATGTCGCTGAGAGCGTGGATGACCTCGCTCGTGAGCTCCTCGAATGGGATCGCCATGTCCTCCGCGCCCTTCAGCATCATCTCGCGGCTCACCGCGCGCGCGAAAGCCTTGTCCTTCATCTTCTTGCGCACTGAGCCCGCGTCGACGTCGCGCACTGACTTGGATGGCCGGACCAGCGCGACCGCGGTGACGAATCCACAGAGCTCGTCAACGGCGTAGAGGGTCTTCTCCATCGGCGTCACGCGCGGGACGCCGGTGTGATCGCCGTGCGACTGGATCGCATGGACGATGTTCCCCGGCACGCCGGCCTGCTCGAGGATGGGTTTGCCGTTCTGCGGATGCCCGCTCGGATCGCGTTCGTAATCGAAGTCGTGAAGTAGACCGGTGACGGCCCATGTCTCCTCGTTCTCGCTCAGCTTGCGTGCGAAGTGGCGCATCGCGGCCTCCACCGCGAGTCCGTGCTTCCGTAGGCTGTCGCCCTTGGTGTGTTCGCAGAGCAGGGCCCAAGCTTCATCGCGGGTCATCGGCGCACCTCCCCGGTCGTGACCTCCGCGCCACGCGCTCCGGCTTTCTGGAGCAGCTTCGCTGCTCCATCAGTAGAGGGTAGCGATGCTAGGCTCGGTCACTCGTGACCGGTTGCGGGTGCCTGCTCCTCATCGCGGCGCTCGTCGGTCTCCTCGTCTTCCTGATCTTCGGCTCGACCGATCCCGGACAGCCCATCGAGAGCGCGGTCGCGCTGCTTGTCCTGCTCTGGTCAGGACAGCGGCAGGCGCTCGTGCCACGGCCTCGCGTGCTCGTACGCCCGCGCGACTCGTAAGAGAAGCCCCTCGCGCCACGGCCCCGCCGCGAGCTGGAGTCCGATCGGGAGGCCTGCCTGCGTGAAGCCACACGGAACGGAGATCGCCGGGAGGCCGGTGAGGTTGAACGGCAGCGTGTTCGCGGTGAGACGCTGGGCGGCCGCGACCGCGTCCTGCCCGTCGCGCGGCGGTGCCGTGATGACGGTCGTCGGTGCCAGGATGATGTCGTGCTCGCGAAGGACCGCGAGCCACTCGCGCCGGAGCTCATCCCGATCGCGCCGCGCCTGCGCGTAGTCCATCCCGGTGAACGTCTGGCCCGTGCGAAGGCGCGTGAGCACGTCCGCCCCGATGTCCGCGGCGCGCTCGCGCAGATGCTCGCGGTGGTAGGCGGCGGCGTCGGTGAGCAGGATGGCCCGCTGCGCGGCGAGCAGCTCCACAAGCGGCAGCGCCATCTCGCTCACGGTCGCGCCGAGGGACGCGAGCACGCGCGCGGCTTCGCGCACCGCGGCGTCGACCTCGGGATCGACGTCGTCGAAGAAATAGTTGGTCGGAACGACGACGCGCACGCCGGTTGCGCCGTCCTCGATGCCCGACGCGTAGTCCTCGCTCGAGACGTCCGCGGACGACGGATCGAGCGGATCGTGGCCGGCGATCGCGCTCAGGGCGAGCGCGAGATCACCGACAGTGCGCGCGAGTGGTCCGGAGTGATCGAGCGTCCACGACAGCGGGATCACGCCGCGGAGGCTCACCCGGCCGTACGTCGGTTTGAGCCCTGCGACGCCGCAGAGCGACGCGGGGATGCGGATGGATCCGCCGGTGTCGCTCCCGGGAGAGACGTAGCAAAAGCCCGAAGCGACAGCGATCGCGCTGCCACCGCTCGAACCGCCGGGGATGCGTGAGGTGTCCCAGGGATTGCACGCGGGCCCGAAATGCGGGTTCTGATTCGTGACGCCGAGCGCCCATTCGTGAAGGTTGAGCTTACCGAGGAACACCGCTCCCGCTCCTCGCAGCTTCTCCACGACGGCACAGTCTCGATCCGGTACCCGGTCGCCGAAGATGCGCGACCCGCCCGTCGTTCGCACGCCGGCGGTGTCGTAGAGGTCCTTCAGCGCGACGGGGATCCCGTGCAGCGGTCCGTGATCGACGCCGACCGCGAGGTTCGCGTCGGCCCGCTTCGCCTTGTCGAGCGCGCTGTCGGCGGTGAGCGTGATGAACGCGCCGAGCTCGTGGTTATGGCGTGTGATGCGATCGAGGCACGCGCGGACGAGATCGACCGAGGAGACTCGGCGCGAATGGACCAGAGCCGAGGCGGCCTGCAGGGGCAACAGCGCGATATCGCTCACGGCGCTGAATGGTATGAGCGCCACCCCAGGCCCGGAGCGCCATGTCGCCGTATCGTGCTTCCCATGGACGACCGCTCCTTCGTGCGGTTCGGCGGCCTTGCGGCCGTCCTGCTGGCGCTGACGTCGTGGGCCGCGGTGCTCGCATACGCCGCTCTCGTGCAGCCGGATGGTGCCGGCCTGAGCCTGCAGATCTTCCAGTTCCTGTATGCGCTCGTCGCTCTTTGGGCGCTCTTCGCGATCGTCGCCGTCTACTACCGGATGCGCTCCGCCGGAGAGGCGTGGGCGTTCTTCGCGACGCTCATCGGGATCGCGGCGTCGGCGGGAACGATGGTCGCGGCGATGTACGAGGTCGCGAACCTGCGGCAGAACCCGCCGCTCGCCGGTGTCTCGCCGGCGAATCCGCTCGGCGTGATGTCATTCGGTCTCACCGGCCTGTGGTTCCTCATCGCGAACCTCCTCTTGTGGCGGACGACCACGCCGCGCGTCCTCGTGCTGCTCGGCTTCGTGGCGGCGGCCGATCTCTTCGCGGGATTCGTCGCAGGGTTGTCCGAGAACGGCGGCGTCGTGTACCTCGCCTCGCTGATCGCGGGGGCGATCGGCGGTCCGATCTACTGGCTCTGGCTCGGGCGACTGCTGCGCCGCGACGCCTAGGGCGTGGCGTCACTCGCGCGACTCGGGTTCCTCGCGGTCGTGATCCTCGTCGTGTTCGTCGTCATGCGCGGCGTGCCATCCCGCGTCGTCTTCCCGGCGACGAGTGCGACCGCCTCCGCGAGCAGCGCGGCGCCGACCCGAACCGCGACACCGGTGCCGTCCGCGACCCCTTCGGCGACGATCGTGCCCCAGTCGACATTCACGCTGACCGTGACCGACACGGAGCTGACGAATGCGGCGGCGTCCTCATTCCCGCAGACCGTCAGCGGCGTGACCGTGCGCGATCCTGTCGTGCGCACCACGACGAGCGGTGTCCGGCTGACGGCGACGGCGCGCGTGTTCTTCGGCACGACGGAGTTCGTCATGATCGGCATGCCCTACGCGAGCGCCGGGCGGGTCGCGGTGCGGGTCGACTCGATCACACTCGGTGGCCTGGGCCTACCGGACTCCGTGCGCACGTCGACCGCGGCCGCGGTGGAGACCGCGATCGGCCGGCTCGTGCCGTCGACGGTGAGTGTTCAGAAGGTGTCGCTGGGCGAAGGGACCGTCACGATCGAGGGCGTGACACAGCGCTAGCTGGTGTCTGGGGACTTCAGCTAGCGCGCGAGCGGGTCGACGATCGTTCCGAAGAGCTTCGCCTCCCAGTGGACGTGTGGACCAGTCGTCACGCCCGTCATGCCGACGAGCGCGATCGGCTGGCCGCGCACGATGCGCTGTCCGACGTTCACGAGCGCACTGGAGGTGTGGTAGTAGCAGCTCTCTAGCCCGGCGCCATGCGCCACGCATACGCCGTTGCCGCCGAAGCTCTCCCATCCGACCCTGCTCACGGTGCCCCCGTCGGCCGCGACGACGATCGAGCCGACCGGCGCTGCGACGTCGATCCCGGTGTGCGAGTACTGCAGGAACTGCGCGACGTCTCCCGCGACCGGACGGAGGAACCGCAGCCCAGCGCCGTCGATGCGGCCGAGCCGCGACTCCGCATCGGGATCTCCTTGGAGATTCCATTCGTCGTCGGACCAGGTGCCGCAGCGATAGAGCTCGAGGCGCGTGGTGTCGAGTCGCTCGCGGCTGACGCCGGTGAAGTACCTGCCGTCCGGACTGAAGACGCGCGCGCCGACGAGATTCGGCAGCGTCGCCGCGGGTCGGTCCTGCGGCGCACCCCACACAGTGAACTTCTCGAACCTGTCTCCAGCGGGGACCGTCGACGAGATCCGGCCGACGAGAAGCGACCGGCCGTCCGCCGTCCACGACGCGATCGGACCGCTGAACCGGCTGAGCAGCGTGCTTTCCGTGCCGCCATCGGGCCCGATCAGCTGGAGCTTGTTGGGATAGCGCACCAGGAGCGTGCTACCGGTCGGCGACCACTCCGTGTACGTGGCATCCGGCGCATCCAGCAGCTCGAGTGCCGCGGTCGCGGTCTTTCCGATGTAGCGCTCGATGGTCCCGTTGTACGCGTAGCGCGTCAGCGTGAAGCGCGTGCCATCGGCGCTGAAGTAGACATCGTCGAGCGGATACGCCGGCTCGAAGTCCCTGTCGAACCGCGCAACGGTGCGCGTCTCGCCGTTGGCCCACTCTCGGATGTCCCGCTTGTAGATATAGAGGAGCTTGTCGCCGACCCAACGCACCTCGGGGATCGACATGAGGAGCTTCGCCTCGACCTTTCCGCCGCGCATCACCCGCAGGTCCTCATCTCTCGGCCAGTACGACAGGTACGTGCCCGTGCCCGACCACTCGGGCCGTATCCCGATCCCGACGGGCGACAGCGCTCCGGTGCGGATGTCGACCGTGTAGATGACCTCGTCTTCTTTCCAGCCGACGGGAGATGTGGTGGAGGGAGTGCGTTGGCCGGCCGTGACCGCGAGCGTCTTGCTGTCGGGAGACCACTTCGACTCGATGACGTTCTGGATGAGCGGGAGATCGACCCGACCGGTGCAATTGAGTCCCCCTTCCCATTTGCCAACGGGATCGTCGGGGCGCTGCGTGGCCAGACGCGGTTCGGCTGGCATCCACGCGCCCAGAACGAGCGCAAACACCACGAGCACAAGCCTCGCTCTCATCGTTTGAAATTCTAGGAGTGGGGCAGCGAGGCCGAGCGGTACTCTCGGCCAATGCAACGGCATCGAGACGGTGAGATCTCGGATCTCGTTCGCAACACGATCATCTGGATCGTGGTGGTTATCTGGCTTGTTTGGGGCTATGTCGTCCAGACTCCGCCGGCCGACCCGTACTCCGACGGGGCGCGCAACGTGTTCACCATCGGTCTCGCGATCGTGATCCCGCTCGTGTCCGCGATCGTGGTCATCGTGTGGGTCAGCACGCTGCGGAATCGGCATCAACGTTGATGTTTGAGCTCGCGGGTGACACGGCGAGCAAGCAGGAGACAGCGGGTGGACGTCGCGGGCTCAGCCGCCGTGGACTCCGCACCCGTGCAAGTCGCGGTCGTGTATCAAGAAATCGGACGATCCGCGCAGTGGCTCCGAGTTTCGCCCGCTTTGCGCACAACCCGGGATCGGTGGACCAAGTTTGCGTGCGTGAGCGCACGCTTGATCGTTGTACGGTCATGCGGCCGCTCTTCGTATTGGTCGTGCACGCGCCTTGCCGGCGCTGTACCGCTCCTCGCAGGCAGGCTTCGCAGCGGTGGGAATGAGATGCTTCATGCTCTTCGTGACGGCGGAGCGATCACCGACCATCATGCGCGTGGCGATGCGGCGTTCCGCAGCGTAGTGCGAACCTCCACTCCATTCCTCATCCTGATCCTGGCCGGCGCGCTGGTCGTTGCGGCGCTCGTGCCGCTCGACAGCGGTCCGACGAGCGCGGCCGCGCTCGTCAGCGCCACGACCGAGGCAGCAGCGCTCCGTGCCATCGCGATCGCGCGAGGTGAAGCGCTCGGCGCGAGCAGCGCGGCATCGGCGGCGAGCGAGACGAGCTCGGCGGTCACATACATCGGCTACCCCAGTGGCCCGGCGCGTCCCGGCGAGACCGTCACGATCCCGGTCGCGCTGCGCAATCGTGAGACCGAGACCTGGTCCGCGGCGGGCGCGCAGGCCGTAAAGCTTTCGTACCACCTCTACGACTCGGCCGGTAAGGTCGTCGCGTGGGACGGCCTGCGTTCGAGCCTGCCCGATGACCTACCCGTGGGCGGCGGCGACGTCATCCCGATGACCCTGGCCGCGCCCGCGCTCACCGGCACGTACACGGTGACGCCCGACCTGGTCCGCGACGGGCTCGGTTGGTTCTCATCCCACGGCGAGGCACCGGGATCGTTCGCGCTGCGTGTCACGACCGACCTCGATGCGGGCTACGGGACGACCACCGCTCCCGCGGCGATCGTTCCCGGCGGCGACGTTCCGGTCGAGGTGCACGTCACGAACACAGGGCTGCAGACCTGGCTTGCCGGTGGCGATGCCCCGGTGCGCCTTGGGTACCACTGGCTCGACGGGGGCGGCAACGCCGTGGTGTGGGACGGCGGGCGAGCTTCGCTCGCGCGTGACCTGGCGCCCGGACGCGAGATGTCGCTCACAGTGAACGTGCGCGCGCCCGACCATGACGGCGACTACGTGCTCGTGTGGGACATGGTCCAGGACGGCGGCGTTGGCTGGTTCTCAGGCCACGCCGTGCCGGCGAAGAGCGAGATCGTCGCGGTGTGGCAAGGAGTCACGATCTACGGGAAGGGCTGGGGCCACGGCATCGGCCTCTCGCAGTGGGGTGCACAGGGATGGGCCGAGGGCGCCACCGGCGTCCGTCTGACGGGCGAGCAGATCGTCGCGCGCTACTTCCCGGGAGCGAGGCTCGCGAGCCAGCCGATCACGCAGCCATTCCGCGTCCTGCTCTCTGCGCCGTCGACCGGATGCGTCGGGCATACGATCGCGAACGTCGCGCGCATGCAGTCGGCGGGTGGCATGCGGCTCGTGAATGACGCGCACCCCGAGGTCGTCTACACCGAGACCGCGCAGGGTCAGCCGCTGCGCTTCTGGAACGATCGAGGGTCCCTCGTCGTGCGGGACGAATGGTCGCGCGCGATCGTCTACTTCGGCGCGGACACGGTCACGCTCCTGCCCAAGCAATTCTGGGATCCGATCTACATCGACCAGAAGGACATCGGGTATCGCGGGAATATCCAGGTCGGCGTGCGCGAGGAAGGCAATCTGCGCGTCGTGAACTTCGTCTCATCCGACGACTACATGCGCGGCGCGCTACCCGGTGAGATGCCATCGCACTGGGAGATGGAGGCGCTGCGGGCGCAGGCCATCGCCGCCCGAACCTATGCGGCGTGGCGGCAGTCGACCGCGGGCGATCGGACCTGGGACGTGCGCGACGACACCGCGGACCAGTGTTACGGCGGCGAGGCATTCGAGAGTCCCCGAACGACGGCGGCGGTCGACTCGACCGCTTCGCTGATCCTCACGTACGACGGAAAGCCGATCCGCGCGCTGTACTCATCGGCCAGCGGTGGCATCAGCGAGAACGTCGGCTGCGTCCTCGACGCGGAGAAGGTGGGCAACACCTGGCAATGCACGCAGGGCTGGCCGTATCTGCAGGTCACCGAGGATCCGGCCGAGACGGCGGCGTACGACAAGCGCGGCGGGATGCCGCACGGCCTGTGGTCGCAGTGGTTCAGCGGCGCTGAGATCCGCAAGCAGATCATCGAGGACTACGGCGTCGACATCGGCAGCTTCGTGTCGCTGGAATTCAACGAGAGCCCCGGTGGTCGTCCGATCTCGGTCCGCGTTCGCGGGACCGGTGCCGCGGTGGACCTCAAGGGCGACAAGTTCCTGCGCACGACCCTGGGTCTCAAGAGCACGCTGGTCAGCACGACGCCCTTCTAGCTCCGCGGGCATCGCCCTGAACTCTCGCAGAGCGTCGACGAACTGCGGTCCCGACCGGGGCCAGAACGGCAGTGTTTGCCGGCCTGGGCGGCCGAGATGAGGGACTGCTAGGTCGCGGCTGAAACCCGCAATTTGCTCCGACGGGCGGACGTGTTGGAGAACACGGTCGCCCCGTGAGCGCGAACGCTCTCGTCCCCGACGGGTTCGTGCTATATCGCGGCAGGTACGACCCAAGTCTGGGAGGAGGGACTTACGTGTACGCAATAGGTCGCCAGGCAGTGCTCGTTGTCGTCGCGGTTTTCGTTGTCTTCGGTCCGGTTGGGCTCGCGCTAGAGCGACCCGCTGCCGCCGCTGGAGGAACGACCGTCTACTTACCGAATATCACGAAGATGCTCGGAGGAGATGACGGTTGGCAGACGCCGTTCATCGTACAAAACGTCGGCTCGTCCCCCACCGACGTCGGGTTGGACTTCTATTCGTTCTCGGGGCAGTACGTGAAGACGCGAAACGTGCCCGGCCTCGCGCCGGGGACCTCGTTCTTTCATTCACCCAACCATGATCCGGATCTCGCGCCCGGCGGTCAGTTCTCGGTCGTGATCCGTTCCGCATCCTCGCCGGTCGTCGTGGTCGTGAACGAGCACCAGAACCAGACCGACCCGAGCCGACAGGAAGCGCTCTCGTACGCCGGAATCAGCCGGGGATCGACGAAGGTGTTCCTGCCGTACACGGCCTACGCCGTACGAGGCTGGCTGACGACGATGATCATCCAGAATCTCGGCGCAGCCGTCGCGACCGTCTCGGCCAAATTCGTCAGCTTTGACGGCACTAAGACAGCGACGCTGACACGTACGATCGCGGTGGGGCGTTCACAGTTCATCGACCCGCGGATCGAACCCACGCTCACGCCCGGCGTGGAGTACGCCGTGAGCATGACCGCTGACCAGCCGATCGGCGTCGTCGTCAACGCCCATAACGATGCGCCGGGCGTGCCGGCACCGATGGGATTCAGCTACAACGGCATTCTTCCGATCGAAGACACCGACACCTTCATTCCCTACGCGGTCAAGAACGCCGACGGGATCGGACGCTCAACGCGACTGGTCCTTCAGAACATGGGCCTCACGCCAGCTACGCCGACCGTCTACTACCGGAGGCTGGGCGACAGCAGCGGGAGCGCGCTCGGTCTCGAGGGAACTACCGCGGTGGCGCCCGGCGCGGCCTGGGTAGAGGATCTCCTTCTTCAATCGCCGCTCCCGAACGGCGAATATGGCGTTCACATCACGGGCGGCCAGTTCGCGGTCGTGAGCGCGACCACGAGTCCGACCACCGCGATGGGGTTCGCCAACTACAGTGGAAACTCGAACCTGTTCTATCTGCCGAACATCACCCGGACGCTCGGCGGGCCCGCTGGCTGGACGACACCAATCATCATCCAGTCCGTCTCGACCTTGGTCCGCACCGCGCGCCTCTCGTGGTACCGCTTCGCCGACGGCGCACTCATCACCACACAGACGCTCACCGGTCTGACGTACGGCGCGAGCGTCCGCGTCGATCCTCGCCTCGTCCCGGGACTGAGCGACGACACGCAGTACGCCGTCGTCGTTGAGACCCCCTCGGGCGGTGTGGCCGTGGTCGTCACCGAGCTCAACTTCGGCGGCGGTGACGGAGCGATGGTCTACGAGGGATTCGAGCCGCCGGCTCCCGCAGCCTTCGGCGTCAACAGCTGCACACCGAACGTGGCCCCGTCCGGGTCAGTCTTCATTTGTCGCTTCTATGGTCTGCCGGCCGGGGTCACGCCCGTGACCGTGAGCCGCTCGTTCGCGACCGGCTCACCGACGACCTCGACGTTCGATGACCGCGTTGCGATCGATGGCTATTGGGTCCTCTACGTTCGGGGTCAGACCGTCGGCCTCCAGACTCTGACGGCGTCGGCCGGCGGTGTCGGTGCGACCGCCAGCTTCACGGTCGGGCTCGCCAATTTCGCGGTCGCGATCACTCAGAGCCGTAACGGCGCTCTTACGGCCCAGACGAAACCCGGACTTTCCTGTGTTGCCGAAGTGCGTCTGTCGGACGGGAGCTTCAGCAACGCTCCCGGGCTTCAAACGATGCAGGTGGCCGACGCGGCAGGCAACGTCTCGTGGATATACACACCGATCGTCAGTCCGGCTGGATCTGCAACCCACACCGTCTATTGCACCCAGGGACACGAGACGATCATCGCGAACACGACGTTCTCGGTGCCGTAGCGAGCGAACTGAGTTGTGAGATCTACCTAGCAGGGCGGCGTCATGGAGGTTCCAGGGACGCCGCCCTCGCGACCGCCGGCGTCCATTGGCTGAGGGCGTCGCAGGTTCGCGAAGAACAGCCCGCCTGTTGGCGGTCTTCTGACGGTAGTTGCGTCCGCTGAGTCCCAGGTAGGCGAGCCAGATGATCGCGCCGAGTGCGAGCAGCAGCCGTTCTGGAGGTGGCGAAGACTTCGCGTGGGCGCACCGTGTCAGTGAAACCGAGGCCTGAAGTGATGCCGCTCTTCGCGGCCGCCGTGGTCGGAAAAGACTGGCGGTCCCGACCGGATTCGAACCGGCGATCTCGTCCTTGACAGGGACGTATGCTAGGCCGCTGCACCACGGGACCATGCGCTGCGAAAGCGTTTTGTGCTCCCCTCGCGCCTCCCCATTCTGACAGAGACAAAAAAGAGGCGGCGAGTGCGCTTCCTTTCACTCGCCGCCTCTGCCGGTGTGGCCTATGTCAGTCGCTAGGTCGTTGCCACGGCCCCCTGCCGAAGACGCTTCGTCACTTCGTTCGTCAATCGGCTGGTCCTCGCGAGCCCCGCGAGCGTGAAGTCGAGGCCCGCCTCCTTGAGCTCGTCGTATCCGAGCCCTCGATACAGTCGTTTGCCGGCGACGAAGCACATCTCGTCGTACAAGACCGGCCAGTCAGCACCCTTTCGCTCGAAGCAGAAGGCGATGAAGTCGATCGCCACTTGGGCGATCTTCTCGTCAGGCATCCCGTCCCCTCCCTCGATGCGACCTGCGCATCATCCGCACCCTCTAACGAAGCGACAAGGGCTTTCGTCCACGTTCTTGTCCACAGGTTCATCCACAGGTTCGGAGCACGTTATCCACACGCCGTCGACATTCATGTCGCTTTCTTCGTCCTGCGATCCGAGAAGCGACGTCGCTCGCGGAGGCGCGCGCTCGCGCGGTCGAGCGCAGCGTCGCCGAACTTCTCACGCACGGCATCGAGCGCGGCGTTGAGTCGGGTCGTGCGCGCGTGATCGAAGAGCCCGAGCTGCCGTCCGATCTCGATGCCGGAGGCGGTCACCCCGACCAGGCGCACCGGACTGGTGCGGCCATTTCGGCGATCTTCGGCGAGCGCGTCGCGTAGCAATTGACGCGCGGTGCCAAAGATCCTGAGGTCGTCGTCCGTCGGCTCCGCGAGCGTGCGCTGCCGCGTGCGTGTTTCGAACGGCGCCACCCGCAGCTGAAGGGTCACGGTGCGACCGCGAAGCTGCTGAGCCCGGAGCCGGCGACCCACCCCTTCGGCCAGGGCCAGGAGCATGGACTCGACCGTCGAGCTGTCGAGCGTGTCGCGATCAAAGGTGTGTGCGTGGCCGACGGATTTGGGCGTCCTGCCGTCGCCCACCACCTCGCCCTCGTCGATCCCATGGGCGCGCTCCCAGATGTCGCGCCCGTGCTCACCGAGGCGCGCCTCCAGGACGCTCACGTCCATCGCAGCGACGTCGCCGATCGTTCGTAGGCCCCAGCCTTCGAGCACCTCTCGTGTTTTGGGGCCGACACCCCAGAGACGACCGAGCTCGAGCGGCGCGAGGAACGCGGCCTCGCCGCCGGCGGGCACGATGACCAGCCCGTCGGGCTTTCGCAGGTCTGACCCGATCTTCGCGCATAGCTTGTTCGTCGCGACCCCGACCGACAGCACCAGGCCGAGCTGCTCGCGCACCGCGCGTTTGAGCTCACGCGCGATCGTCTCCGCACCGCCGAACAGATGCTCGGTCGCGGTCACGTCAAGGAACGCTTCGTCGAGCGAGATCGGCTCGACCAGCGGGGTCCGCTCGGCGAAGAGCGCCATGACCCCGTCGGACGCCTCTTCATATCGCTGACCGTCGCCCGGAACGAAGATGCCATCGGGGCAGAGCCGACCTGCGGTGCGGAGCGGCATCGCGGAGCGGATGCCGAAGACGCGCGCCTCGTAGGAGGCTGCGGCCACGACCCCGCGGTCGTTGGGTCCGCCGCCCACGATCACCGGCTTGCCGCGGTATTCGGGGTGATCGCGCTGCTCGACCGACGCGTAGAAGGCGTCGAGGTCGCAGTGCAGGATCGCGCGACGGTCGGCCACTCTGTCGTTCATCCGATCCGCGCTCCGTGCGTCTTGGCGTCCGGTGCCATGAAGCGTGCGAGCGCCACACCTTCCCCCGTCGCCGCCGCGCGATCCGCACGAGCGAGCGCACCGAAGGGACGGATGCGGAGGACCGCCTCGGTCTTCGTGCTCTCGAGCGCCCAGGTACCTGCGGCCAGGCCGTCCACGAGGAAGACGGCCTCGATCAGCGCGTTCTTCTTGTACACCGCCGCGCGATGCTTGGCAGCGATCACGCGGTCACGGTGTTCGTAGCCGATGAGTACCTCGTCGTAACGCGGGAGAAAGCGCACCGGTGCCTTCACATCCGCGGCAGGTCGCGCCGCGCGCGGGAGATCGAACAAGAGGCGGCCCTGCTCGTCGGTGAAACGTCGGAGCGATGGCCCGAGACCCTCGAGCACGGGTCGGATGCGCGCGGGCACCTGGCCGGCGAACTGCGCGATGTCCGCGAGGCTCGCCGGTCCGAACGCGGCGAGATACCTATTGATGAGGAGTCGGAGCGCGTCGTCTTCAGCCGGCCGAGATCCGCGGGCGATCCAGTGGCGCGCCGCGACGTACGGCGCGTCTGTGCCGCCGTATGCCCAGTGGCCACCCGGTGGTGCGGAGACGAGATCCGCGTGCGCGCTCACGAAGCGCCAGATGAGCCACTTGTACGGACCGCCGAACGAGCCGAGGCGCTCGGTGAGGTGCGCGACGACGTCCTTCTTCGTCCGCGGTTCCCGCGCGAACGCAACGGCGAGCTTGGCGACGGCCTTTGGATCGACGCCCTGGCCCACCTGCAGTCGATTCCACGCGCCGCGCTGGAGGTCCTGCGTCGCCACCGCGTACGCGTAGAAATCCCGTGCGCTGACGAGATGAAGCGTGCCGCGCATAAGGCGCGCGCGGATGACGGTGTGCTTCTTCTCGATCGCGCTCCAGAGGTTCTCGCGATCGAAGTTCTGGAGGCGCGTCCACAGCGCGAGGTACGGCGAGGGCGCCCACTGCGCCTGCAACGCCGCGAGTCGCTCGATCGCGGTCACGACCGGAAGCGATGCGCGCTCGAGGAGCATCTGGCGTGCGAGGGTGGCGCGATTCAACTCGCGGAGCGTGATGACGGGCGCGTCGACCGTCGCGCGCGGGCTCACGCCTTTACTCCGTGCGTCTTCGACTCCGGGTAGTAGAAACGCACGAGCCGCTCGCCTTCGTCGACGAGCGCCGCCTTGTCGCTCTTCGCGAGTCGTCTGAAAGGGAGCAGCTCGAGCACCGCCTGCTTCGGCGTGCCCGCGATCTTCCATCGGCCCGCGACGAAGCCGTCGACGAGGAACGTCGTCCAGACTTCGGCGGAGAAGATGACCTGCCTCTTGTACTGCTCAGGCAGGATGCGGGTCCGTTCGGCCGCGTCGTGGCCGAGGATCGCCGCGTCGAAACGTGCGAGGAATCGCGCAGGGGCGACCGTGTCGGCCGGTGGGCGAGGCGCCTTCGCGAGGTCGAAGAGCTCGCGCCCACGTTCGTCACGGAAGCGGCGAACGTCCGGGACGCGAGCGAGCGCCTCGCGCAGGGGTGGGACGCGGCAGCCGGCCCAGTGCGCAAGGTCGCCGACGGTCGATGGGCCGAACGCGCCGAGGTAGCGGCGCGCGACGAGATCGAACGCGGCGTCAGGCTTCGGCGCTTTGCGCAGCCTCGCCGGCGGCGCGACGAACCGCGCGAGCTGCCGGTGCTCCCAGTGCGCGCCACTCCTCTCCCAGATGATCCCACTCGCGGTCACCGCGGCGAAGAGATACCAGTTGCGTAGCCGCTCCTCTTTTGGCGCGTCGCGCGCGATGAACTCACGGATCTCCTCGCGTGTGCGCGGCGTCTTTGCGGCGAACTTGAACACCTTGTCGTGGATGTCCCTGAGCGCGGCGAGATCGGGCCCGCCCGGCGGCCGCCACGCCGCGAAGCGCCCATCGAGCGTGGCGAGCCCGTACGCGGCGTACTCCTTTGCACTGACCAAGTGGAGCGTCGCGCGCATGAGCGTCGCCTTGACCACGAGACCCTTGTCGATCGGACCGGTGAGATCGTCGCGCGTGAATCCGGCGAGGCGCGTCCAGAGCGCGACGTACGGTGACGGTGCCCACTGGCCCTGAAGACAGGCGAGACGCTCGATCGCATCGACGACCCCACCGCGCTGCCGGGTGAGGAGCATCTGCCGTGCGAGCAGCGCGCGATTCAGCTCGCGCTGGGTGAGAACGGGAAGATCGGTCTTTGCGGGCATCGCAGGAGGTTATGCCAGCCGGCGAATCACACCGATCACTTTGCCTTGGATCTGGATGTCGCGCGTGTAGATCGGCTGCATCGCGCCGTTCGCGGGCTGCAGACGCACGCGGTCCTTCTCCTTGAAGAAGCGCTTCAGCGTCGCGCGGTTGTCTTCCAGTAGCGCGACGATGATGTCGCCGTCCCGGGCGGTGTTCTGCTGCTGCACGACGACGAAGTCGCCGTCGTCGATGTGGTCGTCGATCATCGATTTGCCCCGAACGCGCAGGACGAACGTGTCGCGACCGCGACCGGCGAGCTCACCTGGGATCGACATCGTCTCGCTCTTGTCCTCGAGCGCATAGATCGGCTCACCGGCGGCGATCTCCCCGATGATCGGGGCGGAAACGACGCGACCGCCGAACGCCCCGGGGATCGATAGCGCCCGTGAGCGCGTGGCGTCCTTGGTGAGACGGCCTTCCTTCTCGAGCTTGGTGAGGTGGTGGTGGACCGCCGACGTCGAGGCGAGCCCGACGGCCTCGGCGATCTCACGCACGGTTGGCGGGTAGCCCCGCACAGCGATGCGCTCGCGAATGAAGGCCAGGATCTTGTCCGCCCGCTGCTGGTCCTGCTTCGTCACGCTTGGACCATACCGAACGGATGTTCACCTGTCAAGAAGCCCACTTCGGGGCGGCGCTGCCGGGGGCGGGTCCTGCCGCGGTGGGGAGCCAGCGGGCGCATCGCTCTCTCGAAGCTCGCCCGCTCGGCTCACTCCCTGCTGCCGGAGCGTCATGCCGCGGGCTCAACTCTCGTTCGCGATGCGCCCGCTGTCTGCCGCACGCTCGCCGCGTCGCTTGCGGCGCCACCGCTCGGGCCCGGTCCGCTCGCCTGACGGGCGGACCGGCGTCGATATTCTCCGAGCGTGCCGATCGACACAGCAGCGGTCTTCGAGTACGCCGTGCGCACTTTCTGGGCGCTCGTTGTCGTGGTGGTAACGCTTCTCCTGGCGCGGGCTGTCCGGCGCACGACGATGCGGGCGCTCACGCGCGGCCGAGCCCAGGCGAACGTCACGATCCTGCTGGGCAACCTGGCACAGGTCGCCATGCTCGCGATCGGCGCGCTGCTGGTGCTGGCGATCTACACCCGCGACGCCTTCGGCTGGATCCTCGGGTCGTTCAGCGTGGTCGGCATCGTGCTCGGACTGTCCCTACAGGACATCCTCAAGAACTTCTTCGCCGGCATCTGGGTGCTTGTGGAGCGTCCATTCCGCATCGGGGACACGATCGAGGTTGGCGGGTACAGCGGGGTCGTCGAGGAGATCACGTTCCGCACGACGTTGCTGCGGACACCGGACGCCCAGCAGGTGATCATTCCGAACGGCACGTTCATGACCGGCCCGGTCGTGAACCTCACGCGCTTCCCAACACGGCGCGCGAGCCTGTGGCTCATCATCGACGATGCGAGCAAGCCGATCGGGGCCGACGACATCCGCGCCGCGCTGCGGGACGCCGGCGCGGTCGCGAAGGAACCGCCGCCGAGCGTGGAGCTGCGGAGCGTTTCCGGTGGCCAGGCCCGTTACGTGGTCTCATTTTGGACAGGCGAGCGTGACGCGGCGGTGTCCGCGGCCGTCGCAGCGCTCCGGGCACGATTCCCGCAGGGAGAGGTGCATGGCTAAAGCATTCCGTCCGCCCCGCGACCCGAAAGAGGCCGTCGAGTTGATCCGCAAGATGCCCGCATATGCGCGCCTCATCTGGGCTCTCGCCCGCGATCCCCGCGTGCCGACACGGCAGAAGCTGGTCCTCGGCGCGATCGCCGGCTATCTCGTGTTCCCGCTCGACCTTATCCCTGACTTCATCCCGGTGATCGGGCAGCTCGACGATCTCGGCGTGCTCATCTTTGGCCTCGACTTCTTCATCCGTAACGCGCCGAAGGAGGTCGTCGAGGAGCACATGGGCCGGATCGCGCGGAACGACGACGAGCTGAAGCACGACCTCGAGCGCGCCCAGGGGATGCTGTCCGGCCGAACGAGCGAGCTTCGCGCTACATTGGACCGGATCCTGTCACGCGACCGCGAAGGAGATAACTCATGAGCGACCGGGACTCGGGCGGTGTGTTCGACGTCATCGAGGCGCTGCTCGCGATCATCGGCGCGCTGACCGTCATGGGCGTTGTCGCCGTTGCCGCATCGGTCCTCGCATGGGAGATGGAGCTCCGGAAGAGCGAGCAGGACGGCTCGCTTGCCGAGACCACTCAGCCCAGCAGCTAGCGCGAGCTAGTGCGCGTCATCCTGAAGCACGAGGTGGCCGGACTCGGCCGCCCCGGTGACGTCAAAGATGTCGCCGACGGGTACGCGCAGAACTTCCTTCTGCCGCGCGGCCTCGCGATCGAGGCGACCGCGGGTGAGATGAAGGTATTGGCTCGGGCGCGCGACGCCAAGCGCGCGAAGCAGGACCGCGCGCACGCCGACGCCGAGGAGCTCGCGAAGCGCCTTTCGGAAACGACGCTCGTCTTTCGCCTCAAAGCGGGAGACCAGGGCAAGACGTTCGGTTCCGTGACGAGCAAGGACATCGCCGAGGCGCTGGTGCGCGAGCACAAGGTGGACGTGGACAAGACGAAGGTGCATCTGCCCGAGCCGCTGAAGACCCTCGGTGTGCACAAGGTCGAGATCCGCCTGCTTACCGACGTCCGCCCGAGCGTGACGGTCGCGATCGAGCCCGAACGCTAGCCCGCCGCGTCAGGGCTTTCGCAGTAGGGTCCACCAGAGGAGCGCGGCGCCGATCAGGAGCATCACCCCGAGCAGCACGAACGCACTGGACGATGACACGGCCTCTAGTGTCCTCCGCCCTCCCGCATCCACGGCGTGATGGTCACGCCAACGAGGATCCCCTCTGGGCTCAGCAGTCGTGCGACGGTCTGGCCCCACGGCTCGGTCTTGGGTGCAACGAGGAGCCGATAGCCCTTCGCGCGGAGCTCCTCGGCCGCTGCGGCGACGTCTTCCACGTCGAACTCGATCCACGCCTGTGGCGTGGCGAGGTTCGACGGCCACTCGCGCGCGCCGAAGCACGATTCGGCTGCGTCGGCGAGCGGCCAGAGTCCGAAGTGCTTGACGCCGTCGACCTTCTCGGTCGAGACGTCCGCTCCTTCCACGATCGGTAGCCCCAGCGTCTCCCGATAGAAGCGCAGCGCCGCGTCCATGTCCCGGACGATCGGTCCGAAGCCGGCCACGAACAGGGCCTTCATCAGATGTCCGCCCGAGTCTCGCCCAGATCGCGGAAGCGCGTGAGCTCGGACTGGAAGTGCAGGTCGAAGTCGCCGGTCGGGCCGTTGCGGTGCTTCGCGAGCTTGAGGCGCACCACGCTCTCGTCTCGGTCCTTGCGGTCCTTCTGCCAGAGGAAGAGGACCAGGTCGGCATCGGCTTCGATGGCGCCACTGTTGTGGACGACGATCCCATTCGCCACAAAACTACCGGCGGTCGGAACTCGGAGGTCGTAGACCTCCTCGGTCCCGGCAGGCTCGATCGAGACGATCCGCTCCCAGATCACATCGCTGTTGGCGAACTGACGGAGCATTTCGTCGCCAGTCTTGTCCGCGTACAGAAGCGCGGTGCCACGGCGCATCATTTTGTGCTGATCCTTCCACCCAACCTCAAGCGAACGAAGGTGCGCGCTCAACTCACGCGGAAGGGCGAGCACGCCAGGATTGGTCTCGTTCACAGGCAACCGCTCGACCATCGCGTCCAGCATTTGGCGTTTTCTTCCGACCACGGCCACCAATTCAGCGAACTGACGTCGGTTGCTAGTCGCCTCCGCTAGGGTCAACCGATAGATCGGCATCGTGCTCTTTGTGTTCCAAACCCCTGGGCCGATCGAGGACACGAGCCCGAGTCGCAACAGCAGATTCTGTACGTCGAGAAGCAACAGTCGACTGACGCTGTCGAACTGGACACTCCATCCGCCGCGCCTACTGCGTTTCACGCACCCATCGGACGCGAGGTATCCCGCGAGGAAGCTCGCGGCGCCGATGCTCCCCGCTTCGAATACCCACTCCGCGACACGCTTCGTGCTGTCCCCCTGCGCGAAGACGCCGATCTGTCGGAGCCATTCCCGCATCGGATTGCCGTAAGGTCGACCGTATCCGTTCGCATACAGCCGGACGAAGTCGGCCTCCCGATAGTGCGTGCCGATCTTCTTGAATCGCGGTTGCACGTCTGGCCATTCACGCTGCACGATCTTGAGGACGTCCCAAAACGTCTCGTCGTCACTTGAAATGAATCCGACCGCGCGGTGTCGCAGATATGTACCGTCGCCGGCGATGTAACCGAGGAGACGACAGCGATCCGCTCGCTCGGGCTTCTCCTCGCCATGCATCGGCAGGCGGCGCGCGGTGGCGATCACGTCACCGACTTTCAGGGCGTCTAAAGACCGCCACCCATCCCCCGCGAGGAATGGATGATTGGCAGTCGCGCAAATCTCACGTCCTGTCTGCGTCCGCAACCGGTACACAGGCTTGACCCCGGTGGACCAGACTTCCGCAAGCTCATGCGTTCCAAGTTTCTGGTCAGGGGTCATGGCGATGATTCGCATACCTGGGCTGAGCGAGCGAACTTCGACCCAGCGTCCGGTCTCTGCGTCGATAACGCGCGTCTCTCCTGACACGCATTCGCGCAAATCAGACAGCATGGGTTCGGTGCCACGTGTCTCGATCTGACGCGACAGTTGCGAGAGCGCGACGAGAGGAACCTCCAGTTCGCGCGCGATCGACTTGAGCGCTCGTGTGATGACGGCCACCTCTTGCACCCGGCCTTCGTCGTTTCCGGCACCCTCGATGAGCTGCAAGTAGTCGACGACCACGAGGTCGAGGCCGCGGTCGGCTTGGAGCCGGCGTGATTTCGCGAGGATGTCGGTCACGGTCAGGCGGCTCGACTCTTCGATGAAGATCGGCGCGCGCTGCAGCTCGTTCGAGGCGGAGTTGATCGCCTCGAATTCGCGCTCCGAGAGCCGGCCTCGACGCATGCGGTTTCCGTCGATCTCCGCGGTCATCGAGATGAGGCGCTGCACGACCTGGAGCTCCGTCATCTCGAGCGAGAAGACTGCGCAGGTCTTGTGCGCGGCGACCCCGGCATGCCACACGATGTTCAGTGCCAGGCTCGTCTTTCCGAGGCCCGGACGCCCGCCGATGATGATGAGGTCGGACGGCTGGAATCCTCCGGTCTTCGCGTCCAGATGCTCGAAGCCGGTCGGCACGCCCTGGCGCTGGTCGTCGCCGCGCGCGCTGATCTGGTCGGCGAAACGTCGGAGCGCGATCTCGAGCGGGACGACGTCGCGATGCAGGCTCGACTCGCTCACCGCGAAGAGCAGCTCCTGCGCGTCGGTGACGGCGCTCTCGGCGTCCTCGCGCGTCAGCGCGAGATGGGCGATCTCGTTCGCCGCCTGGATGAGGCGGCGCAGGAGCGCGGTGCGTTCGACGATCGCGGCGTACGACTCGGCGTGCGCGACGGTCGGCACGTTCTGCATGAGGCCGACGAGGAACTGCGCGCCGCCCACCTCGTCGAGCTCGCTGCGCGCCGCCAGCTCGGACTGCACGGTCTGGAAGCCCAGTGCCTCGCCGCGCTCCGCGATGCGTTCGATTGCGCCGAGGATGAGGCGATGCTGCTCGCGTGACAGGGACGCCGGCGCGATGCGGCCGCGGACGACGCCCTCGTAGACCGCCGGGTCGATGAGGACGGCACCGAGGAGCGAGGCCTCGGCCTCGGGATTCTCCGGTGGTGGCTTGGGCGTGCCGCGTTCGACCCCGAGATCGACCGTCATACCGGCATCGAGTCGTCCGCGGCCTTGCTGAAGAACTTCGCCTGCTCGCTCGCGAAAAGCAGCGAGAAGATCCCGGTGGGGCCGTTGCGGTTCTTCGCGATGCTGCCGTGGATGAGCTTCGGCGCGCCCGCTGCGGCGTCCTCTTTATCGCGCCAGAGCATCAGAACAACGTCTGAATCCTGCTCGATCGATCCACTCTCGCGAAGCGTTGAGAGCTTCGGTTCCACACCTGAATCGCCGGCGGCGCGCGAAAGCTGCGAGAGACCGATGACCACCACGTTGAGCTCGCGCGCGAGCGACTTGAGATTCTTTGTGATCGTCGCGATCTCCTGCACGCGATTCTCTTCGTGATCGCCGGTGCGCATGAGCTGGATGTAGTCGACGACGATCACCTCGAGGCGGTCGTGGGTGCTCGCGCGCCGCGCTTTCGTGCGCAGCTCCATGATCGAGATGCCCGGCGTGTCGTCGATGAGGATCGGCAGGCCCGCGAGCGAGGACGCGGCCTCGGTGTCGAACACGTTCCCGGTGCGCAGCGCGAGCAGATCGGTGCGGCTGTTCATCGCGAGGAAGCGCGACACGACCTGCTTGGTGTCCATCTCGAGCGAGAACACGAGCGTTGGATGGCCGCGCTTGGCCATGTTGAAGGCCATCGCGAGTCCGAGGCTCGTCTTGCCGACCGATGGGCGCGCCGCGATGACGACGAGGTCGCCGGCGGAGAACCCCTCGGTGTAGAAGTCGATCTCGCGGAACCCCGAGGGGATGCCGCTCAGCTCGTATGGACGCTCCATCCGCTGGCTGAGGTGGTCGAAGTTCTCCTGCAACGCGCCTTGGATGTGCCGGAGCTGCGTGTTCGCGGACTCATCGCGCAGCGCGAAGATGCGCTGCTCGGCACGATCGAGCGCGAGCGGAATGTCCGTTGGCTCTCCGTACGCATCGGCGGCCACCGCGGTCGCCGCTCCGAGCAGGCGCCGCAGGATCGCGCGGTCGCGCACGATCCGCGCGTGGCGTTCGATCTCCACCGCCGTGGG
>JBGPZT010000211.1:0-3578 GCA_041493915.1 Candidatus Limnocylindria bacterium
CCGCAGGACCGTCTCACCGACAAGCGGCTCGGATACAACCTATCGAACCTCGAGCGGCGGATGGACGGGGACATCGACGACCTCATCGACGCGCTCGCGCAGCAGGACGAGGCCGAGCGGCTCTCGAGCCTCGAGGACGACACGGACTGATCGACCTCGCGATCCGCGGCGGGACCGTCGTGACGGCGGGTGGCAGCACGCGCGCGGACGTCGGCGTCCAGGACGGACGGATCGTCGCGATCGGCGACGTGCCCAGCGCGCCGCGCGAGGTCGACGCGACGGGAAAGCTCGTCCTGCCGGGCTGCGTCGACCTGCATACGCATCTCGCCGGCACGCCGACCTTCACCCCGCTCGATGACTTCGAGCACGGCACACGCGCGGCGATCGCGGGCGGCGTTACGACGGTGTGCTCGATGGTCTATCAGGAGGGAACGCTGCGAGCCGGCATCGAGCGCGGTCTGCGCGACGCGGCAGGGTCGCTCGCGGACTTCGCGTTCCACATCGTCGTCACCGACCCGAACGAGGCGGCGATCAGTGAGCTGCCGTCGCTCGTCCGCGACGGACACGCCGGGCTCAAGGTGTTCATGGTCGCGCCGCGCTTCGACGAGCGGATCACCGACTACGTCCGTCTCTTCCGTGCCGCGGCGCGTGCAGGGATGCTCGTCGCGGTCCACGCCGAGGACCACGGGGTCGTCGCGCGGGCGACAGCCGGGCTGCACGCTGCCGGTCACGATGCGGTGCGGTACTTCCCAGAGAGCCGTCCGCCCCAGGCCGAGGACATGGCGATACGTGCCGCGGCGCAGCTCGCCGCGAAAACGGGCGCCTCGATGTACTTCGTGCATCTCTCGTCGCGCGTCGCCCTCGCGGCGCTGGCCGAGGCGAAAGCGCGCGGGCTCCGCGTCTACGGCGAGACGCGTCCGCTCTACCTCTACCTCACGCGCGAGCGCTACGAGCGGCCGGACGCGGCGCTCTGGGTGGGCCAACCGCCGCTGCGCGAGCAGGAGGATGTCGACGCGATGTGGGACGCGCTGCAAAGCGGACTCGTCGACACGGTCGGCACCGACCACTACCCGCACCGGCGCGCGGCGAAGCTCGCCCCGTCGCTCGCGTTCGATCGCATTCCGCCCGGTGTCGCCAATCTCGAGACGCTCCTGCCGATGCTGTATTCAGAAGGAGTCCGCCGCGGGCGGCTCACGGTCGAGAGAATGGTCGACGTCCTCGCGACGTCACCAGCGCGGATCGCGGGCCTGCGCGGCAAGGGCGAGATCGCGATCGGGAACGACGCCGACATCGTGATCTTCGATGCGGAGCGAACGCGCACGATCCGGGCGAGCGAAATGCACTCCGCCTGCGACTACGACCCCTATGAGGGATGGGAGGTCACGGGCTGGCCGGTGCTCACGCTGCTGCGCGGTGAGGTCGCGTACGAAGACGGCGAGATCCTCTCGCGGCCCGGCGCTGGCCGTCTCGTCGCGCGCGCCTCCGTCGCGTGATCCGGGGTAACGATCGACGAGTGGGTCGCGGGGCAGGACTGGACGGCTGCGTACGATGACCGGTATGCGTCAGGAGATCCGCTTCGTTCGGTCGGCCGACGGCACCCGCATCGCCTGGGCGCGCCACGGGCACGGTCCGCCGCTCGTACGCGTCGCGACCTGGATGACCCACCTCGAGCACGACTGGGACAGTCCCGTTTGGCGACACTGGCTCGCTGATCTCGGCGAGCACTTCACGGTCATCCGTTACGACGATCGCGGCTCGGGTCTCTCTGATCGCTCGCCGGAGACGATCTCGTTCGACGCCTGGCTCGCGGATCTGGAGGCCGTCGTCAGCGCCTCGGGCTACGGTCGGTTCGTTCTGCTGGGCATGTCGCAGGCGGGAGCGATCGCGGTGGCATATGCCGCTCGCCATCCCGAGCGCGTGAGGGCGCTGGTGCTTTACGGCGCGTACCTGCGCGGTCTCCTGCGCCGTGAGCAAACTCAGGATCAAGCCGCGATGGCCGAGTTCATGTTCACGCTGACGGGGATCGGGTGGGGCCGCGCGGACCCGGACTTCCGGCGGGTCTTCACCAGCGAGCTCATTCCAGGGGGAACAGAGAAGCAAATGCGCTGGTTCGACGAGATGCAACGCGTCTCGGCGACACCGGAGATGGCCGAACGCATGTATCGCGCAAGAGCCACGATCGACGTCAGCGACCTCGCCGGAGGGATTGCCGCACCGACGTTGGTCCTCCAGAGAGAGGATGACGCCGCGGTGACGTTCGACAGCGGCCGCCAGCTTGCGGCGCTCGTCCCCGGCGCTCGGTTCGTTCCGCTCGAAGGCCGGAATCACATCCTCCTCGAAGACGAGCCCGCCTGGCCGCGTTTCCTCGACGAGGTCGTGGCGTTCGTCGGCGGCACCGCGCAGGACGAGCCCGCGAGCGCGCCGGTCCAGCCGCTCAGTGGCCGGGAGATCGAGGTCCTTCGTCTCGTGGCGCGTGGAAGGAGCAACGAGGAGATCGCCGCCGAGCTCTCGCTCAGCGTCCGCACGGTCGAGCGTCATCTGGGGAACATCTACCTCAAGCTCGGCATCAGTGGAAAGTCCGCCCGGGCGGCTGCCGCCGCGCGCTTGGCCGAGCTCATCCATGAACGCGCAGCTACGTAGCACCCGCCAGCCCGCCCCGGAAGCTGCGTGAAAGTTGCGCGACAGCGCGGATGGCGGCAGGGTCTCTCACCGCTAGCGTGCCCGTCATCAACCAAGGAGGAATCCAATGCCGTTCATCAACGTCAAGCTCATCGAGGGCGTTTTCACGTCGGAGCAGAAGCGTGAGATCGCGCGCAAGCTCACCGAGGCGATGGTCGAGATCGAAGGCGAGAACATGCGTCCTGTCACCTGGTGCGTCGTGGAAGAGGTCAAGAGTGGAGACTGGGCGATCGCCGGGAAGAACCTTCGCACCGAGGACGTGAAGGCGCTCGCCGCGGGCACGCACTAGGACGAACGTGACGGTCTCCGATCGGGAAGCCATCGTCGGCGCGGCCACCGACTACATCGAGTCGTGGCTCGCCGGCGACGCCGAACGGATGCGCCGCTGCCTTCACCCCGGGCTCGCCAAACGCTCGGTGTCGGATCGAGACCCCAAGCAGGTCGATCACACCACCGCCGGCGAGATGGTGCGGGCCACAGGTGAAGGCAGCGGCAAGAAATATCGCGCCGGGCATGAGGTCGAGATCTTCGACATCAACGGTGAGATCGCGACCGTCAAAGTCACCTCTGTCCCGTACGTTGACTATCTGCATCTCGCGCGCTTCGGAGACGAGTGGCTAATCGTGAACGTGCTCTGGGCCCGGCGGCCCACCGATGCCGCGACGCGTTGAGTTCCCATCGGATGGCATCACCTTGCGGGGGCGGCTGTACCTGGCCCAGCGCGCGGGACCGGTGCCGGCGGTGGTCATGGCACACGGCTTCTCGGCGACGATCGACGGCATGGTCGCGGACCGCTACGCCGAGGTCTTCGCGGCATCGGGTATGGCGGTGCTGCTCTATGACCATGGGAGCTTCGGCATCAGCGGCGGCGCGCCGCGGCAGCAGATCGATGTGTGGAG
>JBGPZT010000105.1:0-9419 GCA_041493915.1 Candidatus Limnocylindria bacterium
GGCTCGATTTCTACAATGCCGATCGACCGCACACCGCACTCGGAGGTCTCAGCCCGGATGCCTGGCTACGCAGCCGTGGTGTGACGAAGGTCTAGGAGGGTTTCACCTAGCTCGGCGTCGGCACCCGCAGGGCGTCCCCGAGCTCGTCCGCAAGGCGCTCCGCCGCCGCGGTGTTGATGCGAAGTCGCTCCAGGCTCTGCGCGACCGTCTCCTGGATGTCCGGCGTGCGCTTCGCCGCGAGGAACGCCGCCGCCTCGTCCGCGAGGCCGCGCTGCGTGAGTTGGCTCACGGCCGTCACGTAGCCCTGCTTGATCAGCGGCGCCAAGTCCATCCCCGCGACATCGCGGTCCCAGTGGGCCTTCACGGCCTTCCAGGCTGCGAGGCGCGTGCGACGCGACTGCATCATCGGGATGAGCATCAGGCCGCGGTCCTGGACTCGGATGATCGGCGAGAAGATCGCCTCAGCGGTGCGTTGCGCGAGCTCGGCCTCTTCGAAGTAGATGAGCGCCTGCCGGAAGCGCGCTTCTTCCTGAGCGTCAGACGCCTGCGCCTGCTGCATGCGCGCGAGGTAGCGGTCCCACAGCGCGTTGTCGCCCACCGTCGCGGCCACGGCGATGACCGTGCCGGCAACGTCGGGGCTCAGCCGCTCGCGGCCCTCGAGGTGAGCCTGCACGCGGCGCTGTGCCTCGTCGCGGACATCCGTCGCGCGGGCGTGGAAGCCGAGCATGCCGATGGCGCGCGTGCGCTTCTCGCGCACGTCGGTGTCGTCGCCCTCGCGCGCCGTCCAGCCGGCGGCCTCGAGGATCGGACGGTAGAGATCGTCGACGAGACGCGCGAATGGACGCTCGGTCGCGTCGCGCACCGCGTAGTTGCCGAGCCACGAGAGCGAATCGCCGATCGCGGCGAGGACGGCGCGGTCTTCCTCACCGCGCATCGTCTCCAGGCGCGCGAGGAACATGGCGAGGGTCGCTTTCCCGTGGCGCGCGAGCGCCCAGAGGTCGTCGACGAGCGCGAGCCGCTCCTCGGCGGCCAGGTGCGCGATCCCCGCGTCGAGACGGTCACCCTCGAAGGCACTCGCAAAACGGAAGCGGTAGAAGCCTCGGCCGCCCGCGTTCGGGAAGAACCAGCGCGCGCCCGGAAGCCGGACGGTCCCGCGCTCCGTGCTCACGACGGAACGATGCTCGCGCACGCCCTGAGCGGTGCCGTACTTGATGACGAGCGGCACCGGCCAGCGCTGCGCTGTCGGCGCGGCGTCCGTGTCGGAGAAGTAGCGCGTCTGCGAGAGCTCGAGCTCGAGCCCGCCATCGGCGTCGCGCGCGCGGATGTCCACGAGCGGGTGACCCGACTCCTTGATCCACGCGTTCGCGATCGCGGTGACATCCTGACCCGACGACTCGTCGAGCGCGTGCCAGAAGTCATCCGCGGACGCGTTCGCCTCCGCGTGCCGCTTCAAGTAGATGCGCACCCCCTCGCGGAACGCGTCCTCGCCGAGGTAGCCCTCGATCATGCGCAGCACCGCCGCGCCCTTCGTATACGAGATCGCGTCGAACCTCTGTGACGCTTCCTCGGCGCTCTTCGCTTCGACCGAGATCGGGTGCGTCGATGCGAGCGCGTCGAGGTTGAAGGCGCTCGTGTTGTCGGCGACGAAGTCGCGCCAGTACCGCCACTCGGGATTGAGCGCGGCCGTGGCCTTCTCGCCGACGAACGACGCGAACGACTCGTTGAGCCAGAGATCCGTCCACCACCGCATCGTCACGAGGTCGCCCCACCACATGTGCGTGAGCTCGTGCGCCGCGGTGCTGAACACGCCCTTCAGCGTTTGGATCGACGCGTTGCGCTCGTCGGCCGCGAGGAGCCGCGTGCGATACGTGATCGCGCCCGGGTTCTCCATCGCGCCCGCCTCGAAGTCGGGGATCCCGATCGCGTCGACCTTGTAGTAGGGGTAAGGGATCGCGGTGTAGGCCTGCAACCACTCGACGGAACGCACGTGGGCGTCGCGCGCGTACGTGCCCTGCGCCGCAAGACCCGGCGGAAGGCAGACGCGGACCGGGATCCCCGATGGCGTCTTCGCGACCTCGGTGAACTCGTACGGCCCCACGGTGAACGCGACGAGGTAGGTGGAGATCTTCGGCGTCTCGCGGAAGACTGTCCGCGTGCGCCGCTCGTCCAGCTCCTCCTGTGACGCGATCGGCATGTTCGCGATGGCGGCGTTGCCCACCGGGTGGATGAGCTCGACCGTGAACGTCGCTTTGAACTCCGGCTCGTCGAAGCAGGGGAACGCGCGGCGCGCGTCGGCGGCCTCGAACTGCGTGGCGGCGTAGCGCTCCTCGCCGCGCAGCGAGCGGTACAGGCCACGCAGCGATTCGCGGATGCTGCCCATCCAGGAGATCTCGAGGGTGTGCTCGCCGGGGGGGATCTCGCGTCCGAACCGCAGCGTCGCGGTCTGCGCCTCCACGTCATAACTCGTTCCCTGCGCGACCTGTCCGTCGACGGCCGCCTCCTGGATGTCCAACTCGAAAGCGTGCACCACGATCTCGCGAGCGGGCCGCGACGTTCGGAGCCTGATCCGCCCCCGGCCGGTGGACGTCCAGCGGTCGAACTCGAGCTCGAATCGGAGTTCGTAGCTGCTCGGCAAGACGTCTTTGGGCAAACGGAAATTGCGGGCCTCGTCGCTCATCACGCCTCCCCAGCGGTGCTGAGCGAAGCGTATCGCGTCGTCCGCTGATACGGTTCTTACATGCCACCGCAGTTCATCTACACGATGTACGGCCTCAAGAAGATCGCGCCCGGGACGCAGCGGGAGATCCTCAAGGGGATCACTCTGGCCTTCTACCCGACCGCCAAGATCGGAGTCTTGGGCCCGAACGGCGCGGGCAAATCGACGCTTCTTCGCATCATGGCCGGCATCGACAAGGAGTACGTCGGCGACGCCCGCCTCACGGAGGGCTACCGCGCCGGCCTGCTCGCACAGGAGCCACAGCTCGACCCGAGCAAGGACGTTCGGGGCAACGTCGAAGAAGGTGTTGCTGACAGGCGCGCCGTGCTGAAGCGGTACGAGGACCTTTCGGCGAGGTTCGGCGAATCGCTATCGGATGGCGACATGGACACGCTCAACGTCGACTTCCAGAAGACACAGGACGAGATCGAGGCCAAAGGCCTCTGGGATCTCGACAGCCAGATCGATCACGCGATGGATGCGCTCAGGCTGCCGCCCGGCGAGCAGGACGTGAAGACCCTGTCCGGTGGCGAGCGCCGCCGCGTCGCGCTTTGTCGTCTCCTGCTCTCGCACCCCGACCTTCTGCTGCTCGACGAGCCGACGAACCACCTCGACGCGGATTCCGTCGCGTGGCTCGAGCGCACGCTCACCAGCTACGACGGCTGCGTCGTCGCCGTCACGCACGACCGCTACTTCTTGGACAACGCCGCGGGCTGGATCCTCGAGCTCGACAAGGGTGAAGGGATCCCGTACCAGGGCAACTACAGCTCGTGGCTCGATCAGAAGCGCAAGCGGCTCGCGGTCGAGGAGAAGCAGGAGTCCGCGCGGCAGCGCACCCTGGCGCGCGAGCTCGAGTGGGTGCAGGCCTCGCCGCGCGCGCGGCAAGCGAAGAGCAAGGCGCGCATCGAGTCGTACGAGCGCCTGCTCGCAGAGGCACCGGATGAGCGCGAGCGCGAGCTCGAGATCAGCATCCCGCCCGGGCCGCGGCTCGGTGACGTCGTGATCAACGCGACCAAGCTGCGCAAGGGGTATGGCGATCGCCTGCTCTTCGACGACCTCACGTTCGCGCTGCCACGCGGCGGCATCATCGGGATCATCGGACCGAACGGCGCAGGCAAGACCACGCTGTTCCGCCTCATCACCGGCGAGGAGAAGGCCGACGGCGGTTCACTGGTCATCGGCGAGACCGTGAAGCTCGGCTATGTGTCGCAGTCGCGCGACGCGCTCGACCCGAAGAAGAACGTCTGGGAGGAGATCGCCGAAGGCCAGGAGAACATCCAGATCGGCGCACGGACGCGCAACGCCCGCGCGTACGTCTCGTCGTTCAACTTCCGCGGTCCGGACCAGCAGAAGCGCGTCGGCGATCTCTCGGGCGGCGAGCGCAACCGCGTCCATCTCGCGAAGATGCTCAAGTCCGGCGCGAACGTGCTGCTGCTCGACGAGCCGTCGAACGACCTCGACGTCGACACCCTGCGCGCGCTTGAGGAAGCGCTACTGGATTTTGCAGGCTGCGTGGTGGTGATCAGCCATGACCGGTGGTTCCTCGACCGCGTGGCGACGCACCTGCTCGTCTTCGAAGGCGACAGCCGTGTGCGCTGGTTCGAGGGTAACTACCACTCCTACGAGGAATTCATGCGCAAGGAGCACGGCACGGACTGGCAGCCGCATCGCATCAGGTATCGGCCGCTCACCCGAGCGTGATCCGGGTGCAGCGCATCGCGGTCGTCGCTATCGTCTCGAGCGCCGTCGTCGTAGTGGCGTTCCCCGCGTATCTGGCCACGCGAGCGGGCGACTCGAAGATCGTCGAGCCTCAGCAGTTCGATTTCGTGCTCGTGGCGCTCGGGGCGGCGGCTCTCGCCGTCGGAGTGCAGATCCTTCCGCGGCGGCGCAATGCATACGTGGCGGTGCTCGCAGTGCTCACGGGTGCGGGCCTTCTCTTCGGCGTGATGGGCGCGTTCTCGATCGGCGCACCATTCTTCGTCGCCGCGGTCGTCATCCTTCTCTTTCTCTACCGCGTACTGCGGCGCTCGACAGATCCTTCGTCGCGGCCGGCGGCCGTCGGCGGTGCGCTGGTCGGCTACGCGCTCGTATTGCTGTACATCGGCTCAGCCGTCCCGCCGGTCGTCGAATGCCTCCCCAATGGCGGTGGTACCTCCAGTGGGCGTTGGTCCGGCGGCCGCGCGGTCACAGTGGGGGGCGGCATGCGGATGGGACCGGATGGCTCGATGACCGGAACGATCGAGGCGCCCACGTGGACGGCGTCCTTCCGGTGCGAAGGTGGACGGATCGTCCAGTTCGAGCGCGTGCCTCGCTGACGGTCTTCGCTACGGATCCTTAGGCGGTGCGCGGCTCCGGCTTGTTAGGGTCGATGCCGAGATCCGCGATCGCCTTTGCGACGTCCTGAGGCGAGTACTGCTCGCACAGGGCGAGGGCGTTGAGCGAGGCCACAGCGATGCTCTCGGCGTCGACCTCGAAGTGACGCCGTAGCGCCTCGCGTGTATCGCTCCGGCCGAACCCGTCCGTCCCGAGCGGGACGAAGGGCTGCGACAGCCAGCGCGAGACCTGGTCCGGGACCGCTTTCATGAAGTCGCTCGCGGCGATGATCGGGGTCGCGCCGCCAAGCACCTGCACCACGTACGGGACCTTCGCGGTCTCCGTCGGGTGCAGCCGGTTCCAACGCTCGACCTCGAGCGCTTCGTTGCGCAGCTGCTGGTAGCTCGTGACGCTGTACACGTCCGCGCCGACGTCGTACTTCGCCTGCAGCATCTCCTGAGCCCGCAGTACCTGCATCAGGATGGGACCTGAGCCGAGCAGCGTGACGCGACGCCGGCCGTCCTCGCCCTTTCGGAAGAGATAGATGCCGCGCAGGATCCCGTCCTCGACGCCGACCGGCATCGGCGGCATCGGGTAGTTCTCGTTGTAGAGCGTGAGGTAATAGAAGATGTCCTCGTTGTCCACGAACATGCGACGGATCCCGTCGCGCACGATGACCGCGGTCTCGTATGCGAACGCGGGGTCATAGGCGCGGATGTTGGGCACGGCCGTCGCGAGCAGCTGGCTGTGCCCGTCCTCGTGCTGCAGTCCCTCGCCGTTGAGCGTGGTGCGCCCGGCAGTCGCGCCGAGGAGGAATCCCCGGCCGCGCGCGTCGCCGAACGCCCAGATCTGGTCCATGGTGCGCTGGAAGCCGAACATCGAATAGAAGATGTAGAAAGGCAGCATCGCCTCACCGTGCGTCGCGTAGCTCGTGCCGGCCGCGGCGAGGCTGGCCATCGATCCGGCCTCGGTGATGCCTTCCTCGAGCACCTGGCCGTTCGTCGCTTCGCGGTAAGGGAGGAGCGTCTCGGCGTCGACGGGCTCGTATGTCTGCCCCAGTGACGAGTAGATCCCGACCTCCTTGAAGAGCGGGTCCATTCCGAATGTGCGCGCCTCGTCGGGGATGATCGGAACGACGCGCGCCCCGACGTTCTCATCGCGCAGCAGATTCCGAAGGAGACGGGTGAAGGCCATCGTGGTCGAGGCCGCGGCTTTGCCCGAGCCCTTCGAGAACTCGGCGAACGCGGTGTCCGACGGGATCGGGAGCGGCTTCGCGCGAACGATGCGCTTCGGGACCAGGCCGCCGAGCGCGCGGCGGCGCTCGAGCATGTAACGCACCTCGGGGCTTTCCATCCCGGGGTGGTAGTAGGGTGGATCCTCTTCGAGCTGCGCGTCGGTGATCGGCAGCTCGAGGCGATCGCGGAAGATCTTGAGCTCCTCGAACGAGAGCTTCTTCGCCTGGTGCGTGATGTTGCGTCCCTCGACGCCGGAGCCGAGCGCCCATCCCTTCACGGTCTGCGCGAGGATCGCTGTGGGTGCCGCCGTGTGCCGCGCGGCCTCGTGGTACGCCGCGTACACCTTCCGGTAATCGTGACCGCCGCGCCGCAGTTTCATCAGGTCGGCGTCCGACAGATGTTCGACGAGCTTGCGGAGCCGCGGATCGGGTCCGAAGAAGTGCTCGCGGATGTACGCGCCGTCGGCGATGACGAGACGCTGCGACTCGCCGTCGGTCGTCTCGTTCATCTTGTTCACGAGCACGCCGTCGACGTCCCGCGCGAGCAGGTCGTCCCACTCGCGTCCCCAGATGACCTTGATGACGTTCCACCCGGAGCCGCGGAAGACCGCCTCGAGCTCCTGGATGATCTTGCCGTTACCCCGCACCGGACCATCGAGGCGCTGCAGGTTGCAGTTCACGACGAAGGTCAGGTTGTCGAGGCCCTCCCGGGCCGCGAGGTGCAGCGCGCCCAGCGCTTCGGGCTCGTCGCATTCGCCGTCCCCGAGGAAGCCCCACACGCGCTGCGCGCTCGTGTCCTTGATCCCGCGGTTTTGCAGGTAGCGGTTGAAGCGGGCCTGGTAGATCGCGGTGATCGGCCCGAGACCCATCGACACCGTCGGGAACTCCCAGAAGTCCGGCATGAGCCGGGGATGCGGATATGACGAGAGGCCGGCGCCAGCCTCCGTCTCGCGGCGGAAGTGATCGAGTTGGCTCTCCTTCAGTCGGCCTTCGAGGAACGCGCGCGCGTACATGCCGGGCGAGGCGTGCCCCTGGTAGAAGACCTGATCGCCGTCCCGGCCGTCGTCCTTGCCGCGGAAGAAGTGGTTGAAGCCGACCTCGTAGAGCGTTGCCGATGACGCGTACGTCGCGAGGTGACCGCCGATGCCGTCGTAATGGTGGTTCGCGCGGACCACCATGGCGACCGCATTCCAACGGATGAACCGCCGGATGCGGTGCTCCATCTCCTCGTCGCCGGGAAAGTCCGGCTCCTGCTCGGGGGAGATGGTGTTGATATACCGCGTCTGCGTGAGCGGCGGGAGGCCCACCTGCAGCATGCGCGCGCGCTTGAGAAGCTTGTAGAGGACGAAGCGCGCTCGTTCGGGGCCCGCTTGTTTGACGAGGGCGTCGAGGGACTCGATCCACTCATCGGTCTCGGCGGGATCCATGTCGGGGAGCTGTCGTTTGAACTCGTCGAAGACTTCGTGCATCCGAGATCAAAGTGTACCGGCGCGAACATGCCACACTGAAGGCATGCCGGAAGAGCCTCGGTCACCGCGACGCAGGTCGCGCGGCGGACGACGCCGCGGGGGACGACCTCAACAGCCGGGCCGACCCGAGCGTGCTCCGGCGCAACCCCAGCGTGCTCCGGCGCAACCAGAGCGTGCTCCGGCTCTGCGCGACCCGCGTCGTGCGCCCGCGCGTGATGCTCGTACTGACCGGCGGCCAACTCGGCGCGGAGCCCGAACTCGGCCTGTGCGCGCCGCGGATGAGATCCGCCCGGGGACGCCGTGCGTGATCCTTGTCGACTGCCGCGAGGGTGAGCCCGACCGCGGCGGGCAGGCCGCGAGCTTTGAGGGCTTCTTCGACTTCGAGACCGGCGAGCTCCGCCGCGCCGGCACCGGGATCCCGCGCCTGCGAGTCGGCGACGAGCGCCTGTGGGGTTTCGAGTGCTGGTGGCGGCTCGATCCGGAGCGCGGTGGCCTCAGCGAGTCGGATCGGGCCGAAATCGAAGAATCCAAGCGCTTGCTGCGCGGCCTCATGCGGGACGGCAAGCGCTCCCAGCGCGTCCCGCGCTGACGACGGAGCGTCATATCCCCCGATACGGGTACTAGTCCGTATCCGGTACGGACGGTTTATGCGGGCCTGACTTCCCGTCGTCTGCCTGCGCGCCCACAGTGCCCTGAGACGGCTTGCCGCTGTGGGCGGCGTTGAGAGAGGGCGGGGAGATATGGCGTTCCTGCGCATCCGCTTCTGGCAGAAGGTGCTCGGGGCGCTGCTCTGCGTCGGCATCGTGCCGGTCGCGCTCGTGAGCGCGGTCTCGATCCAAACGACGCGTCAGGATCTGACCTCCCTCGGCGTCACGAACATCCAGCAGCGCTCGACCTCGACAGCCGGCGCCATCGACGCGTATCTCCAGAGCCGACTCGGGGACATCGTCCTCGTCGGAAAGCTTCCGGACATCATCCGCTTCGGACAGAACCTCAAAGATCCCGGTGCGAAGGCGGCCGCGCGCGTGGCTCTCTCCGCCGCGGCCGCCCGCTCGCCCGAATACGAATCGGTCGCGGTCGTCGACCCCGATGGGACGATCACGGCCGCGTCCATCCTCACCGACGAGGGCACCAGCGTGAAGTTCCGCGAGTACTTCACGACGGCCTTCAAGGGGACGCCTTACATCAGCGACCCAAGCTACTCGGTGATCACGAACAAACCCGCTCTCTTCTTCTCCGCGCCGGTGATGGATGGCGACAAGGTGCTCGCGGTCGTCCGCACCCGCGTGAATCTCGCTGCGATCTGGGACGTCGTCGAGGGTGACCTCGGCGCGGTCGGCCTCGGCGCTCACGGTTTCCTCGTTGACGACTACGGCATCCGGCTCGCGGTCTCGGAGACGAAGGGTCACCGCGACCAGGCCGAGTCCCTCATCTACAAGCCGATCGCACCGATCGACCCTGAGACCGCGAAGAAGCTCGCTGCGGACAAGCGCTTCGGACTGAAGACGCCGGAGCAGCTCGTCGTGGATCCGCTGCCCACGCTCAAGACCGCCCTCGACACGCTGCCCAGGGGCATCACGACGTCTGCGCAGTTCTCCTTCGGCGAGGCGTCATCGGAGCAGCGCGGCGTCGTGACCCGACTCACGGCCAAACCGTGGGGCTACACCCTCGCCGTGCCGATCGCGAC
>JBGPZT010000078.1:0-12113 GCA_041493915.1 Candidatus Limnocylindria bacterium
CCCTGCGGACACAGCAGGGTGAGCTGCTGCTTGATCGTCGCATCGGCGTCGATGCGCCCTTCGGTCTGCAGCGGACCGGAGATCTGACGATCCTGCGGGAGGCGAAGTACGCGCAGCTTGCCGTAGTCGGGCGCGTCGGCGCGGCCCGCGATCCACGCGACCATGTTGTCGCGCTGTCCGCCCGCCGGCGTCATCGGGACGAACAGGATGAACTCCTTGCGGTCCGAGCCCGGCAGGCGCGTCGTGACGTAGTAGGGCTCGATCGGCGCCTTCGCCTGACCCTGCTCCTGCACCTCGTTCGCGATCCGCCAGGCGTCACCGCGGTTGTAAAAGTTGTCGATGTCGGTCATGTGGTAGATGGCGAACACCTGCGTCTGGATAGAGAAGAGGTCCTCCGGATAGCGCAGGTGGTCCTTGAGGCTCTGCGGCATCTCGGACAGCGACTTGAACAGGCTCGGATAGATCGCCCGGAGATTGCGAACAACGGGGTCGGTCTCGTCGACCACGTAGTACGAGATGGATCCGTCGTAGGCGTTCGTGACGACCTTGACGCTGTTGCGGATGTAGTTGAGCCCGCCGTCCGCCACGCGCGTCCCGCCACGCACCAGCTCGTCGAAGCGCTCGCTGTACGGGTAGCGGTCCCCGACCGTATAGGCGTCGTTGATCCACCACAGCTTGCCGTCGGCGACGACGAGGTAGGGATCCTTGTCGTACTCGAGGAACGGCGCGATGAGGCGCTCGCGCTCGGCGATGTTGCGGTGGAAGAGGATGCGGCTGTCGGAGCGGATCTGGTCGCTGAAGAGCAGGTTCGTCTCGCCGAAGCGCAGCGTGAAGAGGAGGCGGTCCCACAGCGAGCTGATGCCGACGCCGCCGGCGCCGCTGTACCGCGTGCGCGCGTCGGTGCCCTCCTGCGGGTAGTCGAACTCCTCCGCCGCGCTGTTGACGATCACGTAGTCGTTGGTCAGCTCGCCGTAGTAGATCCGAGGCTCGTCGATCTTCGGTTCGCCCACCGGCGGGATGTCCTTCACGAGGAACTGCGGCCGCCCCTCGGCCGCGACGCCGCCGACGGGCGTCATCACCGCGCCGAAGCCGTGTGTGAACTGCAGATGGCGGTTCACCCAGGTCTGCTGCGGCAGCGAGGTGGTGTTGAGCTCTCGGGCGGACAGCATCATCGGCACCTCGCGGCCGCCGATGGCGTAGCGGTCGACGTCCACGTCGGTGAAGTCGTAGTACTGGCGCAATGCCTGCAGCTGGTCGAACGCCGAGATCAGGCGGCGGTAGTCCCAGAGGCGCACCGAGAGCGTGTCGGAGAACTCGCGCGTCGCCTCGGCCTGGCTCGGCGTGTCCCCGACGTTGAACAGCGACTCCTCCACCTTGTCGAGCGCATAGGCGGCACGCGTCGCCGCGATGTTGCGCTCGAGGTACGGACGCTCCTTGTTCAGCTGGTCGGGCGCGACGACGAAGTTCTGCACGAGCGCCGGGTACACACCGTTGATCAGGACGGTCGCGGCGAACCACAGCACGATCGCGCCGCCCAGGACCCACACCGTCCGCGCGATCGCGTTCGCGAAGCACGCGAGCGCGGCGATGCCGACGATGACCGCGAGGATCGTGAGCGCGGGGATGCGCGCGTTGATGCTCGCGAAGCCGGCGCCGGTGAGCACTGGCTCCGTGCGGAAGAGCAGGTCGTACTGATCGAGCAGGTATCCCCCGGCGACGAGGAGCAGGAACATGCCGCCGAGCACCGAGAGGTGCGCGCGCGCCGGCCGCGCGAGGGCGAGTGCGGTGCGGCCGGCCACGCCGAGGTCGCCACGCGTGATCGTGCTCGTCGCGACGCCGATGACGCCGCGCACGACGTAGAGGGCCACCACGCCCGCGGCGATGACGAGGACGGCGGCGATCGCCCAGCCACGGGCGAACTCGAGGACCGGCAGCGTGAAGAAGTAGAAGCCGACGTCGCGGCCGAAGACCGGATCGGTCGTGCCGAATGGGACGGCGTTCAGCCAGCGCAGGAGCTGATCCCACTGGTCGCCGCCGGCGAGGCCGAAGAAGAACGCCGGGATCGCGATGACCCAGAGCAGGCGCAGCGTCTGCGCGAGCGCGGACGACCGCGGCCGCTCCGCGTCGACGACGACGCGCGGGACCTGCGGGCGGAGCGCGAGGTAGAGATTGGGCACGGCGATGACGAAGAAGATCAGGAAGAACGCGACGAACGCCCAGAACCCGGCGGTGTAGCGGCGCAGGTAGACGTCCTCGAGGCCGAGGCTGCGGAACCACAGAAGGTCCGTGAGGAACGAGTTGAGCGGGAGGAGCAGGACCGGAATGAGCAGGAGCAGAAGGACGACGATCGTGATGGCGACACCGCGGCGGGACGGGGGTCGAGGCGTACCGCCGCGGCGTGCCCGCAGCGACGAGAGATCGAGGTTGGACCAGTCGATATTCCCCCAGTCGCGCTCGCCGTTCCCCCGTTTGTCCTTCACCGGCCTCAGCATATGGCGAGATGTCCCGGATGCTTGCGCTCGCCGCGGTCCTCGCCCTCGCCCTATCCGGCTGCTCGCAGAATCAGGCGACACCAACGTCGACGCAGGGGTGTCCAGAGCCCACGCGCGTCGTCTTCGGGCAATCCCCGTTCGACGATGAGAACCGCGCGACCTGGAGGCAGGATCTCGCGGCCGGCACGGCCTGCGACAAGGCAACGAGCGCGTACAACGAGCGACTCGAGACGAAGAAGGCGGAGCAGCTCCTGGCGAACGCGAGCACCTTCGCGATCATCGGGCGCGTGACCGATGCGGCGAGCGGCGCGCCGGTGGACCAGGTGTGCATCACGCCCGGGAAACCGGGATCCATCTGCTGGAGCCGCACCGACCGAGACGGCTGGTACCTGCTCGATCTCGGCTCGGTCTCCGCCAAAGAAGGTTTCTTCGAGATCTTCTTCGTGAAGGCGGGGTACCCCGAGCAGCACTCGATCTCGCGGATGCTCAGCGGTCGCGGTCGCATCGACTACCAGATGACCAAATAGCGCGCTACCTCAGCGCGACGTACTCGACCTTGCAGTACCCCTTGGCGGCGCGCGCCAGGCCGCGATCGCAGGTCACGAGCGTCCCTTCACTCAAGCGAGCCACGATCGCGTAAAACGCGTCATACGCGGCGAAGCGATCGCGTAGCGCGAATGCCTGAGCTACGAGCGGAACGATCGCGACGCGTTGCAGTCGCATCCTGCGCACCGAGAAGAGCCCTTCGAGAGCCTTCGCTTCATGGATTTCCCGACGTCGGACCATTCTCCGGATACCGCCGTAGACCTCGGCGTCGAAATGCACCGGCACCCGGAGCACCTCGTTGCTCAACAAGTCGCCGAGCGAGACCGCCGCTGCGCGGCCGAGCACCAGCTCGATCGCCGCGGACGCATCTAGGACGATCAGGCGCGCCTACGCGCGGTCGATAGCGTCACGGATCGCGCGGATCGCCGCTGCCCCAGTGCCCGGCTTGTAGCCAGGGATGGGCGGAAGCGCCATCACCTCGTCGAGCCAGTCGTTGATCGTGCCGGGCTCATCGACGTTGTCTTCGAGGATCTGGATCACGTACTTACTCATCGACATGCCCTTGCGGGCGGCGTTCTGCCGGATCCGACGCTGGAGCCTCACGGGTACGCCGCGGATCTGGAGGTCGACCTTCTCTTTGCCAGTCATGACCGAAGTATGCATGCATTTGTGCATGCGCTCAAGTGTTCCGGGCGCGCACCTCGGCGAAGAGATCGAGGTACGTCTCGACGACGCGCGGCCAGGTGTAGGTCCGCGCGACGAACGACTGACCCGCCGCCCCGAGACGCGACGCGAGCTGCGGACGGGCGATGAGCATCTCGCAGATCTCCGCGAGCTCGGCCGCGCTGCGATACGCGAGGCCGGCGCCGGCGCGATAGGTCATCCCCCACACCACCGGCGAGCGCGCATCGCAGATCACCGGGCGGCCGCAGGCCCAGGCCTCGAGCGCGATGATCGAGAGCGACTCGAGCAGGCTCGGCTGCACGAGCGCGACGCAGCCCGCGAGCGCGTCGAACTTGTCCTCGTCGGAGGTGCGGCCGAGAAGCCGGATGTCCGGGCGATCCGGCACGGGCATCTCGCGGTGACCCATGAGCACGAGCGTCGCGCGCGTGCCCTGAGCATCCTGCCAGCGCGCGAACGCGTCGAACAGCTGCCCGCACTGCTTGCTCTCAACGATGCGGCCGACGTAGAGGAAGTACGGACCCTCGATCGCGTAGCGCTGTCGGAAACGATCGGCGATGCGGTCCGCGGGCACGTCGACACCGACGCCGACCACCTCGTTCGGCACGCGCTCGTTCTGGAAGACCCGGTGCACCATCGCGCGCTCCTCCGCGGTGTTGAAAGCGATCGCGCGCGGCGCGCAGAAGACGGGCTTGTAGATCGCGAGACGGATGGCCGGCTCGTCGTGCGCGGTCGGGACGAGCACGGCGCGCTCCGGCGCGAGCGGGAGCCCGAGCACGGTCGGGTAGTAGATGTAGGTGAAGAAGAGCACGTGGTCGACCTGGCGGCCGCGCCGGTGCACATGCTCGAGCAGATCGGGCACGACGGGCCCCTGGGCTTCGACGAACGCGCGCTCGTCGGCGAGCGTGTGCGTCGCGGAGAACGCGCGCCGCTCGCGGAGACGGAAGTCGCGCGAGCGCCCGCGCTCGACCGGGAAGCGGTGCACCGGGACGCCGTCGACGGCGGTGAGGCCGGCTGTGAACTCGTTCGCCCACGTCCAGTAGTCGCGCGCCGTGGTCGTCGCGACCTCGATGTTGAAGTGGGGCCGCAGCCGCTGCACGACCGCGCGGGCGTGCAGCTCCGCGCCACCGCCGCCGATGTCGCCGTAGCGCTGCACGACGACCATCAGGCTCGGGTCCGTCATACCGCGGTCAGCGCGACGAGCTGCGCCAGGCGCGCATCGAACGCGTCCCAGGACGACTCGCGCTCCACCCACGCACGTCCCGCCGCGCCGAGCGAGTCGCGCGCGGCGATGACGCGGTCGAGCGCATCGCCGAAGCCGTCCGCGTCGCGGTACGTCACGCCACCGCCGGATCGCGCGACCTGGCCGGCGGTGACGGGGTTGTCCGCGCGCACGAGCACCGGCGTCCCGACCTGCCAGGCCTCGAGGAGAACGATGCCGAGGCTCTCGAACCGCGACGGCAGCACGAGCGCGTCGGCGGCCGCGAGCGCGGCGTACTTCTCCGCGTCCGGTATGCGCCCGAGCGCGACGACATCAGAGCGATCGGGCAGCTCCATGCGCACCGTTCCCGCGAGCACCAGCGTTGCGGGCCGCGCGCTCGGGCGCGAGCGATACGCGGTCCATGCGGCGAGGAGGTCGTCGCAGCCCTTGCCCTCGCTCACCTGACCGAGATAGAGGACGAGCGGGCCCTCGAGCTGGTGCGCCGCCCGGAACACGGCGACGTCGTACGGGCCTGGCGCGTCGAGGCCGAGCCCAAGCGTCTCGTGCGGGATGTGCTCGTTGCGGAAGGTGCGATGCACGAGGTCGCACTCCTCGGGCGTGAGGAAGCCGAAGGCACGCGGCAGCTGGAACAGCGCGCGATACGGCGCGAGGCGCAGCGGCGCCTCGTCGTGCGCGGTCGAGATGAGCGCCGCGCGTTCGGGCACGATCGGCACGCCGCGCGCGGTCGGCTCGTAGATATACGTGTAGAAGAGGACCGCGTCGTAGCCGTTGCCTTCCTGGTGCAGGAACTCCAGTAGCTCCGGGCAATGCGGTCCCTGACGGCGGAGCCACTCGTCCTCATCGGCGAGGGCATGCTCGCCGTTCAGCACCTTGGACTCGAACGCCTTGAACTCCGGATCGCGCCCTTCCGCCACCGGGAAGCGGTGGACGCGCAGGCCGTCGAGCTCGCTCGCGCCCGCCGCGTAATAGGGCGCCCAGGTCCAGTAGTCCGCCGCGGTGGTGGTGGCGATCTCGACGCGGTGCGACCGCGCGAGGCGCGAGGCGACGACGCGCGCGTGACCCTCGGATCCGCCGACGACCTCGGCGCCGAAGCGCTGGACGACGATGAGGATGTCGCTCACGGAACTCGCGTCAGGTAGCGGTCCGCATTGCGCTCGGGCGCCAGCATCCGCTGCAGGTAGCGCACGCGTGCGCGCAGGCGCGCGTACGTCTCCGGCTTCTGGATCTCGCGCATGTGCTCCGCGAGCTCGCCGCTGTCGCGCGCGACCAATCCGGCGCCGTGATAGACCTCGAAGCCGCGCGCCTCGGAGAAGATGCACGGCAGCCCGGCCCAGATCGCCTGCGCGGCGACGGCGCTCTGGAACACGTCCTCGTAGTAGAGGACGACGCAGTCGGCGGCGGCGACGTACTGGCCCATCGTCTCGTAGTCGGTGTTGACCACGACGTTCGTGAAGCCGCGCTCCTTGATGTAGTCCATCACCTCGTCGAAGTACTCCGGCTCGTTCCCAGAGCGCGTGCCGGAGAGAACGATGACGCTGTCGCGCGGCGCCGCCGCGATCACCTGCGTGAAGCGCTTGCGGCGGAAGAAGAACCCCGGCGACACGAAGACGAACTTGTCTACGGGCAGGCCCAGCCGCTCGCGCAGCGCGCGCTTCTCGGCGGCATCTTTGGGCAGCGTCGTGTCTTCGAGCGGCACGAGCACGAGGGGGAACCGCTCGTTCTTACGAGCGTCGTTGCTGAGCAGCGTCACCCAGCGGTCGGAGCGCTCGGAGTGCGTCGCGAGATGGACCGGGATCGCGCCGGTGATCGCGAGCACCGCGCGGTAGCGCAGGAACCAGTTCGCGATGCGCAGCGTCACCCATGGCGCGCGCAGGAACTCGAGCACCTTGCCGTACCGCGGCCGATAGTGCAGCGCGCTCGAGATAAGCCGGAAGTGATGGAACTTCTCCGGCTCGAGCTCGTGCAGCGACAGCACGACCGGGATCTTCCGGCGCCAGAACGAGATGAGCGCACGGACGAACGGGACGTCCGAGAAGATGCCGTGCTCGTGCTCGACGATGACGGCCTCGATGTCTCCGGTGATGCGGCGGACCTTCGCGCCGAGATCGCGCCCGTCGAGGTGTCGCACGCCGACGAACGTCACATCGTGGCCGCCGCTCCGCAGGCCGTCGGCGAGCGAGAGCGCGTAATGGTGGATGCCGCAGCGCTGATCGCTCGAGAGGACCACGACCTTTCGCGTGCGGCGCTCGGGCAGGTCCCACCCCGCGAGCGCGAGCGCGTCGCGCAGGCGCTCGGCGACGCGGTCGGGCGTGAACTCCGCGAGGCGAGCGCGCCCTCTCGCGATGAGATCGCGGCGCAGCTCACGGTCGCCGACGACGCGCTCCAGCGCCTGCGCCACCGTGTCCGGCGTCTTGCCTTCTAACAGGATCCCGGCGTCGCCGAGCGTGTCGGGGATCGCGCCCGCTGCGTGCGCGACGATCGGCAGGTCGCTGCGCATCGCCTCGAGGAGCGGCACGCAGAAGCCCTCGTGCTCCGAGAGCGTGAGGAGCGCCGTGGCGCCGCGGTAGTAGGCGACGAGCGATTCGATGGGCACGCTGCCGGTGAACGTCACCGCGTCCGCAAGTCCGAGACGCTGAACATCGACGCGAAGGCGCTCGATGTACTGCGCCGACATCGCGGTGGATCCGACGAGGTAGAGACGCGCTCCACGGTCTCGCTCGCGGTACCGCGCGAAGGCCAGGATGACGTCGTGGATCCCCTTGTGCGGCAGGAGTTGTCCGACCGTGACGATCGAGGTCCGCTCCTCGGAGAGCGTGCGCATCACCACCGGGTCGGGCTCGACGTCGAATGCCGACCAGTCGACGATGATCGGCACGACCGCGGTGCGCGGGTATCCCAGCTCCTCGAGCTCGCGGCGGTTGAACTCGCTGTCGGCGATACCGAGCTCGGCCTGCGCAGCGAGATCCTTGAGCTGCCGCCGGCCGATCTCCGCGTACTTCTCGGCCATCGGGTTGAAGCCGCTGAAGTACCGCGCCGGCGTGATGTTGTGATAGACGACCGCCTTGCGGAACGGCAGCTTCGCGATCTCGTCGATCGCGTCGTTCCCCATCGATACGTGCAGCAGCAGGGGCCCACCGCCGCTGCGCTCGGGGCGCAGGTCGCGCCACGACCGGGCGAACGCGCGCACCTCGGGCTTCGCTTCGTCGACGAAGATCTCCGACTGGACGCCCCGCCGCCAGAAGAGCCGTTGCAGCTCGAAGGCGTCGTTGCCGATGGCATCACCGTACGCGAGCGTCGGCACGATCTGATCGGCGATACGGAGGCGTTCGCTCACGATCGGCGCTTGCGCTTCAGGCCAAGACAGCGGATCGGTTCGGCGCGGTCGTGGAGACCCGAGAAGTCCTCGTGAGTCGGCAACAACAGGCGCTCGAGGTCCTCGAAGTGCTCTTGGGACCTGTTACCTAACGGCTCGCAGTGCTGATGGATTCCCCAGGTGCTGTGCTGATGGTGAGCGCGACGGCTCCGCGGCGCCGCGGTGCGGTATTCGAACGCGTACGCGTCTCGCAACCACCCCTGCGCGCTCCGCTTGTATCGCTCCCGGTACTCGAACGTTGCCGTGGTCGGAACACCATAACCAGGCACAGCGACGACGAACGCGACGTTGCGTTGTCGGGTGCCTTCGTCGTCGCTCGCGTCGACCGTACCGTACTTGGCCAACTGCTTGGTGATCTCGTCGAGCGTCTGTGCGAGGGTGGCGGCGGGCCGCAGGAACGGCATCGCTTAGCGCTCGGTGCGGTCGAGCTCGGCGTCGTCGATCCTGCGAGCCTTGCTGCCGCGCGTCCAGCGGATCTGCGGAGGCACGCCGAGGAACTGCATGAGCGAGGCAAGCGGAATGCGAAACAGGCGCGGACCGATCTGGGCGGCGAACAGCCGCTCGCTGTGTATCCAGTCGAGGACGGTCTGGTCGCTCACATCCAGGATCCGCGCGATCTCGGCGGGCGAGTACAACGGTTTCTTCTCGAACGTAAAGTCGTCGACGCTGGGCGCTCGGTCCCTGATCGCGCTCCCCGTCTTCTTCCTTGTCTTTGTCTTCGCGCGCGCGCTGACCGCCACGGCACCCCCCAGTTCGGTCTATATGTCTAAAGTCAGTATACCAAGTTAGCCAACCACAGCCCTCTCACTCCGGGGTCACGGCGTAGAGCTGCCATTCGCGTGGTACGCCTTTCAGCGCGTGGGCGCCACGATCGCCGAACGCGATCTCGGACCCGGTGACCAGATCCTTCACGGTGCTCGTGCAGAGCACCTCGCCCGAGGACGCGAGCGCGCTCACTCGTGCCGCGATGTGCACGGCAATGCCACCGATCTCGTTCTCGCGCAGCTCGATCTCACCGGTATGAAGTCCTGCGCGGATCTCGATGCCCTCACGGTGCAGCTCGTCGCGAATGCCGAATGCGCAGCGAATGCCACGGGCCGGTCCGTCGAACGTCGCGAGAATACCGTCGCCGGTCGTGCGGTGGAGCTTGCCGCGGTAGTGCTCGAGCTGCGTGCGGACGACCGCGTCATGGGCGTCAAGCACCCCGCGCCAGCGACGGTCACCCAGCTCCACGGCCCGGTCGGTCGATCCGACCATGTCCGTGAGGAGCACCGTCGCGAGCACGCGATCCGCGTCGTGCGCCGGGCGCGCGCCGGTCACGAACTCCTCGATCGCGTCGAGCAACGCGCCGCTATCGCCGAGGTAGATGAAGCCATCGGCTCCGGCGAGCTCGATGAACTTCGCGCCGGTGATGTGCTCCGCGAGGTACCGGCCGTGGTCGATCGGGAAGAAACGGAAGTCCCGACGATGCATGACGAGCGTCGGTACGTGCACCGCGGAGAGGACGCGCCGGACGTCGATGTCGAAGATGAGACCTGCCATCGCCGTGCTGCGCCCCGGGCTGGCGCTCATGCGCTGGTACTTCGCCCACCACTGGCGATACCGCTCGTCCTCGGCCGCGCTCGGGCTGAACACGTCGACGACCCCGCCGGTGCCCCAGGTCTCCTGCGTGCGCTGGAGAAAACGACCGACTTCCTCTTGCGTCAGGCCCCACGGATAGTCCTCGCCGCGGACGAGACGCGCGCCGGTGTTGATCAGCACCAGCGAGGACACGCGATCGGGATACGTCGCGGCGAACAGGATCGCAAGGGGTCCGCTGTCTCCCACGCCGATGAGGGTCGCGCGCTTGGACTCCGCCGCGTCCATCACGGCCAGGATGTCGTCTGCCCAATCTTCCCAGGTGGGCGCGGCCGACGGCATGGGGTCGGACGCCCCCGAGCCGCGCTTGTCGAAAACGATGAGCCGGCCCATCGAGGCGATCCGACGCAGCATCGCCGCGAACCGTGGTTCCTCCCACCGCCCGTCGACATGGCTGAACCACGCCGACATGAAGACGATGTCGCGGTCGCCGCTCCCGAGGGTCTGGTACGCGATGTGAGAGGCGACCCCGTCGGCGTTGTATCGCGCATAGCGGGTCTCGGGAAGCACGAGGTCAGACTGAGCGGTCGGCGCGCGAGCGTCAATCAGCTCAGAGTCCGAGCACCTCGCGTGTGCGCTGCGCGACCTTCTCGGTGTCGAAGTCGGCGATCCGCCGGCGCCCAGCGGCGGCGAGCTTCGCGCGCAGTGGGGCGTCCTCGCTCACGAGGGCGGCGGCTTCGGCGGCCTGTGCGAGATCGCGGTCGTGCAGGAGCACACCCGCGCCGTCCACCGTCTCGCCGATGGCCGCCGCGTCGTACGCGACCACGGGCAGGTCGAAGCGCATCGCTTCGAGGAGCGGGACGCCGAAGCCCTCGTGCTCGGACAGCGAGACGAAGGTGTCGGCCGCGCGGTAGTACGCGCACAGCTCCGCCAGGCTGACGCCGCCCGTGAAGGTCACGGCGGTCTCCAGCCCGAGCGCGCGCTGCAGCTCGCGCAGACGCGCGTAGTACTCGCGGTGGTCGCGGTACGAGCCGACGAGCAGGAGCTGCGCCTCGCGGTCGATGACGGCGCGGTAGTACGCGAACATCCGCAGCAGGTCGTCGTGCCGCTTGTTCGGCGAGATCCGTCCGACGAACAGCAGCTTGCGTCCGAACACGCTCCATCGCGCGAGCACCGCAGGGTCCGGCGTCGTGTCGTACAGCTTCCAGTCGATGAGGATCGGTACGTGCGCGGTCTTGCGGAAGCCCATGTCGTCGAGGTCCTGGCGATTGAAGGCCGACACGCCGATAGCGAGGTCGATGGCCGGCGCGATCCGCTCGAGCTGCCGCAGACCGAGGCGCGCGAACGCCGCGGCGTGATCGTTGATGCCGCTGAAGAACTCCGGGGGCGTGATGTTGTGATAGACGAGCACGCGACGCGCGGGGATCTTCACCAGCTGATCGAAGACTTCGTTGCCCATCGAGAAATGCAGGATCAGCGTGTCCTCGGGACGCACGGTGCGGAACAGCCGGCGGTACGCGATGACCTCGTTCTCCACACCGGCCTTCGCTTGGACCGCGTAGGCCTCCGACTCGTAGCCCCAGGAGCGCAGGCGCTCGCGCAGCGCGAAGACGTGATTGCTCATCGCGTCGCCGGGCGCGAGCACTGGATGGAACTGGTGGACCGCGGTCATGCCGGGACGCGCCCGACGACGGCGTAGTCGCGATCGCCGAACAGCGTTTCGTTCAACAGCTTCACGTTCTCGCGCACCGTCGCGTCGCCCACCTTGTCCGAGAGACGCTTCTCGCTCGGCTCGAAGGTGCGCACGTCGACGTCGACGAAGCCCTCGACCTCGAGATAGAAGCGGAAGAGCTCGGGCGGGATCGGCCGCACGTGCGAGGGATCGAGCCAGAACGAATGCGCGCCGACGGTCAGCGTCGCGACGTTCGGCGTGACGAACACCAGCGGCGCACCGGGCGCCAGGACGCGGCGCGCCTCGCGCAGCATCGAGACGAGCTGGCCGGGCAGCACGTGCTCGGCGATGTGGCGCGCGTAGAGACCGTCGATCGCGCGGTCCGGCAGCGAGCGCAGATGGCCGAGCGCGTCGGCCTCGACGCATTCGAGCCCGCGCTCGGCGCACTGCTCGACCATCCGAGGATCGAGGTCGACGCCGTACGCGCCGACGCCTCTGTCCTTCATGAGACCCAGGAAGATGCCGCGGCCGCAGCCGAGGTCGACGACG
>JBGPZT010000007.1:0-39017 GCA_041493915.1 Candidatus Limnocylindria bacterium
AGTCGCACCTGCGCGTCCGGCTGGTCGACCTTTCGGGCGAACTTGAGCGCTTCCTGCGCGAGGTCCGTCGCGTGCTTCGGATCAGTCTTCGCCGTAAGCTCGGCTTCGGACGCTCTGATCGACGCCATCGTGCCGTCGTGCTTCGTCTCTTCCGCAAGCGCCGCGGCACGCGCGAGGCATTCGCGCGCTCGCTCGCGGTTCCCGTACTCGGCGTAGAGCAACGCGGCGTTGTCGAGGGTGCAGGCGATCCGATCGAGCAAGCCGAGCTCCTCGTAGATGTTCAGACTCTTTTGGTTGTAGACGATCGCCGCTTCAAGATCACCGTCGTTCTGATAGGTCTTCGCCATCCCGGCGTAAAGCGCGCCGATCGACGTCCGGTCGCTGAACTGCAACGAGAGCTCGATGGCCCTCTCGTAGGCCGCGAGGGCTTGCTTCGACTGCCGCAGATTCGTGAGGGTGAGCGCGAGATCGACCAGACGACGGAAGTGGAATGGCGGATCGGTCATGGTGCCGTCCTCGCATGCCACCACGCATTCGCGCAACAGGCGGACAGCGTCATCGTACGCATATGTCTTTGAATAGGCGGCCGCGAGCACGGACTTTACGCGGATCTCTTCCTCCGCGTCTCCCAAAAGCTCGGCCATCCGCTGCGCGCGCTCGATGAGCGGGAATGCGAGCTTCGGCTGGCCAGTCGCGTTGTACGCGATCGCGAGGTAGCGAAGACGCACGAGCTGATCCGAGGCGCCGAGTCCCTCCTCGAGCGCTTCGAGGATCGGGATCGCTTCGGCCGTCCTGCCCTGCTCGATGTAGCTGCGAGCCTCGAGGAGCTCGAACTGCGGTGTCGCCGGCGCGGCAATCCCGCCCAGCAGATCCGCCGGCTTCACCCCGAGCACGCCGGCGATGTGCTCGAGAGCCTTCATCGAGGCGCGTGTGCGCCCCGATTCGAGCATCGAGATGTAGGCCTTGGTGTAGTTCGGCTCCGCGACCTGCGCCTGGGTGAGGCCTTTCGCTGTCCGCAGCGAGCGGATGCGGGCGCCGACATCGGCGACCATGGGGGACCGGACGGCTGGCATGGCGATGGCACTTTACGTCGCTACAAGTGCCGGGTCAACCAAGGCTTTACCGGGGAAATCCGGACCGAGACCGGGGCGTTGCCGGTCAGGGGTCCGCGGGCCCAGAAGCCCAGTCGTCTCGGTCGGCCGAGCTGCTCCCGACCTACGGGCGTCCTTCAGCGGGCCAGTCTCAGCAAAGGCCAGCTTGGGCGCTCGACGGGTCACAAGCGTTGGCCGTGTCAGCCGCGATGCTCGTGGAGAACGCGAGGGCGATAGCAATGGTGATCGCCAGGATGAAACGACGGAACGACATAAGTGGGTCCTCCCGACCCCACCGGCGAATTTGTCGCTGGGCCCGTCGTGGCGACTATCGCGGCGTGAGGCGAGGAAGTAAAGGAGGGTTTGCCCTAGATCGAATCGCTTCGCCGTTTGCGGCTCAGTCCGCCGGAGACGCGACGGCCGCGGGCTCAGGGCGCGAGCCGCCGCCCGCGACCGCGTTGAGCGCAACTGCCACGACAACCAGGACCGCGCCGGCGACCATGCGCCAGGTGATGTTCTCCCCGAGCGCAAGTGCGCCGATGAGCAGCGCCTGCGCGGGAATGACGACCTGCGCCAGGGTCATGGTCGTCGGACGCAGCCGGCGGGTGAGCCACATCTGCAGCACGAGGCCGACGCACGAGCCGAAGACCACGAGATACCCGAATGCGAGCGCAGCGCCGACGTCCCAGTTCGCGGCCTCGCCCGCCTGCGCTGCGGCGAATGGGAGCAGGAACAGCGATCCAGCACAGGTACCGATCGCGACGAGCGGGATCGGCGAGCCGTGGCGCAGCTCACGCGCCTGCAGGATCGTGCCGACCGCCCACGACACGGGCATCACGGCCAGCAGCACGCTTGCCACGAGAGCCTCCGGTCGACCGTTCGTGTCCGGTGCGCCAACGAGCACCGCGATACCCACGAGTCCGAGCAGGAGGCCGCCGACCTTCGTCGCGGAGAGCCGGTCGTCATGCACCAGGAAGTGCGCGAGCAGCGCGGTCCAGATCGGGCTCGACGCGCCGAAGACGGAGACGAGCCCGCTCGGCACGTACTGCTCGGACCAGAAGATGATCGCCCAGCTCGATCCGGTGTTGAAGATCCCGACGACGATCGCGGACAGGATGACGCGGCGATCGCCCGGGAACGGATGTCGCATCGCGAGCGACAGCGCGATGAGGACGATCGAGACCGCGACGGCTCGTTCGAACGCGAAGACGAACGGCGGCACCGCCTCGACGCCGACCTTGATGGCGGCCCAGGTCGAGCCCCAGAGCGCAATGAGCACGACATAGCCGACGCTGACGGCGAGTGGGGGCATCGCCTCGATGATGGGCCATATGCTCGACCGGTGATCCGCGTCGTCGTCCTCGCGCTCGCGTGCGCGCTCGTAGTGTCGGCGTGCGGCGAGGATCACCTCTTCGGCACGGAGCTCGAGAAGAATGCGGCGCCCGATTTCACTCTCACCGACGGTGTCAGCGGCAACAGCCTCACCCTCTCGTCACTGCGCAGGAACACGGTCGCACTCGCGTTCCTCTACACCCGCTGTCCCGATGTGTGCCCGCTCACCGCGGGCCAATTCCGTGCGGCGCAGCGCTCGCTCGGCACCGATGCGTCGAAGGTCGAGTTCGTCGCCGTCTCGGTCGATCCCGAGGGCGACACGCCGGCGGCGGTCCGCGAATTCTCGGACCTGCACGACCTGAGCGACCAATGGCATTACCTCATCGGACCGCGCGCGCAGCTCGAGGCGGTCTGGTCGCTGTACGGCATCGGCTCGTTCGTCTCATCCGGCGCGCGAGCGGTGGAGCACAACGACGCGATCTATCTCATCGATCGCCGCGGGCGCGAACGAACGATCCTGCACTCGAGCGATCCGACGAACTGGTTGCTCGACGATCTGCGCGCGCTGATCAGGGAGGCGTCGGACTAGCTCTCAGCCGATGATGTAGATGATCGTGAAGAGGCCGACCCAAACGACGTCGACGAAATGCCAGTAGATCGAGGCGGCCTCGGCGGCGAGGTGCCGCTTCGCGGTGAACTGGCCCTTGACCGTGCGGAAAAGCACCAGTGAGTTCATCAGGATTCCACCCGTCACGTGCGCTCCGTGGAACCCTGTGAGCGTGAAGAACACCGCGGCGAAGATGCCGTTGTCGGGCAGGAAGCCGAGGCGCGTGTACTCGTAGAGCTGGCCGCTGATGAACCAGATGCCGAGGACGACGGTCGGGATGAGCCAGTTGCGGAGACCGCGTCGATCACCCTTCTTGATGGCGTTGACCGCGAGCTGCATCGTGACGCTCGACGCGAGCAGGGCGATCGTGTTGATCGCGACGAGCGGCACGGGCGCCCCGAAGATGATCGTCGTCGAGTTCCAATGCGGCTTGTCGCACTCCTCCGCGCAGCGCTGGAAGATCGGCTGCCAGTCGGGGATGCGCGTGCGCAGGAAGAAGTACGTCGTGAAGAGGGCGAAGAAGAACATCGCCTCGGTCGAGACGAAGAGGATGCAGGCCCACATGCCGTGGGAGAAGCGGCCGGGCTGCGCCTCGAGGCCAGTCTCGTTGGCAGGGAGACGGTCGCGTGGACGCTCGCGGCGCCCGCGGACGATGGGCCGCTCTTCGGTGCGCGAGCTCACCGCCTAATGCCCGCCGTGACCGGTGGGATCACCCGCGGCGACATAGGCACGAGCGTCATCGATGAGCCAGGTCGCAAGCCCGATCACGAGGATCACTGCACCGAGCGCGATGAGCATGAGGCCAAAGAGGATGCCGAACGCGAGGATCGTGACGCCGAGGCCGATGATCACGGGTGAAAGGCTCGGCGTCGGCGAGTGCGGCTCGTGCTCGACGGCCGCCGTCGTCTCATGGTGTCCGGACACGCTCGACAGTCTACTGATGGAAAGGCGTAGCCGCTCCAGAAAGCCGGAGTCGCAGGCGAAGGTCATGAGGCCGATTGGCGCGTGTCGAAACGACGCCCTAGTCTTTGTCGCGATGTTCCCGGTCCGTATTCGCGTGGCCTTCGGCGTCATCACCGCGCTCGTCATCGCCCTTCTCTCATCGACCGCCGCGCTTGCCGATGGGCCATGGCCGAACGATCCGCAAGGGCCTCAGGCACGCGCGATCGCCGAGCTCTACTGGATCATGTTCGCCGCGGCGGTCGTCGTGCTCGCGATCGTGGACGGCGCGATCATCTATGCCGGCATCAAGTTCCGCGAGCGTCCGGGGCACGTCGCGCAACAGTTCCACGGCCAGAACTTCCTCGAGCTCACCTGGACCGTCATCCCGACGCTCATGGTCGTCAGCTTCTCCGTGCTGTCGTGGCAGAAGCTCGACTTCATCAACAACACGCGTGGCGGCGACGTCGGGATGGTCATCCAGGCGCAAGGTCAGCAGTGGCAGTGGCTTTTCAGCTACCCGCAGGACGATCGCTTCAAGCTCCTCGATGGGACTTATCTCGTGTCCGCGGAGGAGCTGCACATCCCGGTCGGCACCAAGGTCCGCATCGAGCTGTCGGCAAAAGACGTCATCCACTCGTTCTGGGTCCCGTCGATCGGCGGCAAGAAGGACGCCGTGCCGGGTCGTGCCACTGAGCTCTGGATCCAGGCCGACAAAGCGGGCACGTTCAAAGGCCAGTGCCTCGAGTTCTGCGGTAACGGTCACGCCGACATGCTCATCACGCTCGTGGCCGACCCCGTCAGCGACTACAACGCGTGGGCGGTCGCGGCCGTGAAGGACGCGAACCGGCTGCTCGATCCGGCCACGAAGAAGGGCCGCGAGACCTTCCTCTCGCTCGCCTGCGTCGGTTGCCACACCGTCAAGGGCACGCCGGCCGGCGGCGTGATCGGACCGGAGCTGACCAATGTCGCGAGCAAGAAGAGCATCGCGGGCGGCCTGCTCTCTCCGGTGAGCGAGGAGAACCTGACGCGTTGGATCAAGAACCCGCCCGCGGTCAAGCCAGGAACGCTGATGCCGAATCTCGGGCTATCGGACGAGCAAATTCACGACATCGTGCAGTGGCTGCTAACGCTCAAATAGCGGAGCGATCACTGGACCGTTAGCGCCGCTCGCATCCCCAGCTGATAGTGGCCCGCGATATTGCAGATGATCACGTACTTCCCCGCCGCGAGATCCGCGGTCACGACCGAGACCTTCCCCACGGGGAGGCTCTTCACCTGCTTCACCAGGCCGTCCTCTTTCGCCTTCGCGTCCGCGGTCGTCGGCAGCTGGTCAAACGCGATGTCGGTCTTGATGAGCTCGAACGAGTGCTCCATAGCGCCCTCGTTCTTGATGCCGAACCTGACGGTCCCGGCCTTCACCGTGACGACGCTCAGCTCGACCTTGTAGTCCTTCATGTGGACCGCGACCTCGACGTCCGCCGGGATCGCCTCGGATGTCGGGGCGGAGCACCCCGCGAAGGTCACGGCGAGGCCCAGGAGCAGCGCGAGGGAGAGGCGTGTCACGGGTGCAGCGTACCGCGCTCGCGACGGCGCTGCGTTTCCTCCTCGTGCTCGAGCCAGCGAAAGAACGCGAGGGACGCGCCGAGCAGGAACACCGCGTCGCCGATGACCCACATGAGGGCGCCGCCGATGCGCTGATCGGTGAGGGCGTCGAGGCCGTAGCGCACGGTGCGTTCCGCGTAGTGGGGATAGAGCAGCCGCGTGGAGAACGACAGGACGCCGCCGAGCACCGTGTTCTGGGCAGCGCCGGCGAGCAGGAGATAGACGATCCGAGCGGCGTAGGGCAGCGTCCCGCGGAACGGCACGGGGTCGATGACCACGCTCCAGAACAGCATCGCCGCGCCGAAGAAGTGGGCATGCTCGAGGACGTGGATCCGCGCGTCCTCGACCGCCGCGTCGTACAGCGTCGGCCAGTGCCAGAGATACACGCCGCCGACGAACAGGAGGACCGCGACGAGCGGATGGCGCAGGAGGTGAACGAGACCGCGCACCGGCCCGTTGCGCGCGACCGGCCGCACGACGCTGGCGCGCACGAGATCGGGCAGACCCAGGAGCACAGGCCGCACCGGCTCACCGATGAACAGGAGCGGCGGCGCGATGGTCGTCAGGAGCACGTGCTGGAGCAAGTGCACGCTGAAGAGGTCGGCCGCGAGGATCTCCAGCGCCGGCAACAGCGCGATCAGCAACGTAAGGATCCCGAGGAAGAAGACTCCTGTGCGCCACGCCGGCCACCGTTGCCGCTTCATCCGGCGCACGCCACGCGCATACGCCGCCGCCGCGAGGACGGCGACGACGACCGCTAGAGCTTCAATGAGCTGTCCACCATGATCGCGACGAACAGCAGCGCGAGGTAGAGGAGCGAATAGACGTACAGGCCGCGCGCGATCGCGCGGCGGCGAGCCGCGGCAGCGCGTATGAGTCGCACGGACCAGCCGACGAACACGAGCCCGAGGCCGACGGCGGACACGAGATAGAGCGGCCCGAGCCCGCCCCCAAGGAACAGCAGCAGCGAGAGCGGCACGAGCGAGAGCGCATAGGTGAAGATGCCCCAGGTCGTCGCCTCTTCGCCGCGGACGACCGGGAGCATCGGGATCCCGGCGCGCTTGTAGTCGTCGCTGATGAGCAGCGCGAGCGCCCAGAAATGCGCGGGCGTCCAGAAGAAGATGATCGCGAACAGGAGCCACGCCTCGAGGTCGAGCGAACCCGTCACGGCCGCCCAGCCGACGAGCGGTGGGATGGCGCCCGCGGCGCCGCCAATGACGATGTTCTGCACGGTCGAGCGCTTGAGCCACAGCGTGTAGACGAGGATGTAGAAGAGCGTGCCGGCGATGGCGAGCGTCGCCGCGAGCACGTTCGCGAACAGTGCGAGCACGGCGAACGCGATGATGTTGAGGACGATCCCCAGGCCGACCGCCCACTCGTCGGGAACGCGGTGGGCCGGCAGCGGCCTCCGGCGCGTGCGTCGCATGAGCTCGTCGATGTCGCGATCGAAATAGTGGTTCAGCGCGGACGCGCCGCCGCTCGCGGCCGCTCCGCCGACGATCGTCGCCGCGAGAAGCGAGAACGGGGGAACGCCCCGCGCGGCGAGGAACATCGCGCCGATCGCGGTGAGGAGCAGCAGCGACATGATCGCGGGCTTCGTGAGCACGACCATGTCCGACACGAGCTCGCGCGATGGCAGCGCGGGGTGCCACGCGACGACAGTGAGCGCGACGGTCAGGCACCACACGAGCGATGCGAGCGCCGGGTGGGCGCCGAGGGCCCACGGCGAGAAGCCCGACAGCGGATTGGCGGCGCCGACCGCGACCTGCGCCGCGAAGGTGACCGCGGTGAGGGCCGCGAACGCGCCGAGCCCCGGAGCCTCGCGGCGATGGCGCCACGCCTGCCAGCACGCCGCGAGCAGCACGACGCCAACGACGGCGGCGACCCAGCGATGCGCCATGTGGATCGCCGGTGCGCCGAACGTCGGGAACGCGCCGTCGTCGCAGAGGGGCCAGGTCAGGCACGCGGTGCTCGCACCGGCACCGCGCACGTACGCGCCGCTGAGCAGGAGGACGAAAGTCCCGACGGCGGCCGCGAGGAGCAGCGCGGTCCACGGAGCGGCACGTCCGCGCGTCGCGAGCGCGGGCCAGCGGATCTCGACGGCGAGCACCGTGAGCACCGCGAGCAGGATCTCCGCGTTCGCGAGATGCGCCGTGACCCAGGTGTCGGGCAGCTCGAGGAGCACGACGATGCCGCCCAGCACCGCCTGCAGGACGTAGAGGACGCCCGCTGCGAGAACGAGCGCGAGCGAGCGGCGCTGGTGGCGATACGCGACGATCGTGACCAGCACGAGCGCCATCAGGCTCAGACCGCCGGCCACACCAAGGAAGCGGTGGAACCATTCGACGCGCGTGGCCGTGTCGAGGCCGGGCAGGAATTGCCCGTGACAGAGCGGCCAATCGGGGCAGCCGAGTCCGGACCCGCTCACGCGCACGACGCCGCCCCAGACGACGACAAGGAACGACAACGCGAGCGTGACGTACACGAGGGCGCGGTAGCGCGGGCCGAAGGTCATGCGGACTTACACGACGTGCTCCCTAGTGGGGCACGTCTTCCTTCAGGGGGCGTGCGCTGCGCACGACCGGGATGCGCGCGAAGTTGTAGGGCGGCGGCGGCGAGCTCGTCGCCCACTCGAGCGTGTCGGCCTCCCACGGATCGTCGTCGGCGATCTTCCCGCCCTTCATCACGATGTTGCTCAGGAAGTTGAAGATGAAGATGAGGATCGACACCGCGATCAGGTAAACGCCGATCGTCGCGACGAGGTTCAGGAATCCCCACTCGGGCGACTGAACGTAGTGATAGGTCCGGCGAGGCATGCCTTCGATGCCGAGCTGGTGCATCGGATAGAACGCGAGGTTGAAGCCGAGGAAGAAGATGAGGAACTGGATCGTGCCCAGCTTCTCGCTCATCATTCGGCCGCTCATCTTCGGGATCCAGTAGTACGCCGCCGCGAAGAAGGTAAAGAGCGCGCCGCCGACCAGCACATAGTGGATATGCGCGACGACGTAGTAGGTGTCGGAGAGCTGGATGTCCTCCGGCACCGAGCCGAGGAACACGCCGGAGATCCCACCGATCGTGAAGACACCGAGGAAGCCGAGTGCGAAGAGCATCGCCGTCTTGAAGCGCAGCGAGCCACCCCAGATGGTGCCCAGCCACGAGAACACCTTCACACCCGTCGGCACGGCGATGAGCATCGTCGAGGACATGAAGAAGATCTGCAGCGCGGGATCGATGCCCGCGACGAACATGTGATGCACGAACACGCCGAATGAAAGGAAGCCGATCGCGACCGATGAGTACGCGATCATCTTGTAGCCGAAGATCGGCTTCCGCGAGAACACCGGGAGGACTTCGCTCACGACCCCGAAGCCGGGCAGGATCATGATGTAGACCTCGGGGTGGCCGAAGAACCAGAAGAGGTACTGCCACAGCAGCGGATCCGCGCCCTCACCGACCGAGAAGAAGTTCGTTCCGGCGATGCGATCGAAGAGCAGCAGCACGCCCGCGACGGTGAGGAACGGCATCGCGAGGATGAGCAGGAAGCTCGTCACGAGGACGCTCCAACCGAACAGCGGGAGGCGGTGGAACGTCATGCCCGGCGCGCGCAACGAGAAGATCGTCACGATCATGTTCAGCGCGCCGAAGATCGACGAGAAGCCGAGGACGGTCAGACCGATGATCCACAGGTCCTGGCCGAAGCCCGGCGAGAACGCCTTCGTCGACAGCGGCACGTACGAGGTCCATCCGGCGGAGGGCGCGCCGACGAGAAAGCTCGAGTACAGCACGATGCCGCCCGACAAGAGCAGCCAGTACGAGAGCGCATTCAGACGCGGGAACGCCATGTCCCTCGCGCCGAGCTGCAACGGGAGGATGTAGTTCGCGAACCCAAACCACACCGGCACGACGAAGAGGAACACCATCGTCGTGCCGTGCATCGTGAACGCGGCGTTGTACTGCGCCGCGGTGAGGATGTGGCCGTCGGGTGTCGCAAGCTGTGTGCGGATCGCGAGCGCGAGCAGACCACCCGACAGGAAGAAGAAGAACGTCGTGAAGAGATAGAGCACGCCGATCTTCTTGTGGTCGGTCGTCGTGATCCACTCGAGAAGTCCGGTGTAACGGGGTCGGGCGACGGGGAAGGTCTGTTCGGCGGTGGCCATGCGGGTCCATTCCATCGCCCTGTCGAGGGAGTGTCAAATGCGCGAACAGATGTGCGGGTCGCGGGACAGGGTCAGCGCGTTCGAATGAGGAGCAGCTTGTCCTGCCCCGACATCGCGCCCCAGACCTCGCCTGGCCGTCCGAGCAGCTGACGGACGGCGGCGTTGGGCTGCGCGTGGGCGTATGACGTGAACGTCTCGGTCCGCGGGTCGAAGCGCACGATCGCGTTCGCGCCGAAGTCGGTGAGCCACACGATGTCCTGGTCATCGACGTACACGGCGTATGTCATGGGGTCCGAGCCAGGAAGCTTCCACTCTTTCCACGTCCGGCTGTCCGTGTCAAAGAGCGCGACCTGGCCGGCGTTCCACTCGCTGACCCAGATCCGACCCCTCGAGTCGGACCAGACCCGCCGCGCGCCCTGGCCGCGCGTCGGCGGATCGATGGGCGAGGCGATGTCCTCCTTCAGGTCGACCGAGGCGATGTGGCTGCTCGCGAGCGAGGCGTAGAAGATCGCGCCGTCCGGCGTGCTCGTGATCCCGTACGGACCCGCGCCGCGCGGCGACTGCAGGACCTTCAGCACGCCGGTCTTCGGATCGACGTGGCCGAAGTAGCCGCTCTGTCCGGTGAACCACAGGATCCCGAAGCGATCGAACGCCGCGGTGTTCAGATTCACGTTCGGCCCGGGCAGCTTGAAGACTCTCACTTCCTTCGACGTGGGGTCCACTCGCACGATGGCGTTCAGTCCGCCGTCGGTGACCCACGGCGCGCCATCGGGTCCGACGATGACGCCGTGCGGCGCCGATCCGGAGCCAAGCTTCACCATGCGCGTCGCGCCGGTCTTCGGATCGAGGTAGCCGAGCTCGCCGGTGCGCTGCGCCGTGTACCACACGCCGCCGTCGGGCGCGGGCGCGACGTCGTGCGGGCCCTGACCGCGACCGACCGGGAACTCGACGAGCTTCACGGCGGCGATGTCCGGGGTCGCGCTGGGAGCGACGCCAATGGCGGGCACGCTCGCAGCGCCGCCCGGGATCGCGGTCGGCTGGGGCGTCCGCGATGACTCAGTTGTCCGCATCACGACGCCGCCGTCGATGGGCTGACACGCGGCGATCGCAAACAGGGCGGGCAGTGCGAGGCGCGCGAGTCTCATTTGTCGATGGATACGGTACGCAGACGCAGCGAGTTCGACACGACTGTCACGGATGACACCGCCATCGCCGCGGCGGCCAGCACCGGCGACAGCAGCCAGCCGGTGAAGGGATAGAGCGCGCCGGCCGCGAGCGGGATGAGCGCGACGTTGTAGAAGAACGCCCAGAACAGGTTCTGCCGGATCGTCGCGACGGTACGGCGAGAGAGGCGCAGCGCGCGCGGCACGCCGCGCGGGTCTCCGCCGACCAGGACGATCTCCGCGCTGGCGATCGCGACGTCCGTGCCGCTCCCGATCGCGATGCCGAGATCGGCGCGCGCCAGCGCCGGGGCGTCGTTCACGCCATCGCCCACCATCGCGACGCGGTGCCCCTGCTCCTGCAGCTCGGCGACGATCCTTGCCTTGGCCTCGGGCCAGACCTCGGCGCGGACGTCGTCGATCCCGAGCTTTTTCGCGATCGCCTCCGCCGTGCGCCGCGTGTCGCCCGAGATGAGCAGGGTGCGCGCACCCAGCGCGCGGATCTCCTTGATCGCGTCAGCCGCCGCGGCCTTCGGAACGTCGGCGACCGCGAGGACCGCGCCGGGCTGCCCATCGATCGTCGCGACGAGCGTCGTCCTCCCCTCGGCCTGGTGGTGCGCGAGCATGCCGTCGCCGAGGCCCGCGAAGCCGTGGGCGCGCGCGAGAGCGGCGTTGCCGATCCAGATGTCACGGCCCTCAACGACCGCGTGAACACCGCTGCCCGCGATCGCTTCGAACGACGTCGGCTCGCTGAGCTCCAGCCCCTTCGCGCGCGCGTGCTCGACGACCGCGGCAGCGAGCGGATGTTCCGATCGCAGCTCCGCGCTCGCGATGAGGCGCATCGCTTCGTCCTCCCCTATGTCAGCGCACGTCACCCAGTCCACGACCTCGGGGCGTCCGACCGTCAGCGTGCCGGTCTTGTCGAAGGCGACGACGTCGATCTTCTGCGCCATCTCCAGCGCCTGCGCGCTCTTGATGAGGATGCCTCTCGTCGCGCCGCGGCCGGTGCCGACCATGATCGCGGTCGGGGTCGCCAGTCCGAGCGCGCAGGGGCAGGCGATGATCAGGACCGCGATGAACGCCGTGACCGCGTGCGCGAAGCGCGGCTCCGGTCCGTAGATCCACCACGCGATCGCCGCCGCGGCGGCCACCGCGAAGACGACCGGCACGAACACCGACGCGACGCGGTCGACGAGACGCTGGATCGGCGCCTTCGACCCCTGCGCCTCTTCGACCAGCCGCACGATCTGCGCGAGAGCGGTGTCGGTCCCCACGCGTGTGGCGCGGAAGCGCAGCGTGCCGCTCGTGTTCAGGGTGCCGCCGGCGACGTCATCGCCCGCTGCCTTCTCCACCGGGATCGATTCACCGGTGAGCATCGATTCATCGACCGCAGAGTCGCCGGCGATGACGAGCCCGTCGGTCGCGATCGTCTCGCCGGGGCGCACGATGATGACGTCACCGACCTGCAGTTGGTCGATCGGGACGTCCTCCTCCGCGCCCCCGGGACGTCGCACGCGCGCTGACTTCGCGCCGAGCGCGAGCAGGCCGCGGATGGCGTCGGACGTGTGCGCGCGAGCTCGCGCCTCGAGGTACCGCCCCGCCAGGACGAGGGCGACGATCGCCGACGACGTCTCGTAGTAGAGGTACTGGTGCGGTTCGAGGCCCGCGTCGAGGAACAGCGGCTGGAGGAACGTCGCGACGACCGAGATCCCGTATGCGGCCGTTGTGCCAACGACGATGAGCGTGTTCATGTTCGCCTGTCGATGCCGGGCGGCGCCCCAGGCGTTCGCGTAGAAGGGCGCGGCGGCCCACAGCTGTACCGGCGTCGCGAGCGCGAACATGAGATACGCGCGCCACAACTCGTCCTGGATCCCGCTGATCACGAGATCCGCCATCGAAACGATCATCGTCAGCGACCCGAGCACCGCCCCGACGATGAGACGACGACGCAGTGACAGCAGCTGCGCTCGCCTCGCGGCGCGCTCGCGGTCCTCGACGATGGCACGTTCCTTTTGATCGGAGCTCAGCGCGAGCGCGCCGTAGCCCGCGCGCTCGACCGCGCGCACCAATGCCGGAAAGTCCGCGCGCGTCGGATCGAGCTGCACGGTCGCGCGCTCCGTCGCGAGATTCACATCGGCGCTCTTCACGCCGCTGACGCCTCGCAGCGCCGATTCGACGTTCGCGACGCACGACGCGCAGGTCATGCCGGTGATGGCGAGGTCGCGCCGGTCGACCGTCGCGACCCCCTCCCCAGGGGGGTGGGTGGTGATGCTCACATCACCAGTTTAGTGAGGCGCATCAGTGCGCAGAGCAGTCCATCAGCGGTCCCCGCCGCTCGCACGGAGCGAGCGGGCGATGGCGCGGATGAGCTCGACGTCGCCGAGGCCGGGATTCACGTCACGCGCGTACGGACGCAGGCGATCCGCGAGCTGCTTCGCGACGCGCGCGCGGTGATCCGGTGCGAGCTTGGCCTCGCGCGCGACGAACTCGCGCACCAGGCGCTGCGCCTCGCCGGGGAGGACGCGGACCTCGACCTGCGCGCCGGCTCCTAGCGGCGTGATGGTACGGAGCGAGAAGTAGTCCAGTTGCGGCCGGGGCGCGCGGACGACGAATGTGCCCGCCGCGAGATCGCCGAGACGCTGCGAGCGCGACGACACCACGATCGCGAGAAGGCCGAAGCCGTAGAAGCCCGGGAGGAAGTCGACAACGCGCACGAGATTGCGGACGAGCACCGCGGTGAAGCCCGCGGGCGCGCCATCGTCGGCGATGACGCGGAGTCCGAACATGCGCTTCCCGATCGTCTGGCCGTTCCCGAGCCACTCCAGGAGGATGAAGTAGCTCCATGCGACCGCGAACGTGAGCAGGACCGCGATCCCGAAGTACGGCGACGCCGACTCGAGGCCGATCGCGCCCGCGAGCGTCGTGAACAGGAAGAACGCGCCGATGAAGATGAGCGTGGCCAGGATGAAATCCACCAGCGCGGCGAATCCACGATTCCCGCCGCCGGCCAGGTCGTAGCGAAGGACGACATGATCGGCGGTCTCTACCTCGAGCCGCCCGAGCGAGACGGCCATCGGGCACATGGTACGTTCGCGGCGTGACGATCGACCGCTTCATCGAGGATCGCCGGGCGCGCTGGGCGCGGCTCGGGCAGCTCGTCAGTGCCGCGCGGGGCCGCGTCGCGCGCCTGAGCGCTGACGACGTCGTCGAGCTCGGCCGGCTGTACCGCGTGACCACCAGCGATCTCGCGATCGCGCGCCGCGACTTCGGGCGCGACCTCGCGACGGAGCGGCTGAACGATCTCGTTGCCGCGGCGCACGCGCTCGTGTACAGCGAGGCACCGACGAGTGGTCGGCGGCTCCGGCGATTCGTTCTCGGCGAGCTGCCTGCCACAGTCCGGGCGAACCTCCCGTGGACCGGGGCAGCCTTCGCGATCTTCATCGTGTTCGCGGTCGCGATGTACGTGGTCGGGTTGTTGCTGCCCGATGTCGCCGCGAATGCCCTGCCCGAGGAGACGCGGCAGCAGCTCTCGGAGCGGCAGCTCTGGACCGACATCCCCGAGGGCTTCCGGCCGATCGCCGGCCCGCTGATCATCGTGAACAACGTTCGCGTCGCGATCGTCCTGTTCGCGGGCGGCCTCACCGCGGGCGCGCTCACGATCTACGGCCTCGCGTCGAACGGCGCGATGCTGGGCACGATCTTCGCGGTGGTGCAGGGCTACGGGCTCGCCGGCGGGCTGCTCGCGTTCATCGCGGGACACGGCGTGCTCGAGCTGTCGGCGATCTTCCTGTCCGGTGGCGCCGGGCTACGCCTGGCGTGGGCGATCCTGCGACCCGGCGAGCGCTCGCGTCGTGACGCGCTGCGGCTCGGGAGCGCTCAGGCGTCGCGCGTGATGCTGCTCGTGATCCCGGTGCTGGGCGTCGCCGGCCTCATCGAGGGCTTTCTCTCCCCCAGCGGCGCCGGGGACGCGGTCAAGGCCGGCGTCGGCGTCGTAACGGGAGTCATGCTCTGGGGCTACATCCTCCTCACGAGCAGGCGCAGAGTCTCGGCGTGATCGGCCGACGCGACACCCAGCTCGGATCGCCTCCGCCTTCCGTCATCGACGAGAGCGGCGCACCGAGGTTCGGTAAGTACCTGGGGCCGATCGGGCTCGTTGACCTGAGCGGCTTGCGTGGCGGATGGCGTCGGGGCGCGCTGTACCGCTATACGCATCGCAAGAAATGGCTCTGGTTCATGATCGCGACCCCGCAGGTCGCCGTTGCTTCCGCTGTCGTAGACGCATCGTACGCGGCGAATGGCTTCCTGATCGCGGCCGACCTCGAGAAGCGAACGCTCCGCTGCGATCGAGGAGCGCTCGGAGTCCCTTGGATCTCGGTCGCCGTCGCGGATCGGGCCAACGAGGGCGCGGATGCGCGATTCACGTGGCCCGGGTTGAACATCAGAGCGTCGCGGAAGCCGGGAACGGACGTCTACGTGATCAGGGCACGCGTCCGTGATCTCTCGCTTGACGCCGAGCTCGACGCCGGAGGGGCACCCGCCCCGCTGACGGTGGTCGCGCCGGTGACCGGCGGCACCGTCAACGTGACTCAGAAATTGGCGCAGCTGCCGGTGCGAGGGACCGTTCGGCTCGGAGACCGCACGTACTCGCTCGAGGGCGGTTTCGGAGGATTCGACTACACGAGCGGTCTTCTCGCGAGACACACCGCGTGGCGCTGGGCGTTCGCGACAGGGCGCGACGCCGACGGCGGCGGCGTCGCATTCAACCTCGTGACGGGCATCAATGACACCGACGCTGCCTCCGAGAACGTGGTCTGGGTCGACGGCGTGGCGGTCCCGGTGGGTCGGGTCGACTTCCAGTTCGACGCCGCGGCGACCACCTCGCCATGGCGCATCGCCAGCGACGACGGGATCGTCGATCTGGTCTTCGACCCCATCGGCGAGCATCGCGAGGATCGAGATCTTGGCCTCGTGCGCAGCCACTTCGTCCAGGTCATCGGAACGTTCAAGGGCACGATCGACGCACTCGGGCGATCCCGGCGTGTGTCCATGCTGGCGGGTGTGACCGAGGATCAGGACGTGATCTGGTAGCAGATGGCCGCTGTACGGGTCTCCGCGGCGGAACTGCGAGCCGCGACCGCGGCACTCGCTCCAGCGGATCGTGCAGAAATGGCCGTACCGTCCTACGCGCACTGGAATCCGCTGATCCGATGGCTGTTCTGGCAGCGCTTGGATGCAGCCGTCCAGTTCGCTGACCTAGCCCAAGGTGCGGCCGTCCTTGACTACGGCACAGGCTCCGGGATCCTGTTGCCGACCCTCGCAGCGGTGGCCGATCGGATCGTGGCGACCGATATCGAGCTCGCTCCGAGTCGAGCGACTGCTGCGGCACGTTCGATCCCGGTCGAGTTCGTCAAGGTTCCAGACTTTCGGACGTGGGCGGCGGCGAATCGCGGCACTCTTGATCGCATCTTCGCGCTCGATGTTCTCGAGCATGTCGAGACAGAGGAGCTACGCGATCTCAGCGTCGCGTTCCGGTCCCTCGTGCGCCCCGGCGGGCGGCTCATCGTCAGCGGACCGACCGAAACGGCCGCCTACAAGCTTGGTCGCGCGCTGGCCGGCTTTAAGAACGAATATCACCACCGCAACATCTTCGACATCGACCGGGTGCTTGTCGCGCAGTGGCGGGTAACGGGGCGCACGTTCCTTCCGCGGTTCCCTCTGCCGCGAGCGTTCGTCATCACGCGCTATGAGTGACTAACGCGGACTGTTCTGGATGTCGAGCACGAGAGCCTGCAGCAGCAGCTGAAAGCCGAGGATGAGCGGGACGACGCTCACGATGACGGTGCCCGTCGGCGTGGCGATGCCCTGCTGCAGGTGACTCCACCACTGATACGCGCCGAAGGCGACGCCCCAGAGGAACAGGGGCAGCCCGGTCAACAGGAACAGCGCGATCGGAGAGAAGTCGCGCAGCATGTACTTCGTCCACACCCGGTAGAAGGTGCGGCGTAACAGCAGGAAGGCGAACGGAAAGAGGACCCGCCGGACGCGGAGGTACGAGCGCTCATCGCCGTAACGTGCGGGGATGGGCACGTCCTTCACGGGGACATCGAGGATGTTCAGACCCACGAGCATGTCGTTCTCGAAGAAGTAGCCGTCGCTGATGCGTGCCGGATCGAGCCGCTCCCAGACGACGCGCCGGACCGCGAGATACCCGTTCTGCGGATCGACGACGTACCAGTATCCGGAAGCGAGCTTGGTGAGGAACGTGAGAGCGAAGTTGCCGATCACGCGCAGACGAGGCATCCGCGACAGCGCCTTCTGGTCGACGAGCCGGTTGCCCTTCGCGTATCCGCAGCGCGGGTCGTCGACGAGCGCGTCAAGAAGCTTCGCGAGATCTCTGAGATCCATCTGATCGTCGCCGTCGACCTTCACGAGCAGATCGGCTCCGGCCTCGGCGCCGCGCACGAGCCCGGTGCGCATGGCCGCTCCCACACCACGGTTGCGGTCGTGGCGCATGAGCTCGATGCGTTTGTCGGTCGCCGCCTCGAGCGTCTTCAGCGTTTCATCGCGACTGCCGTCGTCGATCGCGATCACCTGATCGACGTAGTCGGGGATGGCGGCGAGAACGTCCGCGATGTGTGGCGCCACGTTGTAGCAGGGGATGACGACGCAGACGCGCTGTCCTCGGTACAACCCTGGCACCTCCGGTCGCGTCGCCGCGCTCGACCGGCCGTATTCTGCCGCAGTGAGCGGCGGCGGGCGCCTCAGTAGCACTCTGTCGTGACGCTGCGACGCACCGACGTCGCCTATTTCGTCGGGCTGGCCGTCGGGCTGGCGGGACTTGTGATCTTCTTTTGGGACCTACGTATCGCGATGCTCGGTATCGACGACTTCGCGACGATCTGGACAGGCCCGCGGGCGTTCCTGCTCGGTCTCGACCCGTACGACCCCGCGACCTGGCAGGAGACCGCGGTGCGGATCGGGTCGGCCCAGAACCCGTCCTTCAACGAGGTGTATCTGTACCCGCCCTGGGTGACGATCGTGCTCGTTCCCTTAGCCCTCTTGCCCGCGGGCGTCGCGGTGGTGGTGTGGACCGTGATCGGGCTGGTGGCCGCGGTCGTCGCCATGCGCGCACTCCTTCGCGCGTACCTCCCGGATGTCGACTGGGCGCACGGGGTCATCGGCCTGCTGCTGATGATCTCGGCCCCGGCCGCGGTCACCTTCCTGACCGGTCAGTGGACGTTCCTGTTCGTCGCGGCGCTCGCGGCGATCGTGCTGTGCACGCGCGCAAAGCGACCGGTCGCGGCCGGCCTGCTGGCGCTCGTCATGCTCGTGAAGCCACCGCTCTTCGTGTTCGCCGCGGCCGGCCTCGCGGTGAACGCGCTGTGGCCGCGCGGCTCTGACCCGCGGATAGGGCGCCAGTTCGTCCTCATCGCGACGGGCGCCGGGATCCTCACGATCGCGATCTCATGGCTGATCATCCCGAGCTGGTGGCCGGCCTGGGTGGAGCACGTCGCGGCGGTGCAGGTCGGGATCGAGCCGGTCACGATCAAGACGCTCTTCTACACGCTCTTCGGACTGAACGGCGGTTGGCTCGCGCCCCCGGTCCTCCTCGCGATGGTCTTCGCGGCGCTGCAGTTCGATCCGCGCAGCGACGGATGGCTCCCCGTCTGGTTCGCCCTATCGAGCGCGGGGGTCGTGTACAGCAACACGTACGACTTGTTGCTGTTGCTGGTCCCCATCATTCTCGCTGCGGGAGCGCTGGCATCGCGGCGGCGAGCCGCGCTGGTGATCGTCGCGGGCGCCGTGCTCCTGTTCCCGGTGATGTGGTACCTGCACACGATCTACGTGCGCGGCTACGCCGCGGGCGTCGCGCTCCTCATGTTCGCCATCATCACCGCGGCACTGTGGCCCGAGCGACGCAAGATCGGCGCGCGGCTCACAGGTATCGCGACTTCAGCTCCAGGTAGCGCTGGATCGTCGCGACCGTGAGCCGTTCGGCGGGCACGTCGATGGTGTGCACGCCACGGCGACGAAGGATCGCGAGAGCCCGCGCACGGGCCTCCTGTACGTCCTCCGCGACGACGCGCTCATAGAGCTCCGTCGTCGATGACGGCACCTTCGCGGCGACCTCCGCGAGCTGGGGGTCCGCGAGGAGGCAGCACAGCACGAGATTGTTCCCGGCCAGACGCGTGACCGCGGCGACGAGCGCGCGCGAGGCCTCGTCGTCGACGAGATCGGTGAACAGCACCACCAGCGCGCGCCGCGCGGTGCGCGCGCGGAGGAACTCGAACGCGGCGCGGTAGTCCGGCTCGGTCGTCGTGACCTCGAGGCGGCGCAGCTCCTCGGTGAGCCGCAGGAACTGCTTGCGACCGCGTCGAGGCAACGCGTACGAGCGCACGGTGTCCGCGAAGCCGAGCATCCCGACCTCGTCACCCTTGGCTGTCGCGACGTAGCTGAGCATGAGCGCGGTGTTCACGGCGTGATCGAGCTTGGTGAGGCCACCGAGCGTGCTCGACATCATCCGGCCGGCGTCGAGCAGGATCAGGATGCGCTGCTGACGCTCGGTCTCGTACTCGACCGAGATCGGCCGGCCGCGACGGGCCGTCGCCGTCCACGAGATCGAGCGCGGATCGTCGTCAGGCAGGTACTCGCGCAGCCGCTCGAACACGGTGCCGGCCCCGGGAACGCGCGAGCGACGCTGACCCGCGTCGTACGCGAGACCACGCCGCAGGGTCACCTCGTAACGGCGGATCTCGTGCAGATCGGGGTACACGTTCGCCGGTGCGGTCGCGGCGACGCGGCCCTGCCGCTCGATGAGATCGAGCGGACCGCGCAAACGCAGATGGATGTCGCCGAACGAGAACGTGCCGCGATGATGCGGCCGCGCGGCATACGCGATCTCGCCCGTGTCGCGCGGCGCGACGGTCAGCGGCGAGCGCCGGTGATCGACGTCGAATGACTCGGGCACCGAGTCCGCAAGCAACAGTCGCAGTGGTCGCGCGAACGGATTCGTGACGCGCAGCGTGACGCGGTTGGGCACGCCGATCGACAGTTGCGGATCGGCTACGCGCTGGACCGCTATCCGCGCTGGTGCGGGCGTCGCGCGGTGATCGACGATGGCGAGCGTGGCGGCGACCGCAATGACCGTGACGCCGAGCGCGAGGAACGCGTCGGAGATGCCGCCGAGCGCGAGCGGGATGGCTGCGGCGAGCATCAGCGCGAGCAGCCGCGGGCGCGGCAGTGGAATGCCGCTCAGCGTGGGACGTCGAGGCGCGCGAGCACGCGCCGGCACACCGCATCGGCGTCGAGGCCCTCGATCTCGGCCTCGGCGCGCAGCACGAGCCGATGGCGCAGCGTCGGTATGGCGAGCGACTTCACGTCGTCCGGTGTCACGAAGTCACGGCCGTCGATCGCCGCGGCGGTCTTCGCGGCACGCAGCAGATGCACGCCCGCTCGCGGACTCGCGCCCAGCAGCAGGTCGGTCGACTTCCGCGATTCCTCGACGATGCGCACGACGTACTGCAGCACGGAGTCCTCGACCGTCACCGCTCCGACCTCTAACGAACACTCCTCGAGCACGTTCTTCGCGAACGGCTCGAGCTGGTCGACCTCCGCGAGCGGCTGACCCTTGTCATGCGCCCGGAGGATCGCCTGCTCCTCCGACGACTCGGGGTAACGCATGATCGCCTTGAACAGGAAGCGGTCGAGCTCGGCCTCGGGCAGCGGATAGGTGCCCTCGTACTCGACCGGGTTCTGCGTCGCGATGACGAGGAACGGGCGCGGGAGCATCCGCGAGTCGCCCTCGAGCGTGACCTGCTTCTCCTCCATCGCTTCGAGCAGCGCGGCCTGCGCCTTCGCGGGTGCGCGGTTCACCTCGTCGGCGAGGACGACGTTGGCAAAGATCGGGCCCTCCTTGATGCGGAAATTGCTCGTGGTGATCTCGTAGATGGACGTGCCAACGATGTCGCTCGGCATCAGGTCCGGCGTGAACTGGATGCGCTTGAAGGTGCCGCCGATGAGACGCGCGATCGTGCGCGCGAGGAGCGTCTTCGCCGTGCCGGGGACACCTTCGATCAGTAGGTGACCGCCGAGGACGAGCGCGATGAAAGCCAGCCGGACGGTCTCGTCCTGGCCGACGATGACACGATGCACATCCCGGTGGAAGCGCTCGGCGACCTCGCGCGCGCGACCGCTCACCGGGGTTTCACGAGCCGTTCTATCTGGCCGACGGTACGGAGCAGTTGGTCCTCGCGCAAGCGACGGCCCAGCGCATCGTCGACGGCACGCGCCTCGGCGGCGCGTCCGCGGTCGGCCGCCGCGAGCGTCGCGAGGACACGGTCGAACGGCATGCCCGGATCGAGACCGAGCGCGCGGGCCAGCCCGCCACGCAGATCGCGGCGCAACCGGCGCCGCGCGATCTCTCCGCGGCCCGACCTTCGCACCAGTCCCGCGAAGCCGCGGATGTACTCGAGGCTCGAGCGCGCCGGGCGCGGGTCGAGCGGCACGGCTGGGCCGAGCCGGCGTCCCGACAGGACGAGATAGAGAAAGCCGACCGCCGACGCGAAGACGAGCGCACGACCCGGCCAGGTGCTCTGCAGGAGCACGAGGACGTCGGTGCTCGGGTGCGAGCCGTGATGGTACTCGTCGAACGCGACCGCGCCGCCGCCCACGATCGCGTCGTGCGCGAATGCGAGCACGACGCGCGCGTTGTCGGCCTGCCCGAGGCCCGCGGCGAGGAACGGTCCGAGGCTCGCGACAACGTAGAAGGTGCCGCGCCCCTCGCGGACCGCGGCTGCGATCGAGGTGCGGCCGTCCGTCGCGAGCGCGAGCGCCTTCGGGCCGAGAGACAGCGAGCCGGCGCGATCGACGGCGATGGCGCGCGCCGGCGGATCGGCGAAGGCGACGCTCGCGAGCGGATGCGTGCCCGGGCTCGCGATGCCGGTGATGCGGACGTCGAAGGCGTCGAGGAGCGGCCGCTCGAGGAGGCCTACGTCGGTGGCGACGACGGCGGTCCCACCGGCGGAGACGAAGTTCTTCACGTTCTGCGCGTCGGTCGGCGTGATCGCTTCGGTCGCGCCGAGGATGAAGAGGACCGACTCCGCCGACACGTCGGGGGCGAACCGGTCGCCCTGCACCGTCGTCGTTCTCGCGCCCATCGCCTCGAGATAACGCCGCAGCGCCGCGGCGCCGCCGGCCCCGTCGTCGTACACCGAGCCGGTCCGCCCGGAGGTCGCCGGAGCGGCACCGACGGTGGCGAACGCGAACACGATGGTCGCGAGGGCCAGGAGAGCCGCGAGAAGATACAGCGGGTTGACGCGCCTCATCCGGCGACCCGCATAGCGAGAGTGCGCGCGCGGCGCGCCTCGTCCGTTCCCAGATCGCGGAGGCCGAACCAGGAGCGCTCGTACAGCGCGACGAGGTCGCGCAGCGCATCCGCGTGCGGCACGGCGGCGGCGCGCACGAGGAGCTCGCGATCGGTGAGGGCGGGGTCGTAGCGGATCGCCTCGCGCGCGACGAGCGTGGTCAGCGCGAAGAGGTACAGCGCATGGATCGCCTCGCGCGGCCGTCCGGCGGCGAGTGCCTCGTCCGCGGCGCGGAGATGGCGGGCCGGATCCGGTCGGTCGGCGCCAATGGCCTCACGGAGCGCAACTTCGGTGCGGACGCGCTCACCCAGGCCGCGGCCGAGCGTCGCCACGACGAAGAAGATGATCGCCGCACCGAGGATCCCGAGGAGCGGCCACACGAGACCGAAGTCGACGCGCGGACCTTCGAGGCCGGCGAGGAACCGCTGGAGCGCGCGAGCGATCGCGTCGATGAAGGACGGCGACGCTCCCGCGTCATCGACCGCCCGCAGCACGTCGCGCAGGGCCGCGTCCGACCGTGCGGCGTCGATCGCCGGCGAGAGCGCGCGCTGCGTGAGCGCCAGTTGCGCGTCGACGAGCGCAAGCGCGGCATCGAGCGAGGCGTTATCCGACGTGACCCGGTCGGCGAGCGCGCTGTCGTTGATAGATAGCTCGCCCGACGGAAGAGCGATGGCGGTCGTGACCGACAGGACCAGCCGCGCGCGCGCCACCGCGGTGTCGCGCGCCGCGCCGGACAGCGTGCGCGCCTGCACCACGAGAGCTCGCGCGTCGGTGAGGCGTTGGCGGTAGTCGCGCGGCGAGACGGTGTCCGCGTGCGCGACGAGCGGCTGCGCGAGCCACAGCGCGACGGCCAGCGCGAGGACGCGTGTCACGCCTCTCGCGGCAAAGCCTCCGCTGCGATCTGCAGATCGAGCGCCTCTTTGCGCACCCTTAGATCGAAGTACAGGATCGTGAATGTCCCCCACTCCACGGGGGCCCACAGCACCGTCGCGATGACGTTCACGATGTTCTGCAGGACCACGCGCGTGACCGCGTCGGAGATGAACGCCGCGACGAAGATGAACGAGATCAGCGTCGACAGCACGCCTTGAAGCACGGCGAGCAGGATCTGCAGGCCGAGGATGCGCCAGCGGTGGCCGTTCGAGAGCCACCACGATCGTCGCACCGCGTGTATCGGACCGATCGGCTCGACGGCCGCGACGACCGGCGCGACCAGCCACGACGCGAATACGAACACCGTGACGACAAGGCCGCCGAGTATGCCCAGCGTCGCGATGAGCGCGTTGTTCGCGACCACGACGACGAAGAACAGGACGAGCCAGCCGAGCGTGAGCGAGAAGAAGAGCAACAGTCCGGTCCCGATGATCTTCGGAGCGACCCGGAGGCCCGCGCGGAAAGAGGCGCCGACCGTCGTCTCCCGCCCGAGATAGCGTGCGGCGGCGGCGTCCACGAGCGAGCCGATCTGCACCGACAGGAACAGCACCGAGACGAGGACCGCGACCAGCCCGAAAACGATGAGCGTGAAGAAAGCGCTGGCGACCGCCGGGGTCAGCGTCGGGTTCGGTGTACCCGTGGTGACGGTGAAAGTGTCGAGGAACGTCGCGATCGGCGACAGCTGTGTGCCGAGGCTGAGCGCGATCCCCCCGATGACGAGGAACAGCGCCAGGTACGGAACTGCGGACAGCGCCATGAAGAGGAGCGCCCGCTGGCGATACATCGAGAAGACGCGGTCGACGATGTCGCCGACGCCGAGCGGCCGGAGCTGCGGTGCCTCCACGGCGCGCATGTTAGGGGCGGGTTAGCGCGTTTCGGGCGTCGGCGCGGGCGCAGCTGCCTCACCGAGACGCAGCCGGCGGTAGAGACGCGTCAGAGGCGCCGGCGCCCACCAGTTGAAGTTCCCGAGCAGCCGCATGGTCGCGGGCACGACGAGAGCGCGGACAAGCGTCGCATCGACCGCGACCGCGAGCGCCATCCCCAGGCCGATCGCCTTGATGAGCAGGATCTCCGCGAGGCCGAAGGCTGCGAAGACTCCGACCATGATCGCCGCCGCGCCGGTGATGAGTCGGCCGCTCCGTTCGAGGCCCGCGGCGACCGAGGCGGTGTTGTCGCCTGTCCGCCGGTACTCCTCTTGGATGCGTGACAGGAGCAGGACCTCGTAGTCCATGGACAACCCGAAAACGATGCAGAACATGATCACCGGTGTCGACGGATCGATGGACCCAGCCTCGAATCCGAGGAAGCGCGCGCCGTTGCCGTCCTGGAAGATCCACACCAGCGCGCCGAACGACGCGCTGATCGACAGCAGATTCATCACGACCGCCTTCAGCGGCAGGACGACCGATCCGAGCAGCACGAAGAGCACGACGATGGTGGCGAGCATCACGAACGCGACCGCCTGCGGCGTGTGACCGACGATGAAGTTCACGGTGTCGAGATCGATCGCGGTGAATCCCGTGACCACGAGCTCACCGCCGGGCGGAGGCGCCTGCGCGCGGATGTCCTTCACCAGCTGACGCGACTCGTCGCCATAGAACGGCAGGGATGTGACCACATCGAATAGCACGATGTGCTGGCCGATCGTGTTCTTCAGCCCGGCCTGGAGCAGCGCTGGGAGCTGCGCGCGCGGGATCGAATAGAGCGCGGCGAAGTCCGCGACGCCGAAGGCGCGCGGATCGAAACCGGTGAACGCGCTCTGCACCTTGACGACGTGCTCGACCTTCTCGAGACGCTGGGCCAGATCGACGAGCTGGGGCACGCGCGCGCGGTCGAGCGGATCCCCGGTCGCGTAGTGCACGACGACCTGCATGTGGTTCTGACCAGCTTCGGGGAAGTCCGACAACAGCCTGTCGTACGCGGCGCGCGATTCTTCGTGGGTCGGCAGGGTGCGCACATCGCTCGTCGCCAGGCGGAGGTGAAGGAACGGCGAGCCCGCGAGCAGGATGACCGCGACCGTGGGCACGAGCACCGCGACGGGTCGACGCATGACGGCCATCGCGATCGTGTGCCACCACCCATGGCCGCTCTGATCGGCCTGGAAGATCGGCACGCGCAGGAGATCCACACGATGTCCGAGCAACCCGAGCAGCGCGGGGAGGAAGGTGAGCCCGTACAGGACGGCACTCGCGACCACCACCGCGCCTGACAGGCCCATCGACGGCAGAAAGGTGCCTTCGTAGAAGAGCATCCCGGACAGCCCGATCGCGACGGTGATCCCGGAGAACGTCACGGCGCGACCGGAGGTGGACATCGCGATCGCGAGCGCGTCCTCGACGCTGCGGCCTCGCCGCATCTCCTCGCGGAAACGACTCGTCACGAACAGCGAATAGTCGATCGCCACGCCGAGACCGATGAGCGTGACGACGTTCTGCGCGTAGATCGAGACGTCCGTGATGCGCGACAGCACGAACATGCCGGCGATGCCGCTCATCACCGCGAGGAGGCCCGTGCCGAGCGGGATGAGCGCCGCGACGATCGTGCCGAAGACCACGAGCAGGAGGATCAGCGCGAGCGGCAGGGCGACGACCTCGGCCCGCTGGAGATCCTGCAGCAGTACCTGGTTGAAGCCGTGATTGATCGCGAGGATGCCGGTCGCCTGCACCTTGAGCTTGTCTGACTTCACCTTGGCGCGCAACTCGGGGTAGTAGTCGCGAGCCACGTCGATCGTGTCCTTCGCCGCGACATCGACCGTGATCGCTTTGCCGTCCTTTGAGAACCCGCGAGCCTGATCGACGTTGCTCGCGTCGTACGGGGTGCTGATCGTGTCCACGCGGGGGTCGGTCCGCAGCGAAGCGATCGCGGCTTCGACAGCGGCGCGGAATGCCGGGTCCTTCGCGTCGAGCGTGTCGCTCGAGATGATCAGCGTGAAGGTGGAGCCGCCCACGCGCGGGAGCTCTTGCTCGATGAGCTTCGACGCGCGCCCGGACTCGGCGGTCTCGATGAATCCGCCGCTCTGCAGCTTTCCTCCCTGCGAGGCGGTGAAGCCGGAGGCCAGCAGCAGCGCGACGGATAGGACGAGAACGGGCCGGCGACGCCGATACACGAAGCGGCCCCAGGCAGCGAACAACCTTCGGTTCTCTCTCCCTCGGTGTGTGCGGCGTCAAGCGTACGGGGAAACTTGGTCGACTGTCGGGGCGGCGAGAATCGAACTCGCGACCTCCAGAACCCAAATCTGGCGCGCTACCAGGCTGCGCTACGCCCCGCGCGACTGATGGTACGGAGCACGTGGCAATTGGCGCACACGAGCTCGCACTTTTTCAACTCTTCGAGCACAAGTGTACGCGGGAAACGTCCGACCAGAACACTGATCGACTCGATCTTGTCGAATCCGGGTAAGTGATCCCAATGCATCACGTACGCAGGAAAGGTCTGACCGCAATCCGCGCAAGCGACACCTGCTTTCAGGGAAGCCATCCACGCGCGTGCGGCCCTCATCCGCTTCTTGTTACGCGCATTACGCGCAGCTTTGCCACCCTCGTGGTAAGAGCGACGGTCGTACGCGTTACGACACTCTCGGCAGTAGGAAAACTGACCGGTTCGCGAGTTGTGGAACTCGCTCTGGGGCTTCCAACGGCCGCACATTGCGCAACGCCTGACAAGTACATTCGCGGCTGTGTCGTCTGTCTTAACGGAACCGGCCGCCAGGTCGTGTTGACTGGACTCTCCCATTGACTACGCGGTGGCACGCTCGTGCGAGAAGACGCGGTAGACCGCGCTCTTTTCGCTTGCAGACCATGACGTCGCCCATCCCGCGCGCTCAAAGGTGCGGATCGCGTGGCAGTTCGCGCACACGAGCTGGCACTTGCCAATTTCCGCGAGGACTTCCTGACGCGACCGGCCTTTGAACGTGCTGACGTCGCCAAGCTTCTCTGTTCCAGGGAGGTGGTCCCATTGCATGACCTGAGGGCGATAGACCCGTCCGCAGTCTGTGCAGGGGTGACCAGCCTTGAGACTCAGGAGCCACTCTGCGCGGCCTCGCTCCCACAGTCGCTGTGGCGGCTTCTGTCCCCGCGTGCGCTGGTATTCATCGTGGTCGACTACGACTCGACAGGACTTGCAGTAGTTCTGAAAGCCGTCGCGTCGGGCGCTGTTCTTGTGGAACCCCGAGTAGGGTTTCGTCTCGCGGCATCTGGAACAGCGTTTCACGGTTTGCCCGTGATAGTACATCTGTTCGATATCAAAATCAATAGCGGCTGACGGCTGTTTCGCCGAGATCGTGCGCTACGCCGGCAGTCGTCTCCGCGCGGTGGACATGTACGGCTCGAGCGCGCGCACCGCGATGACGAAAAGGATCCACACGACGAGGCCCATCACGATGGGCGACGAGTACGCCTCCGCATACGTGACCGCGTAGCCGAGCGTCGGGATCGCCACCCATGCAGTGCCGACGATCGGCGCCGCGGCATCGTCGCCGCCGATACCTTGGGCGGGATCCTGGGCGGGTAGCCCACCGGAGGAGCTCGGCGCGACCACGACGAGCGAGCCGATCGGCACCATCGACTCCGTGGGTCCGCCTTGCACAACATACGCGTCGAGTCCCACGAAACGGACCGCGAGAAGCCCGAACGACAGGGCGAGGATCGTCGCCGTGACGGCGAGCCCAACGATCGGCGCGAACGTATGCGCTACCCAGCGGACGGGGCGAACCGCCCTCTGTCGTGACACCCGCGCGCCTCCCCTGCCTGCGTCGCCACCGCCCCCGCAGTGGCGCTCGCCGCACTCTCCGGCTGACGCCTGAACGACGCCATAGCCGAATCGGTACGGCGAACCGACTCCGTTCGTACTACCCCGTCCGAGGCAGATAGGCTCCCGCGCGTGATCATCGTCGTCGAGGGCCCGAGCGGCGCGGGCAAGACGACGTGGTGCCGCACGCACGGCGGGGCGTACGCGCTGCTCGAAGACCTGCCGGGCCACGCGACCGTGCCAAAGGAGCTCGAGGCGCAGGCCCGTTTCTGGGTCGAACGAAATGTCGTCCGCTGGAAGCGGGTGCTCGAGCGCGAGCGGCGTGACGGACTGGTGGTGGTCGACGTCGATCCGTTCAAGCTCCATTACGTCTGGACGCTCTGGCGCTCGGGACAGGCGTCACAACAGGAATGGGATCTGCAACGCGAGGCATCACGTGAAGCGTTCAGCGCGGGCGAGTACGCGCTCGCCGATCTCTATCTCGTGTCGGACGTTGACGAGGCGAACTTGCGTGCTCGGCGTGAGGCCGACACGACGCGCGCGTGTCATGCCTTCGAGCGGCATGCCTTGCTACGCGACTCGCTCATGCGGTGGTATCGCGCGATCGACGATCTCGAGCCCGGACGCGTCCTCTTCGGACTACCGGAGGCCGGACTCACGCCGGATCTGCTGGCGATCGGGCCGCGACGAGTGCGGAGCGGCGCGGAGCTCTTCGAGCGGCTGCTCGCGCGTCTCGACTGAGGGCTACTCCGTCGAAATGGTCTGGTCCACGATGTCCGCGCCGGGCCGCACCACGCGGAAATGCTCGGCGGGGTCGTTCAGCAGAGCGCGCGTCGCGGCCGCCGTCTCCGTCTGCCCGGCCTCGTGTAGCAGCGTGGCGTAGCTGCCGACGAGATCGCGCAGCGCGACGAGGTCCTCGTCCGCGGACGGCGGCCGCAGACTGACTTTCGCGCCCTTCGCGAGGCGGTCGCGCAGGCCACGCTCGTCGAGGCCGCGCGCGGCGTCGTGCCGCAGGAACACGACCCCCCCGCTCATGCCTGAGCAGATCCAGCGACCCGGATCGCCGAGGACCACGGCGCGTCCGCCGGTCATGTACTCGAACGCGAAGCCGCGCAGGTCGCCCCCGAACAGCACGTCGGCGCCGGAGAGCCGGATGCCGGCGCGCGCGTCCGCGCCACCCTGGACATAGAAGCGCCCGCGCTGCGCGCCGTAGCCGAAGCACTTCCCCACCGAGCCATCGACCCAGTCGCCGCTCGCGTTGCGCGCCTTGAGAATGGCGAACGTTCCGCCGAGCGCGGTCTTAGCCGCGCCGTCCTGCGCGCCGCCCGCGATACGCAGCGACACGCCGTCGGTCGAGTACGCGCCGAAGCCATTGCCGGCGACGGAACCGTGCCCGAACGATGAGGCGAGCTCCGTGACGACCGCGCCGGCGATCCGCTGGCGCGCGAGCTGGCCCGCGGTCGCCGTAGCGATGAAGCGATGCTCGCTGCCGAGCCGCGGCCGATCGGGCTCAGCACCGGCGCGCGCAGCGAGCGTGCCGCCCGGCGCGGCGAGCACGCGGAGCTCGCGGCCCCCGCGCCGGACCGGACCCGCAGGAGCGAGAAGGCCAGAGAGGTCGATGCGATCGAGACCGCGCGCCTGCGCGAGGAGATCGGTGCGGCCGACGAGCTCCTCCGTCGATGAGACGCCGAGGAGCGCGGTGATCCGCCCGAGCTCATCGCGCATCGCACTGAAGAAGCGCATGAGATTCGTGACGGCCCGTTCGAACTCCTGCGGCTCGAAGCGCTTGAGGCCACGCTCCGTCGCCTCAACCGCTGACTCGATCTGCGTCGCGATGCCGACATGGCAGGTGTCGAGCTGGCAGCCGCGGCAGATGGTGCAGCCGATCGCGACCATCGCGAGCGTCCCGAACCCGACGCGGTCCGCGCCGAGGCAGAGCATCTTCGCGACGTCGAGTGCGCTCTTCATGCCGCCGTCGCACCAGATCTCGACCTTGTCGCGCAGGCCCGACGCAACGAGCGCGCGGTGCGCCTCGGTGACGCCGATCTCCGCCGGAAGGCCGGCACGCCGCAACGCGTGTTGCCGCGCAGCGCCGGTGCCGCCGTCGTAGCCGGAGAGCGTCACGATGTCGGCGCCCGACTTCGCGATGCCGCAGGCGATGATCCCGATGTCGGGCACCACCGGCACCTTCACCGACACGCGCGCGCGCGGGTTCACCGTCTTCAGCTCGTGGACGACCTGCGCGAGATCCTCGATCGAGTAGATGTCGTGGTTGTTCGAGGGTGAGATCAGGTCGACGCCGGGCTGCGCGTTGCGCGCGAGCGCGACCTTCACCGAGACCTTGCGCGCCGGGAGATGCCCGCCTTCGCCGGGCTTCGCGCCCTGGCCGATCTTGATCTCGAGGTAATCGGACGAGTTCGCGAGGAGCGCCGAGACGCCGAACCGGCCGGAGGCGATCTGCTGGCCGCGGTTGCGCGGGTACTTCCCGATGAGATCGGGCAGCTCGCCGCCTTCGCCGTTGATGCACAGGAGATCCATGCGCGCCATGGCCTCGGCGTACGCGCGATAGGCGGTCTCGCCCTGCGAGCCGAACGACATCGATGAGATGTACACGGGCGCGTCGTGCTCACCCGCACGCGTTCGCGCGAGCGAGAGTGGCTCGCCCTCGAGCGGGGCACGGAAGTCGAGGAGATGCCGCAGCGACACGGGATGCGTTCGCTCGAACTCCTCGAGCTTGTCAGCGTACGAGCGGTATGGCTGCTCGCCGTTCGCGACGGCGCCCGCGGCCTTCCACACGCGGGGGTAGAGGCGGAACACCGGCTCGATGCGCGCCGGCCGCCGCTCGCGGAGCATCGTGCCGCGATCGAAGCCGTCCGCACCGATGCGCTCCCACGAGAGCCCGCGCTCGTCGGTCGCGCAGAACGTCGTGATGCCGAGCATCCGCGCGACCTCGGGCGCGACGCCGATCGCGGAGAGCTGCCGGCCGTAGCCGCGGATCTCGTGCACGCCGAGCGTGGAAATGACCTTCTCCACCCCCTTGCGGAGTGCCTCGACGAGGTTCGGCAGCGCATCGGGATCGCCGAGCGAGAGCGCGTACTCGAGCAACAGGTACGGGTTCACCGCGTCGGCGCCGAGTGCGAGCGCGACCATGAGGTCGTGGAGATTGCGCAGGCTGCCAGCGGACACGACGAGCGCGCACTCGCGTCGCAACGAACCGTTGCGCGACGGCTGCGTGATGAGCGCGCGGTGCGCCGCGGCGATGACGAGGAGCGGATCGAGCCACGCGCGTCCCTCTTCGACGACGTGACGGTCTTGCACGACGACGAGCGTCGCGCCGCCTCGCACCCCACGACAGGCTTGCGCGCCGAGACGCGCGAGCGCGTCGCGCGGATGCTCCTCCCAGTCGCGGTCGGCTTCGAGGATCACAGGCACGCGCGCGCCGTCCGCGGTGAACTGCGCGACGACGTCCTCGATGATCCACGTCCCAAGCCTGCGCGCGAGCGCGCGGTGATCGTCGCCGCGGAGACCGGTCTCGGGAGCGTGCCCGCCGAGGAGGATGGGCATGCGCAGCTCGACCCAGCGGCCGCGGTCGCCGCTGCGAATCGACGCGGCGCGCGGCGACGGACGCGGGCCCAGGAGGGCGCGCGTGGAGAAGTGCTCGATCTCGCGCTCGCGGTCGATCGCGGGATTGGTCACGACGGCGACGGTCTCGTGGAGGTAGTCCGCGAGATTCGGGCGCGCCGCGGACAGCGCCGCGAGCGGCCCATCCCAGCCGAGCGAGCCGATCGGCTCATTTGCGGTCTGCGCCGCGAACTGCGCCATCTTGAGGTCGTCCGGTTCGAAGCCGAGTGATGCGAACTGGTGCTCGCGCCGCTGCGACGGATCCTCGAGCTCGTCGGGCGGCGTCGCGATCTGCCAGCGCGCCGTCGGCTCGCGCCGTGCGCCAGGACGGCGCACGCTCCCGGGCGCTTCCTCCGGGCCGCCGCACTCGATGCGTTCGCGGATGCCCTGAGCGGTGACACCGCGCGTCGTGCGGTCAGCGACGAACGTTCGCCGCAGCGTGTCCTGGTCGAGGAACCGCCATCCCGCATTCGTTCGGCGAAGACCGACGCGCTCGCCGGGTCCGAGGGGATACGGATCGCGGACGTACCGCTCGAGCGGGATGAATCCCCGCTCGCTCGCGAAGAAGTGCTCGTCGGGCGTCTCGACATGCCACAGCGGTCGCAGTCCGAGCGCGTCGACGCCGAAGAGACACGTGTCGCCGACGCGCGCGAGGAACGCGGCCGGTCCCTGTGCGAACGGACCGAAGGCCGCGCGCGCCTGGATGTACAGGTCCTGGAGCTCCGCGGGCATGCGCTTGATCTCGTTCACGATCGGCGGGAACAGGAGCTCGATGGCCTCGACCGGGGTGAGCCGCAGGCCGAGGACCATGCCACGCAGGACCGCATCGACGTCCTGCGAGTCGCTGCCGGAGCGTGAGAGCGGGATCCGCAGCGCCTTGGCCTCCTCGCGCAGGCGTCCGATGGTGTTGATCTCGCCGTTGTGCGCGAACGCGGCGAAGGGCTGGACGCGGTCGAAGCTCGTGCTCGTGTTCGTGGCGTAGCGGTTGTGCCCGAAGGCCATCGACGTCGCGAAGCGCGAGTCGGCGAGATCCGCGAAGTAGCGGGGCAGCTGATGGCCGGCGCCGCGCAGCTTGTAGACCGCGGTGTGGCGCGAGAGGCTCACGACCGTCGCGGCGGTGAGTCGCTCGATCTCGATCCCCGCCTCGTAGAGCGCGCGAGAGCCGGGGCCGTCGCGTGAGGGCGCGAGGAGCGCGAGCTGCCAGAAGCGCGGCTCCTCGGTGCGTCCGCGCGGACCGAGCACGCTGCTGTCGGTGGTGCCCTGGCGCTCGACGAGGATCTCGATGCCGTGACGCGCAAGGCTGCGGCGCACCGCCGCCTGATCCGCGTCGGCGTCGCTCGGCGGCACGAACAGGTGACCGACCGCGAAGCGCCCGCTGCGCACGACGGTCGCGTCACGGCCGGACGCGCGGAGAACGTTCGCCCAGAGGGCGCGCGGGATGTCGGTGAGCACGCCGGCGCCGTCGCCCTCGCCGTCAACGAGGCCGGAGCGGTGCGCGAGGGCGGCCATGCCGTGAAGCACGCCGTCGAGCACCTCGCGCGAAGGCCGACCGTCCTTCCGGGCGACCCCGACCAGCGCACAGGCATCGCGCTCGTCGCTCACCGCGCTACCTCCTTCTAAACAGAAAAGCCTCCCGGTCTTGGGAGGCTTCGTCGGTCTCGACGTTTCGCTCAGCAGACGCGACTCAGCCTCCACCTCCTGCGGTGCTTGCTGCTGCTGCGGACGCGAGAACCTTTGTCACTACGCGATGTTTTACCGGAAGAGAAGGTTGCGGGACAGCGTCCCGAGGGTCGCGAAATGGCGTCACAGTGCACGTCGCACCACGGCGAAGTCCTCGTGCTGCTCCTCGATGGCAAAGCCGGCCTTCACGTACATGGAGAGCGGCCCCACGTAGTTGATCTGACTCCAGCGCGCCAGGTCGATCTCGCCGAGGAACGGGTAGGCCTCCGCCGCGGTCATCCCGCGCCTCCGCAGGTGCTCCAGCGCGGCCTCGAGCAGCGTCGTAGCGACACCCTGCCGCCGCTGGTCCGGCGCCACGACAAAGCAGACGATCGCGCCGACCTGTGGGTCCTTCTTCCCCTCGACGTTGAGCAGCTCGGTCTTCGGCGCCGCGTGGCACCAGCCGACAACGCGGCCGAATCGATACGCAACGAGGCCGTTCGCTTTCGCCGAGAGGATGAGTTGGGAACGGAACGCGCGATTCTGTTCTTTCGTCCGCGAGCCGTAGTCGGCGACGAGACGCTCGGCGCAATAGCACTTGGACCAATTCGGATTGTCGGCGTACGCGACCAGATCGAAGTAATGCATCACGGCTTCGTGTTGGTCGGGCGAGACAGCCCGCACCACGAGGTCTCTCACGCGACAAGTCTGGCAGAGGCGAGTTCCCCCTGTAGATACTTTGTCCGGCAACTGCATCGGTGACTTGGTCCTCGCGATTCGCTTACGCAGTTGGGCTTCTTGCGACCGATGGGTTTCTGACGACGCATAACACGGTCGGTTTCTCCTCGACCGATCTCGAACTTGTCGAGAACCTTTTCTTGTGCTTAGGCAAACCTCTTTCCTACATAACTCTCACGCCCGAGCAGCAAGCCGGAAACGCCAAGCTCGGCATTACACCCAAGAGCGACCTGCACATGGTTCGAATCACCGACGCCGCGCTGTACCAGCAGCTACTCACGCTGGGCGTGACGCCTCGAAAAAGCCTGACTCTGGGCGCGTTGATCGTCCCCGACGAGTTTCTGTTCGACCTGGTGCGGGGACTGATAGACGGCGACGGCTCCGTTATGGCGCTCGTGGCCGCGCCGAAAGGAGTCAAGCATCCGTACCGGCTAACGCGCCTTCGGCTTGCTTTCTACTCTGGTAGCCGGTCACACCTCGAGTGGCTTAGCGCGCGCCTTGAGTATTTCGCGTTGCGTGGGTCGATCCACCCCGTGACGCGAGATAGTCACACCCTGTATCACCTCATCTACTCGGATCGTCAGGCAGCGACGATCTTGACGACCGCGTACGAAGACCCGAGGGCGCCACGACTCACGCGCAAGTGGCAGATTTGGGAACAGCTGCGACAGCTGAGGGGCTGGCCGCCGTACTACGCCTCCGTCTAGAGCGGCGGTAAGCGTTAGTCCAGCACGAGGATGTCGTCGCCGATACGCACGGCGCCCGCACGCTCGACGCGCGCCCACACACCGAACGCGAGCGGCTCCGTCGAATCGACGTCGCGCCGGTAACGCGCGAGCAGCTCCAGCGTGTCGAGAGTCGGTTCAGCGGTCTCCGGATCGCGCGTCGTGACGACGCAGCGGCCGACGTTGCCCGCGGGGACCACGACGGCATCGCCGACACGAACGCGGCGGCCGATCCACGAATCCTCTTCGTGCGCGCTCGCGCCCGCCACGCCGATCAGCATCCGGAAGCGCCGCGGGTCCACCGGCTCGGCGGAGCCGGCCTCCCGCCGCAGGCGTTCAAGCGACGCGGTGGAGAGCAGCGTCGCGCCAGCCGCGTCGTCCGCGCGATCGTGGCCGTTGCCAGGTCCGTCAAAGCGCACGAGACGCACGGGACGACGAAGCTCGTCGCTGAGACCATCCGCCCACGGTCCGTCGACGAGGTGACCGGGCGCGGCGTGTCCGTGGTTCATCACCGTGATCGGTGCACCGGCCGCGATGGTGCCGCCGACCGACGATCCATTCGGCATGCGCATGTGGAGGTGGCCGGTCTTCAGGTCGAAACGAGCGGCGATGGTCGTGAGCGGCGCGAGCCGCTTGCCGTTGAGCAGCCGGCCCGTCTCGTCGACGACGCAGAAGCGGCGATCGTCCTCGACCCCGTTGGGTCCGAGCTCGATGCGCTCCCGCTCCTCGATCTGGAGTCCCTTGACCGGGGCGACATGGAGCCACTCGACCTTCATCCGAGCGAGTCTTTCACACTGATATGGTGCCCAAGATCTACAGCGTCGGCCACGGGACGCGTCCGATCGAGGAATTCGTGGGGGTGCTGCGCTCAGCGGACGTGGAGCTGCTCGCTGATGTCCGCAGCGTGCCGGGTTCGCATCGCCATCCGCAATTCGGTAAGGCGCCGCTGGCCGCGTCGCTCGAAGAAGCCGGCATCGAGTACGTGCACCTGCCCGGTCTCGGCGGCCGTCGTGACGCCGTCCCAGGCTCGCCACACGTCGCCCTGAGAGTGGAGACGTTCCGCGGATACGCGGATCACATGACGAGCGCCGAATTCGCGGCGGAATACGCGCGCCTCGACGCGATGGCGCGCGAGAAGGTCGTGGCGTTCATGTGTGCGGAAACGCTGTGGTGGCGCTGCCACCGGCGGATGCTCTCCGATCGGCTCACGGTCGACGGCTGGGAGGTCGTGCATCTGTTGGCGCCCGGGAAGAGCGAGCCGCACCGGATGTGGGATGTGGCGCGCGTCGTGAACGGTCGTCTCGTGTATGACGGCGGCACGATACCGTTGGGATCGTGAGCGGCCGCCTGTTGATCGTCGGCGGCGCGCCCGCGACCGGCAAGACGACGCTCGCGCTGGCGCTGGGCGCTTCGCTCGGACTCCCGGTCATCACCAAGGACGACGTGAAGGAGGCGCTCGCCACACCCTTCGCGACCGGCGATCGCGAGTGGTCGCGTCAGCTCGGCGTCGCCGCGTACGGCGCTCTCTATACCGTGGCCGAGCGCATCCTCGTCGCGGGACAGGGGCTCATCCTCGAGAGCAACTTCACGCGCGCGGGGTCCGCAGGGCCGCTGCGTGCTCTCGCGCGGCTCGGCCCGACGGTCGTGATCGTGTGCCGGATCCCGGACACGCTCCGTCGACAGCGTTTCGAAGAGCGCGCCTCCCGAGGCCGACACCGCGTGCACATCGATAGCGCGGTGCTCGACGAATGGGGCGAGAACGACGCGGAGTTTCTCATCGACATCGGCACGCCACAGCTCATCGTCGACACCTCCGACGGATACACGCCGGGCCTCGAACACATCGTGGCGTTCGCGCGAAGCGCTACCGTTCCGCCCGCAATGAAGCGAGAGTGGCCGCCGGACTGGAGCGAGCGCATGCGCGGCGGGGACTGCGCGATGTGTGCGGACGGGAGGGCGGAGGTCGCGAACGGCAGCTCGCGGATCTTTGCCGGTCGTGTTTCCGACGCGTACCTGGTCCGCGGCGACGTCGGGCAGCGCGGCTACGCCGTCGTGATCTGGCGTGGCCGGCACGTCGCGGATCCGACCGAGCTCGGAAGGGACGAGGCAAGCACGTACTTCGATGAGGCACTCCGGGTCGCGCGAGCGATCGAGCGGCAGTACCGGCCGATCAAGATGAATTTCGAGATACTCGGCAATTCTCTGCCCCACCTGCACACGCACGTGGTGCCGCGCTACCTCGACGACGGCGAGCCCGGTCATCCCGCGCACTTCATGCGCATCGACCTGCAGAACGAGCCGAAGATCCCCGACGAGGAGTACGCGCAAGACCTAGCCGCGCTCCGCGACCTTCTCGCATACTCGCCGCCGTGAGGAAGCGTCCTGGCTAAAGGCGCGCATCATCGCGGCTCACTTGCGAGGTAGGCGCGGAGCTTTGCCGCGGCGAGCCCGCGGTGAGAGATCCGGTGCTTCTCGTGCGCGGGCAGCTCGGCCATCGTGCGGCCATCGCCTGTGATCACGAACAGCGGGTCGTAGCCGAAGCCCTGCTCGCCGCGGGGCGCAAGTCCGATCTCACCGCGCACCTCGCCGTCGAAGAGCTCGACGCGGCCGTCGGGCGACGCGAGCGCCGTCACGCACACGAAGCGCGCGCCGCGCGCCTCGACGCCTTCGAGCAGCGCGAGCAGGCGCGTGTTGCGCTCCGCCACGCTCGCCTCATCCCCGAAGAAACGCCGGCTGCGCAGCCCAGGCGCGCCGCGAAGCGCATCGACCTCGAGACCCGAGTCGTCCGCCACGGCGCGCAGACCGCTCGCGGCCGCATACGCGCGCGCTTTGTGCGATGCGTTCTCGGCGAACGTCGCGCCCGTCTCTTCGGGCTCGGGCGAGACGGGATCTAGGTCGTCCGGCAAGACGAGTTCGAGGTCAAGTCCCGCGAGAAGCTCCCGATATTCGCGCTGCTTCCCGGGATTCCCGCTCCCGATGAGCAGGCGCTCCGTCACCGCAGCGCGGCGCGCTGCGCCTCGATGAGTTGCGCGATGCCACGGAGCGTCAGGTCCAACACCTGATCGAAGTCGGCCTTGGAGAACGGCCGGCCCTCGGCGGTCCCCTGCACCTCGATGAGCTGGCCGTCGGAGTTCGCGACCACGTTCACGTCGGCGTCGGCGATCGAGTCCTCGGCATACGCGAGATCGAGCATGAGCTCGCCGCGCACGAATCCCGCGGACACCGCGGCGACGCTGCGCCGCATCGGCGACGGTGTGAGCTTGCGCACCGCGTGCGCGAGCGCGACGTAACCGCCGGTGATCGCCGCGGTCCGCGTCCCGCCGTCCGCCTGGATCACTTCGCAATCGACGATCACGCTGCGCGAACCGAGCGCCTTGAGATCGACGGCGCTGCGAAGCGCTCGTCCCACGAGCCGCTGGATCTCGAACGTCCGTCCGCCAGGCCGTCCGGCGATGCTCTCGCGCTGGCTGCGCTCGGGCGTCGAGCGCGGCAGCATCGCGTACTCCGCGGTCACCCAACCTTGCTCCTTGCCTTCGAGATGGCGCGGCACGCCGTCCTGGAGCGTCGCGAGGCAGAGCACCTGCGTGTCGCCGAAGGAGATGCGGGCCGAACCCTCGGCGAACTTCGACACGCCGACCTCGATCGTGATCGGACGCAGCGCGTCGTTCGCGCGACCGTCAGGCCGCTTGAACTGGCTCATTCGATGGTCTCGTCCCACAGCCGGCGCATCTCGTCGGCAGAGTACGACTCCAGCGCGCGACCGTCGGCGCGAGCGCGTGCCTCGACGCGCGCGACATGTGCCATGAAGCGCTCGTTGGCCTCGCGCAGCGCGGTCTCGGCGTCGAAGCCCTGCTCGCGCGCCACGCCAACGAGGTCGAACAGGAGCTCGCCGAGGAATTCCGGATCGTCCACGTCCACCGGAAGGTCGACGCGCGGTGGGACCAAGCGAACGCGCGCCGCGCGCTCCTGCAGGCGCTCGGCCGCGAAGAGAGCGGGGAGATCTCTCGGCACGCCGCCGAGCACGCTCTGCACATCCTTGCCGCTGCCCTTCGCGCCTTCCGGCACTTCCCTGCGCTCCTCGCGCTTGATGCGCTCCCACTGCGCGAGCAGGTCGCCGCCCTCGATGGCCACGCCTTCGAAGACGTGCGGGTGACGACGGACCAGCTTCTCGCCCAAGCGCCGCGCGACATCCGCGATGTCGAAGGCGCCCTCCTCGTGAGCGAGCTGCGCGTGGATCGCGACCTGGAACAGGAGGTCGCCGAGCTCGTCTCGCAGTCGCTCGAGGTCTCCCGAATCGAGCGCCTCGAGCGCCTCGTATGCCTCTTCGAGCAGATTCGGGCG
>JBGPZT010000176.1:0-4888 GCA_041493915.1 Candidatus Limnocylindria bacterium
GACCGGGATGACGTATTTCGGTCGAAGGATGTTGAGGAGCAGCTTGAGCTCCTCCTGACTGGCGTGTCCGGAGACGTGCGGCCGCACGCCGGCGTCGTAGATGACCTCCGCTCCGAGCTTGAAGAGGTTGTCGACGGTGCGGCTGACGAGCTCCTCGTTGCCGGGGATGGGCGTCGCGGACATAACGACGGTGTCGCCGTCCTTCACCGCGACGTGGCGGTGATCGCCGAGCGCCATGCGTGACAGCGCGCTCGTCGGCTCTCCCTGGCTGCCGGTGGTGATGATGCAGAGCTCGTGGTCGGGGAGCTTGTCGATCTCCTTCGGTTGGATGAGCGAGCCCTCGGGGAACACGAGGTAGCCGAGCTCGCGCGCGGTCCGCGTGTAGTTCTCCATCGAGCGTCCGATGATCGCGGTGCGTCGCCCCCAGGCCGCGGCCACGTCCACGATCTGCTTGATCCGCGAGATGTTCGATGCGAAGGTCGTCGTGATCACGCGGCCGGGCGCGCGCGACATGATCGCGTCGAGCAGGTCGCCGACGTGCCGCTCCGACTGCGTGTAGCCGGCGACCTCGGCGCGCGTCGAGTCGGAGAGCAGCAGGAGCACGCCGTGCGCGGCGATCTGGGAGAGCCGGGCGAAGTCGGTCTGCTTCCCGTCCACCGGCGTGTGGTCGAACTTCCAGTCGCCGGAGTGCACGATCGTCCCGTAGCGCGTCTCGATCGTCAGGCCCACGGCGTCGGGGATGCTGTGGCACACGTAGTACGAGTCGCACTCGAACGGACCCACCGTGAACGGCGTCCCCGGCGTGATCTCGTTCGCGATGACCTTGTCGGCGAGCTTGTGCTCGCGCAGCTTGGTGCGCATGAGGCCGAGCGTCAGCTTCGTGCCGTAGATCGGGACCTCGGGGAGGTCGCGCATCACGTACGGCAGCGCGCCCATGTGGTCCTCGTGCGCGTGCGTGAGCACGATCCCGCGTACCTTCGCGCGGTTCTGGCGCAGGTACGAGATGTCAGGGATGACGAGATCGATGCCGAGCATCTCCTCGTCGGGGAACATGAGGCCGGCGTCGACGACGACGATGTCATCGCCCTGCTCGATCGCGAGCATGTTCTTGCCGATCTCGCCGACCCCGCCGAGCGGGATCACGCGAAGCTTACTTGCCAAAGAGCGTCATCTGATCGGCGGTCTTCGTCTCCGCGGGCGTCTCCTTGACGACGGGCTCCGTCGCGAGCAGCAGCGCGAGCGCCGCGAAGTCGCCCGCGAGCGCGCCGCGGAGCGCGGGCTGATGGAGCGCGGCCGCGGGGTGGTAGACGGGGAAGATCACGAGGCCGTCGACCTTGCGCGGGCGGCCGTGGATCCGTGAGATCGACTCACCGGGCAGGAACTTCCCCATCGCGTGCCGGCCCAGCGTCACGATGACCTTCGGCTTCAGCACGGCGAGATGGCGTTGGAGCCAGATGTCGCACGCGGTGACCTCGTCCGGCAGCGGGTCGCGGTTCTCCGGCGGACGGTGCCGCACGACGTTGGTGATGAACACCTTGCTCCGGTCGAGACCGATGTCCGACAGGAGCTCGTCGAGCAGCTGCCCGGCGGCTCCTACGAAGGGTCGTCCCTGGAGATCCTCGTTGTATCCGGGCGCTTCGCCCAGGAAGAAGATCCCCGACTCCGCGCTCCCCTCCCCCGGCACCGCCTGCCGCGCGCTCCGGTGAAGGGGACAGGCCGTGCATGCCCGGATCTCGTCGGCGAGCATGCGAAGGTCGTCTTGCATTCGCGATGATTATGTCGCGCTCACAGCTTCGTCGGAGCCTTTCGCGCCAGGTAGAGCACATCTGTGTAGATCCGCTTGGGCATCTCGATGACGTCCACGATGAAACCGGCGCGCTCGAACATGGTGAGGGCCTCGGCGCGTGACGGGAAGAAGAACCGGTCGCGTCCGCCTTTGGTCAGGCCGAGGCTCACCGTGACCAGCTCCTGCGCGTAGGTGAGCGCGTACCGTGGGTCGAGCCGGCGCTCCTGCGCTTTCACCACCAGCGGCCCGCCCTCGCCGAGGGCCGCGGCAGCGTTGCGCAGGATGCCCTCCTGCTGCTCGAACGGGAGGAGGTAGAGCACGTCCACGATCGTGACCGCGTCGCAGCGCGGGGGCGGGTCGGCGACGATGTCGCCGACCTCGAACCGCAGCCACTGCGTGTCCTGGATCGCGCCCCGGGCGACGTCGATCTTCCGGGGATCGAGGTCGATGCCGAGCACGCGCCGCGTCGGCGACGCCTCGCGGAGGACGCAGGCGAACAGGCCGTGGCCGCAGCCGAGGTCCACGATGAAGCCCTTTTTCGGCACGTACCGCTCGACCACCGCGAGGTCCGAGAGGAAGGCGCGTCCATGCACGAACAGCCGCGCCGCGATCGGCGCGCGCGTGTAGCGGCGCAGGGCCCGGCCGAGAGCGCCCGTCGCGGTCGCGCCGGGCATCAGTGCACCCGCCAGATCACTGCGCCGAGCGCCGTGCGCAGCAGCGGGTCCGTGAGGAGCGCGAGGTCGTCGGTGCGCTCATGCACGAGCGCGTCGCGGAGACGGAGGTCGTCGTCGACGTAGCCCGGATGGGCCGAGAGCTCCCCCAGCCCACCGTAGGCCGCCAGGAGGGCCACGCCGGCGGCGTCGAGACGCGGGTGCTGCGACGTCAGGTCGACGTACCACGACGGGCCGCGGATGCCGCGGAAGGCGAGATCCGAGACGAGCGAGGCGGCGTGCAGCGACGCTGTCTTCAGCTCGAGCCGCAGGCGTGGCGCGCGCGCGCGGCGCACCCAGCGCACGCCCAGCTCGCGGGCGATCCGTCCGACGACGAGCGCGACCGGCGGCAGGAGGTGGACGTGACGATGCGAGTCCCAGGCCAGCGCCGGGACGCCCCACGAGCGCGCCCGCGCGACCTGAGCCCGGATCTCCGTGGCCAGCTCTGTGGCGCGGACGCGGCCTGTGAAGACACGGCGCGCGAAGAGGGGCAGCGGGTAGAAGCGGCCGTCCTCGTCACAGAGCGATGGCACGGCGGCGGGGTCGCTCGCCGGCTGGCCGCCCACGAGATCGAGGTGCAGTCCGACCTCGAGATCGGGCTCGGCCAACGCGAGGGCCGCCGCCTCGTGCGCCGCGGGGAACGTCACGAGGAGCGACGTCGAGCGGACGACGCCTCGCCGATGAGCTTCCAGGATGCCGCGCGTCACGCCGGCGCTGAGGCCGAGGTCGTCAGCGGTCACGATGACGCTCACCGGTACCGGCCGAGGACGTCGTTCACGCGGATGCGGACGAGGTCGCGCATCATCCGCGGCGCCTGCGCGGCGAAATTGATGCTCGTCTCGTGGTCCTGCACGAGCGCGAAGGGGATCTCGCGTACGCGGTAGCGCGCGCGGCGCGCGAGGAAGAGCACCTCGGCATCGAACGCGAAACCGTGGAGGCGTTGACGCAGGAAGAGATCCTTCGCAGCCTCGGCGGTGTATGCCTTGCCGCCGCACTGCGTGTCCTGCACACCGGTGGGCACCACGGCGTGCACGCAGGCGCGGAACGCGCTGCCCATGAAGCGCCGCCACCAGGGCCGTCGCACGACGGAGCCGGGCACGTAGCGCGACGCGATCGCGATGTCGGCGCCCTCGTCGATCGCGCGTATGAACTTGTCGATGATGTCCACGGGGATCGTGAGGTCCGCGTCGAGGAAGACGATCGGATCGCCCGTCGCGCTGCCGACACCCGCGCGCACCGCGGAGCCCTTGCCGCGGTGCGGCAGCGGCAGGTAGCGGTAGGTGAGCCCGGCGTGCGGCAGTGCCGCGATCGCGTCGGCGAACGCTTCGCCGGTGTGATCGGTCGAGCCGTCGTCCGCGACGATGATCTCCGCCGCCGTCCCGCGCGCGCCGAGATACTCCGCGCATGCGGCGAGGCTCGCCGCGATGCGGCGAGCCTCGTTATAGGCCGGAAGGATCAGTGAGAGCAGCGGCTACCTGCGAGGCGGACCGCTCCGCCGGAAGCCTCCCCCGCCACCGCCGCCAGGTCCGCCGCGCAAGCCACCCCGGTCGCCGCCCTCGCGGTCGCTGAAGCGTGCCCGCTCGGCGCGCTGCCGCTCCTCGAAGCCGTTGCCGTCCTCTTTGACGGCGCGCATCGAGAGGTTGACGCGGCCCTGCCGGTCGACCTCCGCGACCTTCACGCTGACCTTGTCGCCGACCTTCACCACGTCCTCGATGCGGTTCACGCGCTCCGACGAGATCTCGGAGATGCGCACGAGGCCTTCCTTGCCGGGAAGGTACTCGACGAACGCGCCGATCGACATGATGCGCGTGACCTTGCCCTCGAAGACCTCGCCGACCTCGGGCTCCTTCGTCAGGCCCTCGATCATCGCCTTCGCCTTCTCGCGGCCTTCGGCCTTGGCGCCGGTGATGCGCACCGTGCCGTCGTCCTCGAGCTCGATCGCGGTGCCGGTCTCGCTCTGGATCGCGCGGATCATCTTGCCGCCGGGGCCGATGACCTCGCGGATCTTGTCCGGGTGGATCTTGATCGTCTCGATGCGCGGCGCCCAGAACGACAGCTCCGGTCGTGGCGCGCTGAGGACGTCACGCATCGCGCCGAGGATGAACAGGCGCGCCTCGCGCGCCTGCGCGAACGCCTGGCGCATCACGTCGAGCGAGATCCCCTTGATCTTGATGTCCATCTGCAGCGCCGTGATGCCCTTGTCGGAGCCGCAGACCTTGAAGTCCATGTCGCCGTAGTGGTCCTCGAGGCCCTGGATGTCGGTGAGGATCGTGTACTTGCCGCCCAAGGTGACGAGGCCCATGGCGCTGCCCGCGATCATCCCCTTGATCGGGACGCCGGCGTCCCTGAGCGACAGCGTGGACCCGCAGGTCGACGCCATCGACGATGAGCC
>JBGPZT010000116.1:0-8540 GCA_041493915.1 Candidatus Limnocylindria bacterium
CGTGGAACTCGAGGTCGAACGCTGCGCGCATCTCGATCGCCGTGCCGCAGACCTCGCCGTCCCCCTGGGCGAAGTGACCGTCTCCGATCGAGAACAGCGCGCCGTCAACATTCACCGGAACGAACAGCCGTGCACCCTTCGACAGCTGTCGCACGTCGAGATTGCCGGCGAACTCCCGCGGCGGGATCGTGCGTAACGCCTCATTCGCGATCTTTGGATCCGCCGGCACCGCGTCCCGCGGGTCAGGCGGCAAGACAACACCGCCGCGCTCGAGCAGCCGCTGCTCGCGCGCGAGGATCCGCGTCAACTGCGTGCGCGAAGGCGCCACGCCGATCGTGCCGGGGAACGGAGCTCCCCGGATCCGGACGCCCGGGATGCCCGCGGACTCCGCGTAGCCGTCGGTGAGCCGCCAGGTGAATACCGCGGGGTCCGCGAAATGGTCCCGCAGGAAACCGAAGCTCGGCGTGAACCAGGTGAAGCCGACCGAGTCGGGCTCCACGTCGATGATGCGGACCTCGAGGAGATCTCCCGGCTCGGCTCCTTCGACGTGGATGGGTCCGGTGAGGGCGTGGGCGAGGTTGAGGTTCAGCTGCAACAGGTCAGCCGGCCGAGTCGCCGCGGTGACCTGCCCGTCGACCGCGTCCCGGCACTCGAGGACGATGCGTTCGCCCGGAGCGACGCGAGCGATCGCCGGGATGTCGGGATGCCAGCGGTTGTGGCCCACCTCCGGTTGCTCGGCCAGACGCTTCGAGCGATCGACACGGATGCGCTGCTTGGTCATCGGTGCTGCAGCGGGAACGTGACCACAAGCTGAGTGTCGCACGTCATCCCGACACGCGGCGAGCCGCGGAGGTGAAGCTCAGCGGCCATGCAATCTCGAGCTCACGGTGGGCGATGCCGGCGACGCGATCGAGAGAGGCGGACTAAACATGACGTCGTCGAGTGATACGTGCGCGTCAGCAATGCGGTTAGTCAGGCTAATGTCACAGACAAAGCGAGATTCCACGCGATGTTGTGAGACCCCACCGTGACATTTGTGATACGCCGCGGCGACCGATCAGCGACCACGATCCTCGCTCGCGAGCGTACGTTGCCTCCCCTCGGGGGAGGTGGTGCGCATGACGAGTTTGCGACGGACTCTCGGGGTGCTGATCGCACCGCTTGTGCTCACGCTGGTCTTCGGTGGTACGGCCGACGCGGGCGTCGTCTGGTGCGTCAAGGACCCGATCTTCGAGATCGACGGTCGCGTCGTGCGGGTCGAAGACTTCGTGCCGATCGAGAACGCAAATGCGCCGATCCACTTTGTCCTGAGAGTGGCGCCCCGCGCGACCGTGTCTTGGCACCTGCCCGAAGGCGCAACGCTGCTCGGCTCGGTGACCATCGTCAGGGATGACGATGTCCCTCGCAACACACCGCAACTGTTCGTCCGAGGGGAGGGCCCGCGCTTTCCGATGCGCGTCGGCGTCTCGGGCAGCGGACTGCGCACACCACCGTACGAGGTCCAAGGCAACAGCCACGGCATCACCGTCCCGCTGCGTCTGATCAAGTCGGGAGGGTAGTCACGATGGCCGAGCTTCGGCTGCCGCTTCGGCTGTACCTGCTCGCGGTCACATGGATCGCGGTCCTTGGCTTCACGGTTGCCTGGTCGCTGCGTGCACCCGGCGCGCCCGACGCCGCGAGCTTCCTCCTCCTGGCACTCTTCGCGGTCGCCGCACAAGCGTGGCCTCTGCACCTGTCGTCGAAGCTCAAGATCAACGTGGACGACACCGCGATATTCGCCGCCGCGCTGTTGTTCGAGCCCGCGTGGGCGATGCTCCTAGGCGGCGGCGCGATGCTGGTCTCGCGTGCGTGGGCACGGCAGGAACCGTGGTATGGGCATGTCTTCAACAGCGCCGTCGTCGTCCTCTCGGTCGGGGCATCGTCGGCGCTGTACCGGTTGGTCGCTGGCAGCGGCTTAGCGACATCGATGGACGCGCTCGCCGCAGCCGTCGCCGGGATTGCCCTCTACGCCGTGCGGACGACGCTGGTCGACCTCGTCGTCGCGCTCCATCTTCGCCGAGACCCTCGGCCACATTCGATGCGGCTGCACCGACGCGCGGTCACGCAGACGCTCGCCCTTTACGCGCTAGGGGCCCTGGCGGCGGTCGTGGTGGATGCCCAGCCGTGGGCGCTGGTGCTGTTCGCGATCCCCGTCGCGCTCATCTATCTTTCCCTCAAGCAAGTTTCGCGGATGCGTGAGCAAACGCGTGCCGCGATATTCGAGCTTGCGGACCTGCTCGACGCGCGCGACCCCTACACGCACGGCCACTCACAGCGCGTCGCCGAGTACGCCGACCGCGTCGCTCGCCACATGCGGCTTTCGCCGGCTCAAGTCGAGCTTGTGCGTGAGTCCGGCCGGCTGCACGATCTCGGCAAGATCGGCACTCCGATCGAGGTGCTTCATAAGCCTGCAGCGCTCGCTGGGCACGAGCTGGTGGCGATGCGCGCGCATCCTGAGTACGGCGCGCGAATCCTCGCCAACCTTCCGGACTTCTGGGAAGGCGCGGCCTTGGTCGTCGCCCACCACGAGCGCCCGGACGGGCGAGGCTATCCGCGCGGATTGCGCGGTGACGAGATCCCGCTCGAAGTCGCGATCGTGGCCGTCGCCGACGCATATGACGCGATGGCCACTGATCGTCCATACCGGCCGTCACTGAACTGGTCTGAGATCCGTGCCGAGTTCGAGCGCGGTCGGGGCACTCAATGGGACGCGGTGGTGGTCGATGCTTTCGTAGAGGTCATGGCGCCACTGCGAGCGGTGCCTCGTCCGGGAGTCGCGGCCGCGGGCTAGCTCGGCTTCTCGACGAGGGGTTACCAGCCTCCTCTGTGGATCACCTTCTCCGCGGGGCGATGGCCGCGCTTCAGCGAGGGCGACGGGCGGTCGTGTGGCTTCGCGTATCCGATCGCGATCGTGCCGATGGCCGTGAGCTCGTCGGGCACGCCGAACGTCTCGCGGAATCTGGCCTGATCCGAGATCCCGAAGAAGACCGCGCCGAGTCCGGCGTCCACCGCGGTCATGAGGATGAGCATCGCGGCCATGCCGGTGTCGATGTCCCAGTACGGCACCGGCCAGCGCTTCTCGTCCATGTCGGTCCAGCCTTTGTCGGACTCCGCGTATCTCGCTAAATAGGCGCGTTTATGGCTCAGGCAGACGACGAGCAGCGGCGCTGTGAACATGTCGGGCCAGCCGAACTCGGCGCGACGCTCCGTCGGCCACAGCGCGTCCCAGTAACGGGCGGTCTGCTCCGGGCCCTCGAGCACCAGGAACGCCCAGCCCTGGCTGAACCCCGCCGACGGCGCCCGCTGCGCGTTGGCGAGGATGCGGTCGACCACCTCGCGGGGGATCGGGCGGTCCTCGAAGCTGCGGACCATCTTCCGTTTTCGGACGACGTCCTGGAACTCCATCAGGTCCTGCGGTAGCGTCCCGACGCGCGTCGCAGCAGCTTCTCGTCCACCAGATAGCGGCGCAGCATCGCATGGTCGCGGTGGACGCCCTGCAGGATGCGATTGACCTCGGATTCGTAGTAGTCGCGCCCAGGCTCGAAGCGCAGCGCGAGATAACGCAGCACGGCGACGCGATCGGCCCGGGAGGCGGGGATCGTCTCGAGATGCCCGGCCTTGAAGAAGCGGGCGAGCTCCGGGGGACCTTCGAACTCCTCGATGCGGCGCTCGTTCCCCTCCGTCAGCATGGAACGAACTGTACGGCAGGGGTATCCGCGGGAGCGACAATACGGGCGCCATGGCCGACCGGACGACCGCGATCGCGCACGACGGATCGCTGGTGGACGCGATCGCGGAGCATCTGCCGGCGCACGGTCCGCGCGCGGTCATCCTCGCGGCCGGGCTGTTCGCCCTCGCGCTGCTCGGCGCTGGGTACCTCGACGGCGAATTCGACCATCCGCTCAACACGACGCTCTGGCGCACCGGGCTGCTGCCCGCGGTGCTGGTCGCGTACTGGCTCGTTGCGCGTTGGGTCCTGCGTCGCTCGTACGCCCGCGCGATCGGCGCCTTCCGCTCGCTGCTCGCGGACGGCCGCGACTTCGAGCACCGCGTCGAGCTCGCGACGCGCCGCGGTCGATACGACGAATGGATCGCGGCCGTTCTCGCAACGGCCCTGGGGCTGATCGTGATCCAGCCGTGGGCGCTGGCGGACACGTTCGGATGGATCGGCGCCTACCGCGTCGTGGCCGTCAGCCTCGTGTTCGCGCTGCTCGGCATCGTGTTCTACGAGATCGTGCGCCGCACGCGCGCTCTTTCGCAGCTTCACCGTTATCCGCTCAAGCTCTCGATCTTCGACCTCTCGCCGCTACGCCCGGTGGCACGTTTCGCGTACGGCATCGCGGCCGCGTTCATGATCAGCATCGCCGTGAGCGAGCTGTTCCTGCTCGCGCCGGGCGTACCCGTCGACCTCGTCGTGCGCCTCGTGATCGCGTACGTCGCGATGGTGGTGATCGCGACCGCGCTCTTCTTCTACGTCATGTGGGACAGCCACATCGCCATCCGCGCGCTCAAGCAAACGGAGCTGGCCCGCGTGCGCGCGCTCCTCGCGGAGGCATACACCGAGGGCCTCACGATGTCGGTCACCGCCGGCCTCGCGCTCGAGCATCGCATCGGCGAGGTCTCGGAGTGGCCGTACGACACGCGGACGCTGCGCAGTCTCGTCGTGTCCTTCCTGCTCCCGGCGATAGCCGCCGCGAGCCGGTTCTTCGTCGGCAACCAGTTCTGACGATGGCCATCGATGCGACCATCCGCGAGGCGGTCCGGCGGCGTGGGCGAGCGCGCATGCTGCAAGGGCTGGGCTACGCGCTTCTCGCGGCCGGCGTGATCGCCTACATGGAGGCGAACGCCGCCCCGCGCTACCTGCTGCCGATCCCGCTCTTCTTCCTCGCGACCTCGAGCCTCGCGGCCCTGCGCGGCGCCATCTTGTTCTTCGCGCCGGAGCTCGAGCTTCGCCGGCTGACGCCCGGCGCGCACTATCTGAACCTCGTGATCGCGTTCGGGCTCGGTGGCGCTGCGGTCGGAGTGATCGCACTCGTCATCCTCACGCAACCGCTCGGGCTCGGCGAGGGTGACACCGCTGAGCTCGCCACATCCCTCGCCCTCGTGTTCGGCGGGTTCGCCGCGGGCAGCGTCGTCGGCGTCCGCGCCGCTCGTCGCAGGATCGCCGCGATCTCGTGAGCCGGATCCAGATCGTCGAGGTCAGCCCGCGCGACGGGCTGCAGGCGGAATCTCGCACGCTGCCGACCGAGACCAAGCTCGAGCTCATCACGCGTTTGGCGGAGGCCGGCCACACCGTGATCGAAGTAACGTCGTTCGTGAACCCGAAGGCCGTGCCGCAGCTCGCCGACGCGGAGGAGCTGCTGCGCCGGCTGAAGCGCCGCCCCGGCGTGCGCTACCCGGTCCTCGTACCGAACGAGAAAGGACTCGACCGCGCGCTCGCGGCCGGCGCGGACGAGATCGCGGTGTTCGCGTCGGCGTCGGAGAGCTACTCGCGCAAGAACCTGAACCACTCGCGCGACGAGGTGCTCGACGGTTACCGCGACGTCGTGCGCCGCGCCAAGGATGCGCGTCTGCGCGTGCGGGGCTACCTCTCGATGGTCATCGCCGATCCCTGGGACGGTCCGACGAAACCCGAGGTGGTCGTGGACTGCGCGAAGCGGCTGCTCGCGATGGGCTGCGACGAGCTCTCGCTCGGGGACACGAGCGGCGTCGGCACGCCGGGCGAGGTGCGCACGCTGCTGCGCGCGTTCACGGACGCGGGGATCGCGAACGACAAGATCGCGCTGCACCTGCACGACACCTACGGGCAGGCGCTCGCGAACGTGCTGGCCGCCATGGAGCTGGGCATCACGACCTTCGACGCGAGCGTGGGTGGCATCGGCGGCTCCCCCTTCGCGAAGATGGCCGCGGGCAACCTCGCGACCGAGGACCTGGTGTGGATGTGCAACGGCCTCGGCATCGAGACCGGTCTGCACGTCGAGCGTCTCGCGGCGACGAGCGCGTGGATGTCGCAGCAGCTCGGCCGCGAGCTTCCCGGCCGCGTCGCGCGCGCGCTGTCCCAGAAAGGCTGACCAGGTTACCCGTTTCACTTACTAACACAGTCGTGTTAGCATCTAACACATGCAAGCGCTGCGCGCCGCGGCGGGACTTGGCAAGAGCCCGGCCCAAGTTCGGCTTCTTGCGTTTCTGACCGGGACGCCCGGCCAGGAATTTCACACGCGCGATCTGGTGCGGCGTATCGACGGCACTGAGCGACCCGTGCACCTGGCGCTGGAGAGCCTCGAGAAGCAGGGTTATGTCCGCAGCCGACGTGTTGGCAATCTCCGCCTATGGTCCGGGGACACAACGCATCCGCTTTACAGCGTGATGCGCGATGTCCTCGCGAAGACGGTCGGCCTGAGCGCTCAGCTCGGGGACCTGTTGCGCAACGAACGCGGTGTGCGGGCCGCCTTCGTCTTTGGCTCCCATGCGGCGAACACCGAAGATGTGAGCAGCGACATCGACCTCTTCGTCCTCACTGCCCCGGGGACCTCGTCGAGCATCGACGGCAAGCTCGACGAGCTCTCCCGACGGGTCAGCCGCAGGGTCAATCCGATCATCTGGACGGAGCAGGACCTCGCGAACGCAATGAGGAACGAGCTGCCGATCCTGTCGGCGCTCAAGCGCGGGCCGAAGATTTGGCTCATTGGAGACGAGAGTGAGTTCGATCGAAGACTGGCAGCGTCAGTACGGCGAGGTGCTGCAAAAGGGAGATCCAGACCTAAGAGCAGCGCTGAACAAACTGGATCTGGGCGAACGAAACGTAGTGCGAGCCCGGCGCGACCTCCAGGCCAACGATCCTGACTCAGGGCTGATCCACGCCGAGAACGCGATGGTGAACGCAGCCGACGCCGTGCTGGCTCGGGACGGTTATCGCCTGCGCGGCAAGACCGGTGCGCATCAAGCCCGGTTCGACTATCCGCGCCTGCCGGGAGAGTTCGCCAAGTTCAAGGCTCAACTTCTCATGGCGCGACGGATGAGATCGCAAGCCATCTACGACATATTCGGTATGGTCTCCGGGGAGCAGGCCAACGCGGCGACCGACGCGGCCGAAAAGCTCCTGAGCCCCGTGCGCAGGACCTTCCCCGGCTAGCTACACCCGGGTCACCGCCGCGCGCAATCGTTCGCGCGTCGCACGAGCCGGTCTTGAAGACCGCTTCGCCTTCCCCGCGCCGACGGTGGGCACGCCCGACGAACGCACGAGCTTGTCGAACGCCGCGACCTCGCGCTTCACAAGCGCGTCCCACATCGCGATCTGCGCATCGACGCGCTTCGACAGATCGTCGAAGACGTCGCGCATGCCCTTGGTCGGCGCGAAGTCGGCGCCACCGATGTAGCCGCCCAGCGAGACCAGCTTCGCGTTGAGCTTGGCGGGATAGTTGAGCGTGTCCTGGCGGCTCTTCGCCTTCACCTGCACGAGCTCCGCCTCCATCGCGCTCGCCTTCTGTCGGAGCGTCGCGGCCGCACGCGCGAGGCGGGCCTGTCCGCCCTGCTCCTTCGCGCGCGCTTCCCACGTATCGAGCTGCGTCTTGAGCCTGCGGATCGCATTGATCGTCTCATGCGTCTCGTCCAGCTTCTGGTTGACCTTGACCGCGAGCGCGGTCTGAGAGTCGAAATCCTGCTGCGTCGCGGACACGCGCGGATCCTTTCGGATCTCGAACGGCGCTTCGAGAGTTTCGCCCGCGACCTTGAGTCGCACGCGGTACGAACCGGGTGGCACCTGCGGGCCGGCGAGCTGCGCCTCGAAGGCGTCCCACGTCCCGCCCTCGCCCTCGATCTTGGCCGCGTCCGGGTAGCGCATGTTCCACAGGAAGCGGTTCAGCCCCGCCACCGCAGGGACCTTCGGATCCTTCCTCGGTGGCGGCTGCACGGTGCCCTCGGTCGGTGTCTTCTGCGGCGGTTCGGGCTTCTTCGGCTCCGCCAGAGTCACCAGCGGGTCGCTCTTGAACTCGCGGATCAGCTTGCCGCGCGCGTCGAGGAACGCGAGCGTCGCCTCGGCTTTTGCTTTGTCGCGCAGCCAGTACTGGACGAGCACGCCACTCGGCGGATTGGTGCCGGCGTCGATGTTGATGGCGACCTTCTCGCCGGTCGGTGTCTCGCGCTGGCGATAGGTCACCATCGTCGCGCCGGTCATGCGGTAGTTCTTGCCGATCTTCGGCGGCTGCGGGAAGCCCATGTCGGTGCGGTAGCGCACCGTGACCATCGGCGCGAAGAGGTGCGCCCTCGAGCGCGCGACCTGCGCGCCGTACTGGCGCAGAGGCTGGAGATCGTCGAGCACCCAGAACGAGCGGCCGTGCGTCGCGAGCACGAGATCGTCGTCCTTGATCACGAGGTCGTGGATCGGCACGATCGGGAGATTGCCGCCGAGCCGGTGCCAGCGCGCACCATCGTCGAACGACACGTACAGGCCGGTCTCACTTCCCGCGTACAGGAGCCCGCGCTTCGCGGGGTCCTCGCGGATC
>JBGPZT010000073.1:0-12403 GCA_041493915.1 Candidatus Limnocylindria bacterium
CCGGTCATGCGCTCGATGAACTCGGTCGTGAACGTGCCGTTGTCGGCCTGGACGGCCAGCAGGAGGGCCTGGACCATCGGAACGAGGATCAGCAGGCCCAGGTAGAGGATCGAGGGTAGGAGGAGCGCGACCCGAAGGAGGTCGTCCGGTAGCGCTCGCAACCGACCCACGTTCTAACGACCGGTCACTTCACCTGACATGGGCCGGACGACGTGCCGTCCGGGCCCCAGCACTTCGCGTTCGCGTCGGTCATCACCTTGTTGATGATGACCGCCTGCTCGTTGAGCACGGTCTGGATGTCCTCGCCCTTCACGACGATCCGTTGGAAGGTGTTGAGGATCGCGGTATTGAAGTCACCGCCCTTGGCCCCGAGGCCGACCGGGAGTGGCACGACCTTGGCATCCTTGGACGCGGCCTGCTTGGCGACAGCGTCGGCCTCGAGCTTGAGACCCTTGTCGAGGTCAGCCGGCATCGCGACGTCGGTGACCGGGAAGAAGGCGTTCTCCCGCAGCGTCGTGATCTGCGTCTCCGGCTTCAGCAGGTAGTCGATGAGCGCGTTCGCGCCGTTCGCGTTCGGGGTCGTCTTGGGGACGCCCAGGCCGATGACGACGCTCATGTAGTAGCGGCCCTTCGGGCCGGCCGGCGCGGGAGCGGCGATGAAGTCGTCAGGCTTCGCCTTGAGCACGTTGATCAGCCGGGCGGCGTGGTCGATGGCCACCCACACCTCTTCGGACTGCAGCGGCTCCTGCATGAAGGCGTACGTCGTCGACTGCGGGTTCGAGTACTGCCAGAGCTCCTTGATCTTCCCCCACATCACCACGGCCTCGGCGCTCTTGTACGAGGTCACGAGACCGCCGGTGAACGACGGATACCAGTAGCCCTGCAGGAGGCGGTGGATGAGGCCGTTCGTTCCGACCGGCCACCCGAACCGCTTCTGACCCGTCCGGTCGAAGATGTTCTTGGCCCACGCGATGAGCTGGTCATAGGTCAGCGCGTTCACGTCGGCGCCGGCGGGCAGGTACTGCAATGCCTTCTTGTTCGCGGCGAGGAAGTACGTGTTCTGCATCCACGGCACGTACAGCTGCTGGCTGCCGCCGAACTTCCCGAGCGTCAGCATGTCGCTGTTGATCTTCTTGTCGGCGTTCTTCGTGACCGCCGCCGACAGGTCGCTCAGATAGTTCGCCGCGACGAGCGATCCGAACTGTCCGTTCTCGAGCCCGACGATCCCGATCTGGCCGGCGCCGCCGGCCTTCGACTCGACCGTGATGCGGTCGAGGATCACGGGCTCCTGGTCGGTGATGAACTCGACCGACGCGCCGGTCCAGCCGGTGAGGATCTTCTTGCGCATCGCCTCCTGCTCGGTGACGGGCGAGAACTGGGTCGACGCGAAGACGAAGCTCTTGCCGGGATCGGTGGCGGTCGGGCCGGTAGCGGCGGGCCCACCGCCGGCCGGAACTCCGGTCGTGGAGCACGCGGTGAGAAGGATCGCGAGCGCGCCGGCGATGCCGAGCGCGCGTACGCCACTGGAGCGTCGCATCTTCTTACCTCCCCTCGAGGTGTGCCGAGACTCTATCCGCCTCGATACGCAGGCGCGACTTGGGACCTCCGCTGGTCGCGCGGGAGCGGTGAAGGCAGCCGTCGCTTCCTCGACCGGTCGCGACGCTCACGTCAGACCCGCCTCGGCCATCTTCGACCGCACGTATGCGACGGAGGCCGGCAGCACCGCATCGGCCTCGCCGGACAGCGCGGCGAGCTCGAACGACGCGTAGCCCCGATAGCTGAGACGGGCCAACGCGGCGAACACGGGCGCGAAGTCGAGGTGGCCGCGGCCGGGCTCGTGGCGCTGCGAATCCGCGAGATGCAGGTACGCGAGCCACTGGCCCGCTGAGTCGAGTGCAGCGCCCAGGTCAGCCTCCTCCATGTTCATATGGAACACGTCGCCCATCACGAACACCGCAGGGCTACCGATGCGTTCGCGCAAGCGCAGCGCGTCAGCGATCGTGACGCACAGGTCGTTCTCATAGCGGTTGATCGGGGCGACATACAGCCTGCCGCCTGAGCGCTCCGCGCGCGAGGCGAGGCCCCTCATGCCCTCGACGAAGATCGCCTCGTCCTCTTCGCGCGAGCGGCCCGTGCCGATGTTCGGCAGATTGCGCGTGCGACCCCAGATCGGCACGACGACGCAGCCGGTCCCGAGCTCACCGGCGAGCGTGACGAGATGCGCGAGGTCTTTGCGAGCCAGCCGGATCTTCTCCGGATCGGGATCGATGAGCCAACCGCGGTAGCCGCCGCAGATCGCCGAGATCGGGATGTGCTCGCGCAGTGCGATCTCGGCGTCCTCGAACGGCTGCTGCGAGAGCTCGATCGCCTCGAATCCGTAACGACGCGCGTTGTCATACCGCTCGCGCAGCGACGCGCCCGGCAGGAGCCGGTCCTGGATCGCGAGGCGCACGCGGCGGTCCCCTTCCACGACGTCATTGTGAGTGCGGCCCCAGAATCGAGATGTGGCCGAGTTCATCCCCTTCCGCGGATTTCGTTACGACCAGACCGTCGCCGGCCCACTCTCGGACCTGATCTGTCCGCCCTACGACGTGATCGATGAGGCTGCGCGCGAACGCCTGTACGCCGGAAGTCCGCACAACTTCGTCCGCATCGAGCTCCCCAAAGACGGCCCGGACGACAAGTACGCACGCGCCGCGAAAGATCTGGGCGGCTGGATCCGGCGGCAGGTCCTCCGCCGCGACGAGCGCGCGTCGTTCTACCTAGACGAGCACGAGTTCGAGATCGCGGGCCGGCGTCTGGTGCGTCGCGGGATCTTCGGCGCGCTGCGCCTGTATCCGCAGAGCGAGGGCGTCGTGTTGCCGCACGAGCTGACCTTCCCGAAGGCGAAGGCGGACCGCCTCGAGCTGGTGCGTGCGACGCGCGCGAACACCAGCCCGGTGTTCGGCATGTTCCCCGACGAGGGCGGTCTGATGCGCTCGCTCGGCGAAGCTGCGCGCGAAGGGGCGGGCGAGGCCACGGTCGGCAACGAGAGGCACCGGCTCGAGCGGATCGACGAGGCCCAAGCTGTCGCGCGGATCGCGTCGGCGCTGCGTGACCAGCGCGTGTACATCGCCGACGGGCATCACCGCTACGAAACGGCCCTGAACTACCTCGCCGAGCTTGGCGGGGTGGGCCCGAAGGCGCCGGAGCGGTACACGCTCGCGTTCCTGTGCGCGCTGGACGATCCGGGTCTGCGCATCTTCGCGACGCATCGCATCGTGCGAGGCTCGGAGGACGCTCTCGAGGCCGCGATCGCGCGCTCGTTCGACGTGACGCCGATCGACCGCGGCGCGCTCGGCGAGATGGAGCCCGGGATCGTCGTCGCGCGCGGTGGCGTATTCCGCGCGCTCGCATTGCGCTCGAGCGCCGAGCTGTCCGCGATGCCGGCCGCATGGCGGACGCTTCCCGTGGCTCTCGCTGAGGAATTCCTCGTGAAGCCGACGCGCGAGGCCGGAGCGGAGATCGCGTACGAGCACGACACAGAGCGCGCGATCGCCGCGGGGACCGCGATCCTCCTGCGCGCCGTGGATCCCTCGACCTTACGGAGCGTCGCCGACGCGGGCGAACGCATGCCGCAGAAGACGACGTACTTCTATCCGAAGGTGCCCGCCGGGCTGGTGGTGCGGACGCTCCACCCCTAGCGCGCGGTCAGCGATATGCGAAGCGCGGGCGCCCCACGTCCGCGATGAAGCTCAACAGCGCGAAGAGCGTCACCAGCACGAGCGCGCTCGCGGTGAGCGCGGCGGGGTCGCGGCTCGCGATCGATTGGAGCGCGACGTAGCCGATGCCGTTCCACTGGAAGAGGTACTCGACGATCGGCAGACTCGCGACCGAGATGCGAAGACCCGAGCCGAGCCCCTCGAGCGCGACAGGAAGCGCGTGCGGCAACACGTGGACCCGCATGATCCAGCTCTGCATCAGTCCCTTCGCGTTCGCGGTGGTGATGAACTCGGCGTCCAGAACATCGCTGACGCGCGCGGCGGTCAGCTGCGCGGTCACCGCGACCGCGGGTATCGCGACGGCGAGCAACGGCAGAACGATGTGCTCGTCGTATCCGAACCCGTACACCGGCAGGAAGCGGCTGCCGGTCGTCGGGTTCGCGCCGAACACGATCACCGCGATCTGCAGGAAGTACGCGACGAAGAACGAAGGGATCGCCGCCGTCAGTCCGGTGACGGCGAGCACGGTTCCGCTCGCGATCGCACGGCGCCGCACGGCACCGGCGATCGCGCCGATGAACACACCGAGCGTGAGCGCGATGATCGCCGCGCCGACCAGCAACACCGCGCTGCGCAGCCCCGCGTCGGCGATGAGCACGGGCAGCGGCTTCTCGTAAAGGTCGGTCAGTGGCGCACCGCAGGTGCGCAGCGTCCGCGGCAAAGCGAAGCCGCCAGGTATCGCGCGCGGGCAGACGGCACCCGGTCCGCCGGTGATCAGGTATGCGTCGTAGTGAGCCATGGCCAGCGGCGCGAGCACCCCGAGAACAGCCCACAAAACGAGGGCGACCATCGGGACGCGGGCGGCCCGGATGGCGATGCTCATCGCCGCAGCTCCGGCGCTGCCAGGGCATCGCGACCGGCAACGTAGCCGAGAAGTGCGGCCACATCGGGGCGAACGTCGCCGCTCTCACCTGTTGCGCGGACGATCGTCGCACGCGACTTGGGGAAGGCCTCCATGCCGGGCCACGACCAGGAGTCCGAACTCGAGGGGTTACGCGTGATCGCGGCCCGCGCGCCGGAACGGCTTGCGTATTCGTCGAACATCGGTATGAGGTCCCCGTAGATCGTGTCGAAGCGCAGGCGGTCGCCATCGAGGTCGTCGAGGACGACGATGGTGTCCCAGCGCGTTCGGCCGAGAAGATCCGCGATCGCGCGCGCGTTGCCGATCGCATCCGCCGTTCGGTCGAAGGCGACGATCGCGAGACCGACACCGGCGCGACCGGCGAGGGAACGAACAAATGCGGCTAGTGCATCGGTCGCAGGCCGGGAGCTGCCGCGCGTCGCGGGCATGACGGCCCAGATCAAGACGCGCGACGGTTCGCCCGGTGTGACGCCCACGAGGCTCCGCGGCGTCGCCGCCACCCGCGCGACCTGCAGTTCGACGTGGGCGTGTGTGTCGAGATCGCGGGCGAACGATTTCTGCGAGATGGGGTCGTCGCTCTGGACGATGTTCTGGCCGAACGTCGGACTGTTGATCGTGTTCGAGCGCGTCGCGTCCCAGATCGTCGTCGGGGAAACGCCGTGCGGGCCAAGAAGCCGCTCCGCAGCGCGGAGGCTGAGCACGATGACCGGCGGGCCGTCGGGCCGCTCGAGCGGGACGGTCTCTCCGAGTTGGCGGTACGGATTGATGCGCGAGCCACTGAACGTCGTCAGCGGCAGCGTCGGCAGGAACGGATCGATGTACAGAACGGCGACCGCGCCGCGTTTCAGCGCGTTTGTGACTGACGTCTCGAAGTCCTGTCCCGGCGTGATGCCGCGCGACCCGCTTTGGATGGCCGGCATTCGCAAGATGACGGCGACCTTGCCGCGCACGTCGACGGCGCGGTAATCGTCCGCCCAGCCCTTCACGACCGTCCCGAGGTTGGGCGCTGGGAATTGGCCGATCACCGGCGCGGTCTCGGGATGGTCCGACGGTGAGAGGCCCCAGCCTGCGAAGACGATCGGCGCGTCGAGCACGGCCCCGCCCGATGCGAAGTAGAGGACCGGCAAGACGTCGGTCGGGCCGTCGGCCTCTTCGCTGACATCACCCGCACCCGCGACAGTGACGCTCGCGGGCGCGGTCTGCTGTATCTGGCTGACGCGCCGCTCGACGGCGTAGGTCGCCGCGACCGGTCGCAGGCCACCTTCCGCGAACGCTTGCTCCAACGGTGCGCCGATAGTGACGCGGGCTCGTGCGCTGTCCGCCCACTCGCGCGCTTCGGCGTAGCGCTCGGGGACCAGGGCCGACGCAAGCACCGCGAACACGCAGACGATCCCGAGCGCCGCGGCGCCGCGCGAGTTCAGGTCGTAGAAGACGTTCCGCCGCTGGTACTGCCGCGCGATGCCGAGACCGATCGCCGACATGGCCATCGCAGCGAGCGCGAACGCGACGCCCGGAACGAGGATCACCCAGCGCGTCGTCCACAGGTTCTCGACGCCGCGTGCATTCGCGAGCAGGCCACCCCACTCGGGGATCTCGGAGATCCGCGGTGGGGAGACAAGGTCGATCGGACGGATCACGTTCGCGGACTCGATCAGAGTCACCAGCTTCGAGGCGCCGACGACGATGCCGAGGACGCCGAGCTCAGCGACCGCGACCAGCGACGCGACGCTCTGCTGAGCCGTGGATACGGCGAGGATCGGGACGAGGTGCGGTAGGTGATGCCGCATGAACAGCGGCACGCGCCGGACGCCTAGAGTGACCGCACTCTCAGTGAAGAGACTCGCGCCGAGCCGCGCGATCTCGGTGCGCGCGATCCGGTACGGTCCCGCCCAGCCTGTGACGAGCAGCGCCGCGATGAAGATCGGTATCTGCGCGTCGCCCCGGATGAAGACGAGCACGATGAGAACGGCGACGAGCGTCGCGGGGACTGCGGAGATGATCTCCGCCAGCGCATCCCCGATGACGCGGACCGGGCGCCACCAGCTCGCGATGACGGCGATCGCGAGACCGCTGAGCACGCGCGCCAGACCCGCGACGATCGCGATGAGCAACGTCGCGCGCGCGCCCGCGAGCACGAGACTGAACAGGTCGCGGCCGAGCACGTCGGAGCCGAGCGGATAGACCTCGCCGGGCGCGAACGGGCGTTGCAAGTCGCCGCGGTTCACGACGAAGTAGATGGCTTCGTATGGCGCGATGCGCTCGCCGAAGAGTGCGACGAACAGCAGCGCGAAGAACGCGACCAGGCCGATGGCGAACCACGGATCGATGCGACGCATGCGAAGACGTTACTGGCTGGACGCGCCTACGGTTCCCCTAAGCGGCCCGCCCCAGCGCTCGGTAGCGCAGCAGGGCATCACGCGCCTGCGCGCGCTTCACGGGGCCAAGCCATCTCCAAAGCAGCGCAGTCGCGAACTGCACATCTTCGAAAGCATTGGCGCACCAACGTATTGAGGCAGTTTCGACCACGGGTTGGGCAACATCCGCGGGCCCCGCAACGAACCTACTCCTATGACGAGCGCCACTCGCGACAGCGTCGTCGGCAGCTCGCCGCTACTCGCCTGCGCGATGGATATTTCGATCGTCCGCCTGCCGGGTACTCCTCGAGCGCCGATATAGCCCTCACCGTCGAAGAACCCGGCTACCCACGCCAACTCGGTCGTCCGGCTCGGCTGAGAAGCGGGTACTGGCCAGAGCATTGTCATGACCTCGTCGAACGCGGTGTGTTTCTTCGTCGTCCAGTGGAAGAGTCGTTCCCGATATGGACCGGTGATGTTGCCTCTCCCGCCGACAGCTCGCTGGAAACGGAGAAGCGCCTCGGGGATCTCGTCACGCCCGCCCTGATATACCGCCATCTGACGTTCGCGGCTCGGGCGATCCAGTCGTTGGGATGATGACGCAGTCCCTTCGGCGTCGAAGAAACCAGCGGCCCACGCGACCTCATCGGTGTGCATCTACAACCGATATCGGTGGCGCCTTGCGGGGAGGGCGGGATTCGAACCCGCGGAACCGGAAAATCCCGGTTCGGGGGATTAGCAATCCCCTGCACTCGACCGGACTATGCGACCTCCCCCGAGGTCAATCGATTCGAAAAGTCTATTCGGTTTGGTGCTCGCTAGCATCGCCTCATGTCCGACGATCGCATCCTCGCGATCGACATCGGCGCGGGCACGATGGACGTCCTCCTCTACGACCCCGCGCAGCCTATGGAGAACGCCGTCCAGCTGGTGCTGCCCTCCGCGACGGCGATCGCCGGCAAAAAGATCGCGGCCGCTCGCGAGGCCGGGCGCGACGTGTTCCTCCACGGCAACCTGATGGGCGGCTACCACACGACTAACGCCGTTTGGCGCCACGTCGAGGCCGGTCTGAACGTCTACGCGACCGAGCGCGCGGCGGGGACGATCCACGACGACCTCGATCTCTTGCGCAGCCGCGGCATCATCATCACCGACCACGCGCCCGACGGCGCCGTCCCGATCGAGCTGCGCGACCTAGATCTCGCCCGCCTCGCGGGCGCGCTCGCGCCGTATGACGTCACGCTGCCGCCGACCATCGCGGTCGCGGCACAGGATCACGGCTTCTCGCCAAAGCATTCCAACCGCCTCTTCCGCTTCGAGCACTGGCGCCGCCTTCTCACGCCGGGCAGCACGCTCGCGGATCACATCTGGCGCGAGCCGCCGGAGTACATGACCCGGCTGCGCGCGATACAGGCCGATGCGCCCGGCGCGATCGTCGCGGACACCGGACCGGTGGCCGTGCTCGGCGCGCTCGATGACGACCTCGTCGGTCAGGCGTCACAGCTGGGCGCGTGCATCGTCAACGTCGGCAACCAGCACACCCTCGGCCTCCTCGTCCGCGGCGAGGAGCTCTTCGGAGTGATGGAGCACCACACCGAGTCGATGGACACGAAGAAGCTCGACCGACTCATCGCGCGCCTCGTCACGGGCAAGATCACGCACGACGAGGTGTTCGACGACGATGGGCACGGCGCGCTCGTGCTCGACGAGCGCTACAAGGCCGCCGGTCCGTTCTCGTTCGTCGCGGTGACGGGCCCGAACCGCGCGATGGCCGCGCCGCTCGGCTGGTATTTCGCGGCGCCGCACGGTGCGATGATGCTGTCGGGCTGCTTCGGGCTTGTACGCGGCGTCCGCGAGATAACAGGAGCCCCGCACTAGGCGGGGCTCCTGCGTTTGTACGAAAGGTGCCGGACGGATCAGATCACTTGGGCAGGAACTGACGTAGCCACGGGTCCGCGAAGTAGATCGCGAAGGCGATCGTCGCGACCCAGAGCGGCATGCTGACATCCTTGCTCTTGCCGCTCGCGACCTTGAGCAGCGAATACGCGATGAAGCCGGCGCCCACGCCGTTCGTGATCGAGTACGTGAGAGGCATCACGAACATGGTGAGGAGCACGGCGAATCCGGTCGCGAAGTCGATGTTCCCGATCTTGTTGAGATCGAGTATCGGCTTGAACATGAACCAGCCGACGAGCATCAACGCGGGGGCCGTCGCCTGCGGCGGCACGATACCCGCGATCGGTGCGAGGAAGATGGACACGAGGAAGAGGGCCGCGGTGACCAGGCTCGCGAGCCCGGTCTTGGCGCCCTCCGCGACGCCCGCGCCCGATTCGATGTACGTCGTGTTGCTCGACGTGCCAAAGAGGCCGCCGAACAGCGCGCCGAGCGAGTCGACCCAGAAGACGCGGTCGGCGCGTTCGATGGACCCGTCCTTCTTCAGCCAGCCACCTTCCGACGCGACCGACACGACGGTGCCGGCGGTGTCGAAGAAGTCGGAGAGCATCAGTGAGAAGACGGTAAGGATCGCGACGAAGAAGCCGAGCCTGAAAACTTCGACGAGTGCGAGACCGTTCGCTCCGCTGGTGAACACCGCGCCGATCGTCGAGAAATCCGGCGTGGCGAGCAGATCTTTGGGCATGACCGCGACACCCGGGAGGCTGCCGTAGGTCGCGCCGCCCGTGCCGGCATTCACGATGACGCCGATCACGGTCGCGCCGATGATGCCGAGGATGAGCGAGCCTTTGATGTTGCGGGAGTACAGGAACGATGTGACCAGCAGGCCGCCGATCGTGACGATCGCCGTGCCGCTGTTGAGGTTGCCGAGGGCGACCGGGTCCGACGGATTGCCGGTGCCGACCGCCAGACCGCCGTTGAAGAAGCCGATCGCGAAGATGAAGGCGCCGATACCGGCGCCGATGCCGAGCTTGATCGGAACGGGCACGGCGTCGAGCAGCGTGCGGCGGACGCCGAGCGCCATCGCGACGCAGATGGCGAGACCTTCGAGTGCGACCACCCCCATGGCGCCCTGCCATGAGAGACCCGCGCCCTTGACGAGACCGAACGCCACCACGGCGTTGATGCCGAGACCCGCGGCGCCCGCGTACGGGTAGTTCGAGAAGAGCGCCATGCCGCCGGTGAAGAGCGCGGCCATGAGCGCCGTCGCCGCGACGACCGCGGGGAACGGAATGCCGGCGCCCGAAAGGATGACGGCGTTCACGACGAGGATGTAGGACATGACGAGGTAGTTCGTGACTCCACCTCGGATCTCGGTGCCGATCGTGGACCCGGACGCGCGGACCTTGAATTGCCGCTCGATCCAGTCCTGGCCGCCGGGTGCGGCGGCCGTGCGTGCTGCCATGAAAATCCCCCTCCCTAAATCCGCTGACGCTGCGCGTGTACTAGGCGACGCACCTCCTCAGTGCATTCGCTCACACCGGCGCGTCTTGTGCCGCCATCGGGAGGAAGCGGGCGGCTCTAGGTACCGCGGCGGATTCTAGGCAGAGGGCGTGCGCACGTCCACGATGTAGCGGGACGCGCCAGCGAGAACCCTTTGGGCGTCCGCGGCGAGACGCGCGACCAGCGCGCCGGCCGCCTCGATCGAGTCAACGAGTCCTGCGTCTTGACCGATCAGAAGACTGCCGCGTTCGGCGTCGCCGGCCGCGCGGGCCGCCGCCAAACCCTTCCGGACTTCCTCGCGACGGCGCCGAAGCTCGCCCTCGTGACCGGACCATTCTTTGACGAACGAGTTCCGAAGGGCTCGCGCGTATGCGCCGGGCCAGAGGTTGCCCGACGCGATGTCGGGGATCTCGGTCAGCACGGTGTCGTGACCATCGCTTGCGACGATGGCCTGCTTGTATCCCGCCGGGAGCGGCGACTCGTTCGTCGCCAGGAAGCGTGGGCCCATGAGCACACCCTGCGCGCCCAGCATCAGCGCTGCAGCGATCCCCTCACCGTCGGCGATCCCACCGGCAGCGACGACCGGGATGGGCGCGACCGCGCGCACGATCATTCGCGTCAACGGAAACGTGGCCATGAGGCCGACGTGTCCGCCGCCCTCGGTGCCCTGCGCAACGATGATGTCCGCTCCACTCTGTGCCGCGCGCGTTGCCTCGTCGGCACGGTCGACCTGGTGCATCCAGAGCGCGCCCGCCGCGTGTGCCCGATCGGCGACGGACCGAAGATCCATCTCCGGCTTCGGCCACGCCGTGGCAAGGACACGCGGTCGCAGGGCAAGGATCGCGTCGATGTCCGCCTCCGAGCAAAGGAAGAGGAGGAGATTCAGGCCGAAGGGAGCGTCGGTGAGCGTACGGATCCGATCGACGACGGCGCGGTTCGCATCGCGCTGCGCGGCAGCGCTGATCATGGTCGGCGACGCGCCATAGACACCGAGGCCGCCGGCGTTACTGACCGAGGCGACGAGCTCCGCCGACGTCCCACCGGCCATGCCGCCGAGCACGATCGGATGCCGGACGCCGAGGAGCTCCGTGAGACGCGTCTTGATCACAGCGCGAGGAAACCTATCAGGAGCGCGAGAGGACCGGTGCCGTTCGCGTCGTCGGGCTCCGTCGAAAGGGACTTTAGGCGGCGCTGGGTCCGCGAGCGGTCACTCGACGATCGAAGGTTCCTGCGGCCGGCCCGCCGCGCCCTGAGAACGAGCGTGGCACCCGCCAGGAGGCCAAGCACGACGATTCCCCCTGCCACCTCGAGCAACACTCCCAAGTCGGTGCCACAGCCGGCGTCAGCCCCGGCGAGCGACCGCAGCCGCACGCCCTCGGGCAGGCACCGGTAGACGCGGAAGACACCCCAGAGGCCCGCGTCCCGATACGGCGTCCGATGGTCACCGTACACATAGTCGCCCGGCAGGCTCGCGGTCCCTCCCGCTCCTCCGTCGAGCACCAGCGTGATGGCCTCGAGGCCGCCGACCTGTACCGAGCTGAGCATCGAGGTTCCCTGCCGGCCGGGCTCGAAGGGCCAGCGATGGCCCTCGACGGTGAAGACCTGCGCCTGCTCGCTGTAAGGCGCGAGGACGTGGATGCGGACCGCGTCGCCGACGAGGGCCTCGAGCAGCGGAGTTCGTAACGGCGTGCGAGTCGCGTCGAAGAGCGCCGCGCCGTTTCCAGTGCGCTCGGCGAGCGGTGCGTTCCCGTAGTTGAGCCCGACGACTCCGTCGACCACCTTTGTGTACGGCATCCGGTGCGTGCCGATCCCGGCGTCCTCGTCTTCGAAGAAGAGCGCGAAGTCGCGATACGCGGGCGCGTCGGGCGGGTGCACGTCGACACGCCAGCCGGAACGGGTCGCGATATCGGCTCCGGTCTCCGGGTCCGTGTAGGTCGCGCCGGCCGGGCCGACCACGATCGCGCCGTACAGCCCGAGGCGCGGGTTCCTCGCTACATCGGCGAAGTCTCGGACGAGCGCCGTCGTTTCGC
>JBGPZT010000138.1:0-7217 GCA_041493915.1 Candidatus Limnocylindria bacterium
CGCTGTTCATGCCTCGCGCTTCGCCGAGGAGCTGGTCCTGTGGACGAGCGCCGAGTTCGCGTTCGCCGAGATCTCGGATCAGCACGCGACGGGGTCGAGCATCATGCCGCAGAAGAAGAACCCCGATGTCGCCGAGCTTGTGCGCGGCCGCGCCGGCCGCATCGTCGGCGACCTCGTCGCCGTCCTGACCACGCTCAAGGGTCTCCCCCTCGCGTACGACGGCGATCTGCAGGAGCACCGCGTGCCCCTTTACGACGCGGCCGCCGTCATCCCGGCGCTCGAGACGCTCGCGCTCGTCGTGAGCGGGCTGCGCTTCGACCGCGACGCGATGCGCCGCGCGACCGAACGCGGGATGGTCACCGCGACCGATCTCGCGGACCACCTGGCGCGCCGGGGTGTGCCGTTCCGGGAGGCGCACGAGATCGTGGGCCGCCTGGTGCGCGTGCGGCTCGCGCTGAAGAAGGACCTGGCCAACGTCACGCTCGGCGAGCTGCGCGCTGTCGATCCGCGGTTCGGCGACAGCGCAGTCGATGAGACGGGGGTCACGCGCTCCCTCGCTTCGCGATCATCGCCGGGCGGGACCGCGCCGGAGCGCGTGCGCGTGGCGATCGAGGAAGCCCGCACCGCACTGGGCGCGTGACGCTGATCATCCGCCTCGCGCGCGCCGAGGACGTCGACGCGATGCGGGAGCTCATCGACGGCTACGCCGCGCGGGACCTCATGCTGTCGCGCTCGCGCGAGTTCCTTCTCGAGCACGTCAGCGACTACTTCGTCGCCGAAGACGACGTGTTCGCCGGATGCTGCGCGCTCGCCGCGCTCACGCCCGACCTCGCCGAGATCCGTTCGCTCGCGGTGCGGCCCGAGACGTCCGGTCGTGGTGTGGGGAAGGCTCTCGTGGACGGCTGCGTCGAGCAGGCAAGGCGGCTCGGCCTACGCCGTGTGTTCGCGCTGACGTTGGTGCCGGAGTTCTTCGAGCGCTGCGGCTTCACGCTCATCAGCCTCGGCCGGCTCCCAGAGAAGAGCGCCGCCGAGTGTCCGGTGTGCCCGAAGCGTTTCGCCTGCGACGAGCAGGCGATGCTCATGAATCTCGATGGGACCAAGCCCGAGCCGCTGCGGCCCGGCGAGCCGTGGGGCTACACGCGCATCTTCATCGGGCAGGAGCCGGCCCGGTGAGCCTCACGGCTGCGGTCGAAGCATCTCCATGCGTCCGTTCGCCGCGCCCCTCCCACCTTCGATGACGTAGAGAGCGCCGTCGACCTGCGCGAGCGCGTGACCCGCACGGGCCGCGTTCAGCCGCGGGCCGAAGTGCCAGTGGTCGAACGTGAAGATCTGGACGTCGCTCGCGACGACCCAGAACCAGCCGGCGGCCTCGACGGCGCGGCCACCGATGACGGGGTTCCGCAGATCCGGCATCCAACTCCATTGGTTGTGAGCCGGATCGAAGCACTCGAACTTCTGCGTCGCACCGTTGCCGCCCGCGGCGCAGACCTTGCCGCGGTACGTGCCAACGGCCAGATGGTCACGCGGCGTCGGCAGAGGATCGAGATCCGTAGACCATCGCCCGGCGGTGTCGTACGCCCAGGTATCGCGGATCCAGTCCCCGTTCTCACCCACGCCGCCGACGATGAAGATGTGGTCGCCGAGCACCGCGGCGCCGCCCGCAGCGCGCGCCGCCGGCATCGGTGAATGCTCGATCCATCTCGCGTCGTTCGAGCCCACGCTGAAGACGCGGGCGGATGGCCGGCCGAACGCATATCCGCCGAAGACGTAAATACGGTCCGCCAGCGTCGCGGCCATCGCGTGATCGAGCGAGATCGGGAGATCCGCGGCGCGCTGCCTCTCCCCGGTGTGCAGGTCGTAGCGATACACGTGCAGACCATCGTCCGCGGTGCCCGTCCCCGCGATCACGTATGCGTACCCGTCCAGCACCGCCTCCGCGACATCACCACGCGCGGGATAGCTCGGCCCGAACGTCGCCCAGTGCTGCGTTTCTAGGATCTCGGCGTCGCCGCTCTCGGCGATGCTCGCGGGCGTCGGCTCCGGCTCGGAAGTTGGCTTACTGGCCAGTCTCGGAACGGCCAGCGCGATGACGAGCGCGACGATGACGAGCGGCGCGGCGGCGATGGTGATCGATCCTGCGCGCCAGCGCTCCGGTCTCGCGGCCGGCTCAGGCTCATCGAGCTCGATGATCTCGGTGTCGCTCACGGATGACGTACAACGTACGCCTCAACCGCGTTCCGAAAGCCTCCTCGGTTAACCTGCGCCGGTGTCCCGACGAGCGAAGGCCCTCGTGGCAGGCATCGATGCGCTGATCATGGGTGCGTTCGCGTTCAGCGAGACGGACGGGAGCTTCGGGATCAGCGCCGCCGAGTTGGTGCTGTGGGGCGCGGTCGTCGCGGCCGCCTTGTGCGCGATCGTCGTGCTACTCGACGGCGCGGCGGTCATCGCCTGGGCCGGGATCGGGTACGTGCTGTTCGGTGCGCTGCTGACTGACGGCGGCCCGCACTGGCCGCTCGCGGCCCTCGCCCTCGCCCTCATGCCACTCGTGCCACGCCCGAACCGCTCGCTCGGCCTTGGTCTCTTGATCGCGTCCGTCGCCGCGCTGATCGCGCGAGTGGTCGTCGGCCTGCTCGTGTGAGTCGCCCGACGCAATAGCATCTTCCTGTGACCACGCGGCCGACGATCCGTTCGGTGAACGGGCTCGTGGCGACCGACAACCATCTCGCCACGGCGGCAGGCATCGCTGTGCTGCGAGAAGGTGGGAGCGCCGTCGACGCCGCGGTCGCGGCCGCCGCTGTTTGCACCGTGACGCAACCCCACCGCACCGGGATCGGCGGCGATCTCTTCGCCCTGGTCTACGACGCGCGCACCCGCGAGGTGCAGGCGTACAACGGATCGGGAGCGGCACCGAGGTCGCTGGACCGCGACTCGTTCGCTGACGGTTACCCTAGGGGTGGGTCGCGTGTCGCCACCGTGCCGGGCGTGCTCGCGGCGTTCGCCGATCTGATGGAGGACCACGGCCGGCTCGGTCTCGAGCGCGCGCTCGCGCCCGCCATCCAGTACGCGGAGGAAGGGTTCCCCGTGAGCGACGGGCTCGCCGAGGGATTCGTCGACAGCGGGGCGCGTCTCGACGAGGAATGCGCGCGCGTCTTCGGACCGGTCGGCCGCTTCCCGCGCGCCGGCGAGATCCTGCAACAGACCGATCTCGCGCAAACGCTCCGCGAGGTCATCGCGAGCGGAACAGCCGCCTTCTACGGCGGCGATCTCGGCGCGCGCTTCGCCGACGGGCTCGCGACGATGGGCGGGCACATCACCCTCAACGATCTCGCCGCTCACGCGACCGATCGGCCCGAGCCGATCGCCGTCACGTATCGCGGGCTCCGCGTCTTCGGACAGCCCCCCGTCTCGCAGGGTCACATCCTGCTCGAGGAGCTGGCGATCGCCGAGGGACTCGACATGAAGGAGTACCCGTGGGGCAGCGCCGACCTTGTCCACCAGATGGTCGAGATCAAGAAGATGGCGTTCGCGGACCGCGACGCCTACGCCGGGGATCCGAGCCAGGTGCGCTTCGACGTCGAGCGCCTCTTCGACGGACCATTCGTCACGGCACGTCGCCGCGCGATACCCGCGAAGGCGAGCGATCGCACCGACGCCGGCACGCTCGCGGTGCTCGCGACGGACACGACGTACATGGCCATCGTGGATCGCGATGGCAACGCGGTCTCCCTCATCGAGAGCGTCTTCAGCGAGTTTGGTTCCGCGTGCATGGTCCCGGGCACGGGCATCGTGCTCAACGACCGCCTGACCGGCTTCTCCCTCGACGCCGCGTCACCAAATGCGCTCGCTCCGGGCAAGCGGCCGATCCACACGCTGAACACCGTCATCGCGCTGGACGGCGTGACGCCGCGTCTGGTGTTCGGTACGCCCGGACGCCACGCGCAGGTGCAGACGAACTTCCAGCTCGCGGTCGCGCTCATCGATCACGCGATGGATGTCCAGCAGGCGATCGAAGAGCCGCGCTGGTACCACGAGTCGGGCCGCGCGCTCAAGATCGAGAACCGTTTCGCTGAACAGACCCGCAAAGGACTCGCGGCGAAGGGTCACGAGATCACGCTCGCTGGCGACTGGGCCGAGGTCACCGGCGGCGCGCAGGCCATCGCGATCGACGAGAACGGCGTGTTCAGCGGTGGCGCGGATCCTCGCCGCGAGGGCAACGCGGCCGGCTACTAGCCGATGCGGTCGTTCTTCATCCCGCTCCTGTACGCCGCGCTCGCGGTCGCCTCGGCGTGCGAGGCGCTGCCCCCGTCGCCCGATCCGGTCGCGAAGGCGTACGCGGAGGCATGGACGAAGGGGCACTACCAGGAGATGTTCGATCTCCTCACCGACGAGTCGCGTCAGCGGATCGGAACGGAGGGGTTCATCGACCGATTGCCGCGCATCGCCGAGGAAATGACGCTCCGCTCGCTCGAAGCGACGACTGGGCCTTCGACGCGTCAGAAGCTGCCGAACGGTTCGCCGGATCCGCGGAACGCAACGGTGCCGCTGGACGTGACGTTCCACACCACGCGCGTCGGCGACTTCACGCGCAGCACGACGCTCTCGCTCGTGTTGGTCGGCGAGAAGGACAAGGCCGCCTGGCGGATCTCGTGGTCGAGCGAAGCGATCCTGCCCAAGCTGTCGGCAGGTCGGCTGGTGCGGATGACGCGCATCGGGACGTCGCGCGGTCGGATCATCGCGCGCGACGGCACCGAGCTCGCGACGTTCATCGACGGCGCGAGCGTGGGCGTCGTACCGGGCCAGATGCGCTCGGAGGACGGGCTCGCGACGAGCCTCGCGCCGATCCTCGGCCTGAGGCCGGATGAGATCAAGGCGAAGCTCCATCAGTCGTGGGTGCGTGACGACACGTTCGTTCCGATCCGGACCCTGGCGGGAATATCGCTGTCCGCCGCGCGGCCCGCGCTCGCTGTCATCGAGGGCGTTCAGCTGCAGGCGGCGCGCGTGCGCAGCTATCCGACGGGGCTCGCGTCGCAGACGCTCGGCTACCTTGCCGAGGCGAGCGACGTCGAAGCGCAGAAGCGCGCCCCGCGCGGCGTGCAGGCCGGCGATCTGATCGGGAAGGCGAACAGCGGACTCGAAGACACGCTCGACGACGTGCTCGGCGGCACGTATGGCTGGCGCCTCACGATCATCGAGCCGAATGGTGACGTCGCCGAGGTGCTCGGCGAGACCGCATCGATCCCGGGCATGGACGTCGTGCTGTCGCTCGATCCGGCGCTCCAGCTGGCGGCCGAGAACGCGCTCGGTGACCGCAAGGGCGCGCTGGTCGCGGAGGATCCGTGGACCGGCGAGATACTCGCGATGGCCAGCCGGCCGACGTTCGACCTGAACGCGTTCGCGAACGGCGACGCGCTCAACATCGCGCGCTTCTCCGCCGATGCGCGCAAGCCGCTCTTCAACCGTGCGACCTTCGGGCAGTACCCGACCGGGTCGTCGTTCAAACCGATCACGGCCGCGGCAGCGATGCGCGAAGGCCTCTACAAGGCGGGCGATCGCATCGATTGCCCGGCGCGGTGGACCGGGTACGGCGAACAGTGGGCGCAGCTGAACCACGAGACCGGCAATCTCGGGCTCATCGATCTCCGCACGGCGCTGGCGCGCTCGTGCAACACCTTCTTTTACGAGCTCGGCAAGCGACTCAACGATCGCAACCCGGATCTCCTTCCGAACGCGGCGAAGAGCTTCGGTCTCGGGAAGGCGACCGATATCGACTACGTGCTCGAGGCGGAGGGGACCGTGCCGAGCCCGGCCTGGAAGGCGCAGTACTTCGCGAACCCGGCCGACAAGACCTGGAACCCGGGCGACGCGACCAACCTCGCGGTCGGGCAGGGTTTCCTGCTCGCGACACCGCTGCAGATGGCGAACTACGCCGCGGCGCTCGCGAACGACGGGATCGTCTGGAAGCCGCGCCTGGTGCTCGAGTTCCGCGACCGCGCCGGCGCGTCGCGGAGGAAGTTCGAGAAGGCGGAGCTCGGGCACACCGCGAGCATCCCGACCGACCTCTCGCTCATCCGCGACGGGATGCGTGCCGTCGTCGCCGACACCGATGGCACCGTGTACTTCCCGTTCCGCGGGTTCGAGGTGTCGGTCGCCGGCAAGAGCGGCACGGCACAGACTCCCACCGACCCCGACGGCTGGTTCATCGGCTTCGCCTCCTTTGAACAGCCTTCGATCGCGTTCGCCGCGGTGTTCGAGGAGTTCCACGAGTCACCTGGCAATTTCGCGTCGCAGGTGGCTGGGACCGCGGTACGGTCGGTCGTCGGAGCGAAGTTCGGCGTCAAGTGACGAGCCTGGCGCGCCTGGTGTTAGCCGCGTTCGTCGCGTACGTCCTCATCGGCCTCCTGTACGCGACGTGGTGGACGATCGACTTGGAGCTCACGAAGCATCCGGGCGACGTGCCGGCGGCGTGGACGAGCGTCATGGCCTTCCTCGCGTGGTTCGTCCTACCGGCCGCTCTGTGGCCGTGGAACGTCGTCGGATTCCACGGCCTGCCGGAGCTCCTCGTCGCCACTGTGTATCTCGCGACAGTCGGGCTCTTCTACCTGACCGCGAGCCGACGGTCCGCCCCGCGCCACCTAAAATCGACCTATCCCGACCATCACTGACGCCCCGGCGACGCGTCGCCTCGACAACGGGCTGGTGCTGTACGCGCTCGAAGCGCGACACGCGCCGGTCGTGTCGCTGTGGGTCTGGTACCACGTCGGCGGCCGCAACGAGGTTCCCGGCACCACCGGGATGTCGCACTTCCTCGAGCACATGCTCTTCAAGGGCACACCGAAGCATCCCAAGGGCGATCTCGACCGGCTGCTCGCGCGCTACGGCGCACAGTGGAACGCCTTCACCAGCGAGGACGTGACCTGCTACTTCGAGACGGTGCCGAAGGCGCGTTACAAGACCGCGCTCGAGCTCGAATCGGATCGCATGCGCAACGCGCTCATCTCGGTCGAGGAGACCGAGGCCGAACGCACGGTGATCGTCAGCGAGCGCGAGGGTTACGAGAACGACCCGTCGTTCCTTCTCGGTGAGGAGCTGCAGGCCATCGCGTTCAGCCGGCACACGTACGGCCAGGGCGTCATCGGGAGCAAGGACGAGATCAAGCTCATGACGCGCGACGGGCTGTACGCCCACTACCGCCGCTTCTACGCGCCGAACAACGCGTA
>JBGPZT010000044.1:0-16529 GCA_041493915.1 Candidatus Limnocylindria bacterium
CGTGAACGCGAACTGGGCGCTCTACATCGACAACTACCTCGAGGGTTTCCACATCCCGTACGTCCACAACAGCCTCGCGGCGGTGATCGACTACGGCGCGTACGCGATCGAGCTCGAGCGCTATGCCGTGCTGCAGGTCGCGATCGCGAAGCAGGGCGAGACCGCCTTCAACGCGCCGCGGTCTCACGCCGACGCCGGCAAGCTCATCGGTGCGTACTACTACTGGCTCTTCCCGACGACGATGTTCAACGTGTACCCGTGGGGCATCTCGGTGAATGTCGTCGTGCCGCTCGCTGTCGATCGGACACGCGTGTCCTTCCTCCCGTTCGTGTGGGACGCGAGCAAACGCGAACAGGGTGCCGGCGGCGGCCTCGATCGCGTCGAGCGTGAGGACGAGGCCATCGTCGAGGCTGTCCAGCGCGGCGTGCGATCGCGGCTGTACGACCGTGGCCGCTACTCAGCGACGCGCGAGGGCGGTGTGCACCATTTCCATCGCCTCCTCGCCGAATTCATGCGTGCGTAACAGCACGATCTTCTTAGCGAATCCTTAGCGCGAAGCGCTCTCCCGGCGTGTAAGGTCGGACGAACACACCCCGGAGGGACCGATGATCTCTCGATACCTGACTCGCATCGCCGTGCCGTTCGCCGCCGCTGGCATCCTGCTCGCCGCGTGCGGCGGCGCGGCGACATCGCCGAGCACGACCACGGCGCCGACCACTGCGCCGACGGCAGCGGCGACCGCATCGACGCCCGCGTCGACGGCAAGCGCGGCCACGAGCGCGGCCACGACCACGGTCAGTACAGGCACGTGGACGGTGAGCAACACGTCGAAGGCCACGGTCCGCGTGCGCGAGCAGCTGGTGGGCGTGAACCTGCCATCGGATGCGGTGCTCGTCGCGACCGGCGCGACGGGGACGTTCGTCCTCAAGGACGACGGCACGTTCTCGTCCGACGCAAAGATCACATTCGATCTGACCACGCTCGCGAGCGACAAGAGCGACCGAGACAACTTCGTGAAGATGGACACGCTCCAGACCCGCCAGTTCCCCAAGGCCGAATTCGTTCCGACGAAGACGAGCGGCCTCGTGCTCCCGATGCCGACGAGCGGCGAGTTCACGTTCAAGCTAACGGGTCAGATCACGATCCACGGCAAGACGAAGGAAGTGACGTTCGACGTGGTCGCGAAACGTAGCGGGAACGAGCTCACCGCGGCCGCAACAGCGTCCCCAAGCTGGAAGTTCGGCGACTTCGGGATGTCGGCACCCTCCGTGCCCTTCCGTGTCGTGAGCGTCGTCGACGAGATCCGCGTCGTCGTCGACCTCGTCGCGACGGTGAAGGCGTAGACCAGAAAGGCTTGGATCAGATGAGAAGGCAAAACAAACTGGACAAAGACGACGCCCAGATCGGCCGCATCCTGAGCCGCAGGGAGATCCTCGCCCTCCTCGGTGGATCGGGCGCCGCGCTCCTCGCGGCGTGCGCCCCCGGGGCGCTGAGCTCGCCGTCGCCGACGACTGCCGCACAGCAGACGAGCGCCGCGGCGACGACCGCGGCCGCCACTTCGGCGGCTGCCACGACGCTGCCCTCGTGCGTCGTCCGCCCCGCGGTGACCGAGGGTCCGTACTTCGTCGACGAGAAGCTGAACCGCAGCGACATCCGCTCGGATCCATCGAACGGCGCCGTCAGGGACGGCGCGCCTCTCAGGCTCACGTTCCTCGTGTCGCGGGTCACCGGCAGCGCGTGCGCCGCGCTGAGCGGCGCGACCGTCGACGTCTGGCACTGCGACGCCCTTGGCGTGTACTCCGACGCCAACGACGCGGGCTTCAACACGAAGGGACAGAAGTTCCTTCGCGGCTACCAGACCACGGATGCGTCCGGGAGCGCGCAATTCACGACCATCTATCCCGGCTGGTACCAGGGTCGAGCCGTGCACATCCATTTCAAGATCCGCACGACGACATCCGAATTCACGTCGCAGCTCTTCTTCGATGACGCGCTCAACGCACAGGTGTTCGCGCAGGCGCCGTATTCGCAGAAGGGAACGCAGGGCGTCATGAAGAACGCCGCCGACGGCATCTACAACAGCAAGCTCCAGGTGACCGTGACGAAGAACGGCAACGTCTACGCCGCGATATTCGACATCGGCATCGCCAGCTGATGACCGCGCCCTGAGGCCGGTCCCGCTTCCGGCGAGGGCAAGGGGTACGGTCGTACTGCCCCGTTAGGCCGCAACGCAGCGCGCGGCGCGCACGCCCGTTAAGCGCTGCGATGAAGCGTTCAGATGTCACCGAGGTCCTGTCTCCCGCGGGTCGCAACGTCGGCACGATCGTGGCCGGACGTTACCGTCTCGCCGCGCACATCGGCGCCGGCGGCACGGCGGACGTGTGGCGCGCCTACGACGAATCGCGCGACCGCGCCGTCACGGTGAAGATCCTCCGTGACGCGCACGACGCCGACGCACGACGCCGCTTCCTGGCGGAGGCGCGCCGCCTGGAGACGATGGACCATCCCTCCATCGTCCCCGTGCTCGGCATCCACGAGGCGCTCGGTGACACGCTCATCGCGTTCGAGCACGTCGAGGGCGAGCCGCTCGACCAGCTCACCGGGACGGGTCCCGCTCTGGCGCCGCGAAAGATCGCGCTCCTCCTGATCCAGATCGCCGACGCGGTCGAGGCATTCCACGCGCATGGCTTCGTGCACCTCGACCTCAAGCCCGCGAACGTTCTCATGGGGTCAGACGGGCGGCCACGGCTGCTCGATTTCGGCATCGCCGAGCCGATCGGCCATCCGCCCGAGGTCCCGCGCGGCACACCCGGCTTCGCGTCACCGGAGGTGACCGCGGGCGGTGCCGCATCGCGCGCGAGCGACGTTTACGGGCTTGCGGCCATCGCGAGGCAATTGCTGGGCGCGCACCCGACGCCGCGCGTCGCGAGCGTGCTGCGGCGCGGTCTCGAGCCGGATCCCGCCCGCCGGTACCACCGTCCGCGCGCGTTCGTGTACGGCATCGCGCTCGCGGTGCTCGTCGACGAGGAGCTCGCCGTCCTGGATCGTGCGACGCGTCGCGGACGTGCGGCCGTCGCGAGCCTGCTCTCGCGTGTTGGCGCCCGCCGCGTGGCCGCGTTCGCGAAGGCGCGTCCGGAGCTGTCATTCAAGGTCGCGGCGGCGTCGCTCATCGTGGCTGGGCTGCTTCTCCAGCAGGCGCATCCCGGGACCGAGGCGGGCGTGGCCGACGCAGGCACGATGCCCGCGCTCGTGCGACCGGCGTTCGACGTGCCGCCGCTCGGCGCCTATGGCGCCACGTTCGAGTCGCAGGCGCCGTATCCGAACGCGTCGCCGAACGGCACGGTCGAATGGACGCTCGCGCTGCGCAACACCGGTTCAGCCGGCTGGTATCGCGGCGTCGACGGCGCCCAGGCCTCGCTCATCCTCGACGACGGCACGGTGGTCGCGGTGCAGTCGACGCAGTACGTCGGGCCCGGGCAGATCGGTTGGTTCACGGCGCGCTTCCGTGCGCCGAGCGAGCCCGGCGCCCATGTCGTGCGCCTCCGTCCCGCGATCAATGGCCGCGGCCCGCTCCCGGACCTCGGCATCCACGCGGTGGTGACGGTCAGATAGCGGCTCGGCGCCTCATCACGAAGACGACAAGACCCGCACCGAGGAACGAGCCCGCGAGGAGCACGCCGATAAGGATCGGATCGACCACGCCGCGATCAAGAGGCTGTGCGAGGTTGGTGAACGGTCCGGAGGTCGGATCGACCCGCAGGGCGATCGCCTCCGTGCCGAAGCGCGATGCGAGCGCATTCGCGAACGCGTCAGTGAGGTTTTGGACGTCCATGACGATGCGGTCGTGCTCGTCGTCGGGCCCAAAGCTACTGACACTGGCGTCGGGCAGCAGCCCGGCGCGGAGCGCGTCGATGATGTCGTCCTGCAGCTTCGCGAGCTGCGCGAAGCTGCGCGTCACCGTCCTGAAACGGACGGGGACGACCGGCTGCGCGAGGAACGTGCTCTTCGCGCTACCAGGGGGTGAATACGTCGCGCCGGACGCCATCCATGCGCGCGCCAGCGCCTCACCGGTGGGGCCGATGACCGAGATGACCAGTTCACGTCTTTCGCGATCGTCCCACGGATACCCGAAATCGTTCGGGTGACTCTCGGCGAGTTGACGCGCATTCTGGTATGCGATCGCGAGCGGCTCGTACACCGGCGGGCCGTAGCAGAACAGCCGCGGTGTTGGGAGCGCGAGCCCGCTTGCATGTCGCGCCTCGGGGCGGGGCGGATTCGGACTCGGGCAGGTCGGCCCCGGTTCGGGTGTCGCGGCGACGAGCATGACGGCCGCGACGACGAGCAGCGCGCTTCTTAGCGCTCGGTCTCGAACTCCCACTCCTCCACCACATCGGCGCCGGCGACGGTCAGCTCGAGGTGGACTCGGTAACGCGCTCCGGGCGCCAGCGGCGCCGCGGGCACGATGGCGACGTAATCACGTTCGTAGAGCTGCGGCACGACGTGATACGCGAAGTCAGGACCGCCCACCTCGGTGATCCGCGCGCTCCGCAGATCGACCGCTCGCGCGCCTGAGTACACGACCATGATCGGGTAGCCGACCGGCCGCGACGCTCCGGCCGGCAGCACGTCGGGGACCTCCTCGCCGGAATATGTGCCCGCGACGCGCTGGGCCGGCGCGGGCGCGCGCACGCGGTCCGGCGCGGGCGCGCTGAAGTCGTAGACAAGAACACCCACGGTGATGGCGCGGCCTGCGGTCTCCGCATGGCCCCAGCCGGCGACGACGGCGTGCGGATGCATCAGGCCGAGCCGGTGATACGGAAGGACCCAGAGCGAACGCACGCCGTCGGTGCCCGAGCTGAACGACGTGGCGACCTCGCTGGCGGTCGTGTCGGTGTAGCCCAGCGCGGCGAGCCGATCGCGCACCGATGCGCCGCTGAAGCCGGGCGCGCCGGGCGTCTCATCGTGACCGAGGGTGTCGTTGCGCGCGAGGTACTCGGCATGCTTTTGCGCCGCGGTCGTCACGCGCTCGTCCGCGCGCACCGCGGGCGCGCCGACGGCTGCGCGAAGTTCGTTGTGCAACCGCAGCATCTCGGCCGCGTCGTTCGCGAGCGACGCGGGCGCGGGGGTGGGTGTCGGGCTCGCCGACGCCGCCGCAGCGCTCGCGGTCTGCGTGGGCGGCGCCGCGCTCGTCGACGCCGCACTCCGCGACGCGGCGACGACCGCTGTCTGCGTGGGTGTCGGCGATCCTGCCGTCACGGCATCGTGCGTTGAGAGACGGCCTGCGATCGCGATCCCCACCGCAAGGATCACGACGAGCGCGAAGGGCATGAGGGTGAACGCGGTGGCAACGCGTCGCATGACGCGACGCTACGGGTTCTTTGAGACCGTGACCACCGCGTGGATGCCGAGATCCGCCAGCGGTCCGCGGCCATCCACGCGAGGAATGAGCGGCACGTTGTACGTGCCCGTCTCGGCGCGAGCGCGGAAGTGCACGACGAACCAACCGACCTGACCCGGCGCGACATAGTCCGTCGACTGCACGGCGACGCCGGTGCCGTCCGCGAGCGCGAGCGCGGCCTGCGCGCCCTCGATGCCGCGGTACCAGCCCGCTGAGCCTGTGTTGCGCAGTGCGACGACCCATTCCACGGTCCCGTTCGGTGACGCCGTCGGGTACGGACCTTGAGACTCGAAGGAGGCACGGTACGCGCTGAGTGGCGGGACCTCGAACGGCGCGCGAGCGAGCGGCGCGGTCGGCGCGGCCGGCGCGGCCGTCGGCGCCGGCGCTGCCTTCGGCCGCAGCGCGTTCGCGATCGCATCGTCGAGCGGCGACGCGACGAAGACCGCGAGGACGAGCGCCGCTGTCAGGACGGCCATGACGATCTGGTTGTGGCGCGCGCGAGTGGCGAGCGGACCCGCGATCTTCACGACACGAGCGGCCCAGATCTTGACGAGCGACACATCGATGCGCTGCGGGACCCGTGCGCGCGCTGCGGTGACGAGCGTGTCCAGATGGAGGCCGCCGAGGAAGATGCGCGCCCGCGCCGCGACGCGCGTGGCGGTTGCGACGAGGTCCGACACATCGGGCACCGGGATCACGAGAGAGCGCGGTGGGCGCTGCGACGGTGGTAGCGATGGCAGGGTGACCACTTCCGGCTCACTGGTCGTGACCGCTTCCGGCTCGACGCTCGCCGTCATGATCGGCTCGAGCGACTCAGGTTCGACGGTCGGGACCACCGCGGCTGGGACAGACCACTCGGGCTCGGGCGACGCGGCGGCGGCCGGGGGCTCGGGGGCGACCGCAGCGGCCGCAGGCTCGGGCGCCACAGCAGCGGCCAGCTCGACCGGCGTCCATTCCGGTAGCTCGACGGTCAGCGGGATCAGGTGCTCGAACACGACGAACGTCTCGCTCGCGTCGTCGTGTATCGCGGCGACCTTCATCACCGACGGCCGTTCGATCTGGGCCATGCGCTCCGCCTGCTCGAGGAATCGCGTCCTAAGAGCCTCGTCGCCGCGGTCACGCAGGATCTCGATCGTGACGACCTGCTGCGTTGACTCCTCGACCGCGTGCCAGACCTCCGCGATATCGTCGCCGCCTTTGAACAGCGCGAGGCGATAGCGGCCGGCGACGAGCTGTCCGACCTGCGGGCCCTTGGCGGACGGCGGAAGCGTCCACTCAGTGGTGTTCATCTGACCCACGTAACGCACGATGAGCGTTTCCTCATCGGGCGGCCCTAGATGGGGTGATGTCGACGGCCTACTGGTTCCGATCTGCTACCGGCGCGCGATGAGAACGGCCTCCAGGTCGGGCGCTGCCATGTCGGGGTCAAGGGGATAGATCGGACGCTCCAGGCTGCGGTGGCCGAGACGGCCGATGTCCTGATCGACGCCGCCGGGAGTCAGCGCGAGGACCCAGCCCTTCGCCGCATCGAAGAGATCGGGCACGAGGTAGCCGACCTTCACAACGGTCAGATCGTGTGCGGCCGGATCGAGACCGAGCTGCGTGAAGTCATGGATGTAGTGAAATGGCTTACGGCGGCTGGTCAGGATCGCGCGCACGCCGCCGGACGTCACGACCGCGATGTCGCCGCCGACCGGATCTCCGAACACCACACGCCGTACTTCCCCGCGCAGCGTGATGTTGGAGCCCTGACGCGATCCGAACGCGCCACCGACGCGCAGATCGACGGTCGCGCCCTCTCCGGCGCTGACACACCGCGCGACCGCGGACGGATCGACGACGCTCGCACAGATCGCGGTCGCCTGGCCGAACGCGAGGGCGGGATGCGACAGCAGCCGCCCGAGCATGAATGCGACGTCGCCCGCACCGCCCGCCGTCGGATTGTCACCGGAATCGCTGATGAAGAACGGACGATCACGGCTGGCGAGCCCGGTCTCGATGCACCCGTCGACGTCGGCGGCGGACGTGCTGAAGGCGAACCGCGCGCGCGCGTTCCAGTACATCTCGGCCAGGCCACGCGCTTCGCGCAGGATCGTGTCCTCGTCCATCCCGGTCACGACGACGGCAGCACTGCAGCGGGGCTCGTCGGCCCACGCGTAGCCGATCCACACCGCAGCGTCGATGATCCCCGCGAGCTCTTCGATCGCTGCGAGCCGCCCGTAGATCGAGCGCGCGGGCTCATCGCGAGTGCAGGCCTTCTCGCCAGGAAGCAGCACCGGCACGCGCACCCAGGCCCTCCGCGGTCGAACGCCGTGGTCGAGGCACGCGACCAAGTTCGCGACGGCGCGCTTCTTTGTCAGCGGGGCATCCTCGTGCGGCGACATGCGATGCGAGGTCGCGAGATCCAGCGCGGTCACCAGACGACGCGACATGTTGCCGTGCGGGTCCATCGACGCCGAGATGAGCGCACCCGGTCCGACGACGTCTCGCACCGCGGTGGCAAGATCTCCCTCCGCATCGGTCAGGCCTTCCACGCTCATCGCGCCGTGGACATCCAGGAACATCCCGTCGAGAGGCAGCGCGGCGCGCAGGCCGTCCAGCAGCTCTCCCTTCATCGACTCGTAGAACGCGCGCTCGACCGCGCCGCCCGGCAAGGCGCGCGCATGCACGAGCGGAAGCCACTCGACGTGCCCCGGCAGGTCGTCATACCGCGCGAGCAGCTCCTCGGCGCGCACGACGGTGAAGTCCGCGCGCCCGCTGCGATGTGGCGAGAACGTGCTGGACTCGATGTGGATGCCGCCGATCGCGACCCGGTGGCGCGCCGCGCTACGAGCGCCTGGCAGGCTAGCTCTTCTCGTCCGTGCGCTTCTCCACAGTGATCACCGCGTCCGTCACGATCGCCGCAACGGCCGCGATCGCCGCCCAGACCGGCAGCAGCAGCGCGCCGACGACGCCGAAGGTCAATGGGACCTCGATGATCGTGACGCCGCCACGGCTCTTGACCAGAAGCCGACGGGCGTTCCCCTCCGCGACAAGGGCCTTGACCCGCTCGATGACGCGGTCGACCCCCTCTTCGTCGATGTGGAATGTCTCCCAGATCGAATCTTTGGTGGCTGGCATTCAGTCCTCCTTCGTGGACCTGTGTTCACCTGTTGTTCTACTCCGACTACCGCGCGAAGGCGCCGTGGATTTCGTCCCTTACAGCGCGGCGGGAGACCGTCACCGGCCCCCTCGCACACTTTTCACTCGTGATTGGCGCTAGTCCTGGTTCTTGTCGTCGTCCTCCGCGCCTCGGACCGCACGCAGAGCGTCGGCGATGCCGTGACCGTAGAAGCCGTTGAACTGCGGCGTGCCTTCGCACAGTGCGTTGTATTCGGGCCCCCGACCCTTGTCCGCATAGCTGTGGAGCCGCGGCGTGGGGCAGGCGTGATCGGTCGCGGTCTGCTCGAGGATCCGCTGCGCGGCATCCGGGCTCAGCTTCTTACCGTGTTTGTGAGCGCCGACGATCAGCGCGAGGACACCGACCGCGTGCGGCGATGCCATCGACGTGCCCTGCAGGTACTGGTAGTACGCGCAGGTGCTCCCGCGGCAGTCGCGGAGCACGAACGGACTGTTCGGCGTCCCGTCCGCGTTGATCTCGCCGAACTCGCGCGCCACGTTCTCGGGATACGCGGCGAGGATCAGATTCGGGATGCCTGCGATCGGATTCGACGCCGTCCACGGGTCGTCGCGGAAGAAGCCACCCGGGGCGGCGACCGTCGACTGCTCCAGGCCGTAGTTCGAGTAGTCGGCCTTGCGCGTGGTCGGCCCGATGGCGTTGATGTCGAGGACGTGCTCCGTCTCGGACGGTACCGAGATGCAGTTGTTGTCGACCGTGCGGACCCTCTCGGTGCCCGGCGGGTAGTCCGGGCTGATGTCGTCGATCTTCGTCGCGGCACCCAGGTCCTGGTGCTCGTTCCCCGACGCGGCGACGAGGATGACGCCGCGGCGATGTGCGTAGTTGGCCGCCCGCTGCGTCGCCTCGATGATCGTCCGCTGCTGCATCCGTTCCGCCGGCGAATCGGCCGGGTTGTTCGTGCAGTTGTAGAGCCACGGGTCCGTGAAGAAGCTCATGTTCACGACGTCGATCCCGATGTCACCCGCGTACGTCAGCGCGTCCACGGTGGGCTGCAGGAAGAAGAATCCCGAGTCCTGCCCGGCCCGGATGTTGACGAGCGTGACCTCCGGCGCCACGCCGGCGACGCCGAGGCCGTTGATCGGCGAGCCGATGATGCTCGCGACATGCGTGCCGTGCGAGTTCTCATCGACGTCCACGGGATCGGTGCACGAGTGATCGGGCTCGTCCGCACACGGACCGTCGATCAGCGGGATGTCGGTGGTGAAGTTGCGACTCAGCTTGCGGCTGAAGTTCGGCGCGATGTCGGGATGCTTGCCGTCGACGCCCGTGTCCATGATCCCGACGAGCACGCCCTTGCCGCGCTCGCGCGCGTACGAGCCGTCGACCGTCGCATGCATCATCTTCATGCCCCACTGAAGGTCGGCGAGCGGCTCGGCGCCTCCCTTGCCCTCGAAGTCGCGCGTGTCGCGGATCGTGCCCTTCGCGGCAGCACGCGCCTTCGCCAGCTCCAGGTCAGCGCCCGCGGGCGTTCCGACCGTGTTCCCGATCGGACGGTCGATCGCAGCGCCCATCAGCGCCGTCTGCGCACCGACGGCCTCGAGGAAGGCTGGGTTCTGCGACACGACGGTCGCGACCCCGACCCTCAGGTTCTCCTTGACGATCGTCCCGCCGACGACCGTGATCGCGTTTCTCGCGGCTGCCGTCGACGCGCCCGCGTCGTAGACCACGACATAGCTGACCGCCTCCCCAGACCACGATGCCGGCCGGAGCGGTGCCGCCGTGCCGACCGAGGCTGTCACGAGCGCGATCGCCGCTGTGAACACCAAAAGGAAACGCATCGCCATACCCTCCCCTTCCCCAGTGCCGTGTCGCGGGCGTGACTATAGCCGCGGAGGTGGAAAAGTGATCAGCGTCCTGTTCCGCGTTCCCTGCCCCACGCCGGACGGTCAGAGCGCCGAGGATCTCTACCAGAAACGCGTCGGCTGGATCACCGACGAGATGCGCGCGGATGCGCGCACGCACGGCTGTCGCTACCACCGCGCCTGGTTCGCGAAGGACGGACATGCCTTCTACGCGATCGCGATCTGGGAAACGCGCGAAGGCGCGCGGGACTTCTATCGCAATTGGCGGATCGCGGACGAGCCGGGCGAGGAAGCCATCTACCTGGAGGGCGACACCGGTCTCGCGACGGAGAGCGAGCGATGAACGCCTAGCTCCAGCAAGATCACGAGCCGGGGATCCGCAAGGCTTGCGGGTCGATGAGGCTCACACGCGGGAGAGTGACCGAGGCGCGCAGGCCTCGGGAAACGGGCCTGCGAAAGAGCGCGAACGTGCCACCGTGTGCCTCGCAGACCAGTCGCGCCAACTCAAAACCCACCCATCGCTCGTCGTCCTCGGCCGGCCGCAGCGTGGTGTCGTCGCGCGCGACCCCGACCGAGACCGCGACTTCGACGCTCATCGGGCGCCGCTCGGCGTCGATCCGGACGTCCTCGTCGCTCGCCTGCCCGGCCTCGTCGAGCAGCGCCGTGAAGGCCTGCGCGATCCGGGCCGCGTCGGCGCTCACCATGAACGACTGGTCCTCCTGGATGTTCACGAAGATCCGCGCGCGGTCGGGCCGCTGCTTCACCAGCTCTGTGATCAAGGTCCGCAGATCGACGGGCTCGCGCGCCAGCCGCAAAGGCTCTGATTGCAGCCGTCCAAGCGCGACGAAATCCCGCGCGAGGAACTGCATCCGCTCGGCATCGCGGCGTAGCTCCGCGATCGCTGGGGCTGGCAGGGCGGCCTCACGCTGCAGACGATCGAGCGTGAGGGACAGCGATCCCGCCGGCCGCGGTAACTCTCGCTCGATGATCCGCAGGAAACGCGCGCGTCGGGAATCGTTCTCCAACAGGAGCGAGCGATCGTCTCGCAGACGCGCCACGAGCACGGCGCTGGCGCAGAACAGGACGGTGCGACTGAGATCGTTCCACAGCACCGCGGTAACCGGCACCGACGCCTCGACGGCTTGGTCGGAGACGAACCACGCCGCGCTCGCGCCGACCGCCACGACCAGCCCGACGATCCGGCCATGGAGCCAGGCTGCGGGCAGGACCGCCAGGAGATACAAGAGGTCGATGTCGTAGCTCGGCTCGGTCTCGTAATCGAGCCAGCCGATCGCGGCGACCAGCGCGAGCCAGGTACACGCCGCGATGAACGGCCCGATCCGGGTGGGCATCCGCATCAGCTCAGCGGGGGCGCGGCGTCGAGGTCCGCGCCGCGACCGCACGCAGCTTGGGGAACTTCACACGGAGATCGGCCGCATCGACCTGGAACAACGCTTCGGGTTCGGGCAGGCCCGCAAGCGCATAACGGCCAAGGGTCCGGAACGCGATGCCGGCGGCTTGACTTCCCTCCACCGCGTCGCGCGACGCGGACGACAGCAGGATCTGCCCACCGTGACCGGCGGAGCACACCCGCGCGGCGGTGTGCACCGCGATACCAACGTATCCGGTCTCGGTGAGCGTCGTGCGGCCGGTGTGGACGCCGATGCGAACGCGGACGTCCACGTCCTCGGTCCACGCGTGGTTCCTCAGCGAACGCTGTACGCCAACGGCCGCGTCGAGCGCACGCGCCACTTGACGGAAGGCGGCGAAGAATTCATCGGCGCGCGCGTCGACCTCGTGGCCACCGGCGTCCCGAACGGCCTTCCGTATGAGCGCTCTCACATCACGCAGGAGCGTCGCGTAGCCGTCACCCAGCTGTCGCAGTAGAGCGGTGGACCCTTCGATGTCGGTGAGGAGGAAGGTCACCGTCCCGCGTGGCAAGCTCGCGATGTCTCTCGCGCGTGCCGTGATCACGGTCTGCAGCCGCTCTTTGCGCAGCTGCCCATCAAAGAAGCCGATCGGGACGATGCCGTATTTCTTCGCCGCTCTGAGCAACCGTTGGCGCGCGCGCTCGCGCGCGACATCGTCCTCGAACGTGGTCTGGTCGAATCGAGCCAGCGCGTTACGGACGTGCGACGCGTCGTTGATCGGCAGCCGCCGGCGCCCCTGTGAGTCGACATACGCGAAGGCACTGTCGGGGAGGCGGGCCCGCGCGCTAGCAGCGAGTTGTGGCAAGGTCCTTCGACCTTACGACAATGCGGGCCGGGAGCGCTCAGCTCGCTTTGGTAAGGGCTCCCTTGCCGATGGCCGGTGAGGCAGCGCGAAGAGCAGCGCATGAAGCGCGCACCGCCCGCTGTCGCGCGACGTGCTCAGTACTCCACGACCTGCGACGCACGCTGTCGAAGCCGCGGTTGAACGAGCCGATCGCGCAAAAGCCAGTGACGATCGTTCCCAATGCGAGGCCGACGACGAAGGAGATGTCCATCACGGGTTCGATTCACCACGTTTGCCGGTGACTGCCCGCACGATGGCGACGATCAGCGCAGCGACGAGGACGAAGAAGATGATCGACAGCAGTGTGGCGATCTCAACGACCGGTGTGCCGGCGGGTTGCGCGAAGATGCCGCGGAACGGGGCGACGAGCGGCTCGGTGATCCCGTAGATCGCCGACGCGAGCGGCTGATCCTCGTTCGCGCCCAAGAGCTTGAGCGTGAAGCGAACGACCAGGAGCACCTCGAGTACGGTGAATACGAGCGCGATGACGCGGCTCGCGGTCCAGATAGAGCCGCCTCTTGCGGGCTCGGCCGAAACGTTGACGTTCGTCGCGCGACTCGCTGGCGGAGTGGCGGTGTCTTTCGGTGTGTTGGGGGTGGTTGTCATGGTCCGATCGTGGGCCACGGACGCCGCGCGGTCATGACCGGACCGTCATGCCGCCGCCAGGCCAAGCGACCCGTGGTCTGCTTGGCCTGGCGACCTTGCGGCAGTGTTCGCTACTAGTTCCGGATCGGACGACGAAGCAGCATGAGGATCCCGAGACCAGCCAATGCGATGGCCAGGACCAGGAGCGGACTGAGCTGTTCGTCTGTGCTCGTCGAGGGCAGGGTCTGTACCCCAGCGACCGCGGCGGAGGGCGCGGCTGTGGGCGCGGCTCCGGGCGTAGCTGTTGGCGCGACGGTCGGAGCGGCCGTGCCGATCGGCGTCGCTGTCGGAGCGACTGCGGGTGTGGCCGACGGCGCGACCGTGAACGGTGGCCGCGTCGGTGGGATGAGCACCGGGGGGATGACCACTGACAGCGGGGTGCAGTTGGATGTGATGAAGGTGTCGTTGATGAGGGTGACGTCACCATTCCGTGCCAGCGCCCGGCCTTGGACGGTGACGCCGTTCGCGAGCGTGATCGAGGTCAGAGCCAGGATCGTTCCAACGAAGGCGGAGCCCGAGCCCAGCGACGCAGAGCTCGTGACCTGCCAGAAGACATTGCACGGGCTCCCGCCGTTGACGAAGACCACGGAGCTCGTCGATGCCGTTGTGAGGTCGGACTGCGCCTGGAAGATCCAGACGGAACTCGGATCGTTCTGGCCGTCGAGCGTGAGCGTCCCTGTCAGATCGAGCGTCGCAATGCCGGAGTTGTAGACGCCACCAACAAGGGTCTGGCCGCCGAGGGTCGCGTGAGTGGCCGTCACAGGTGCGCTCGCCGCAACGAGATACGCGGCGGTGAGGTCGCTCTTGGCCTGAAGCGCGACGGCGTCGCCGGCGTGGATGGTCCCACCGACAATTCCGGGCGGGAATCCGGTCACGGATGTCGCGGGATGGATCCCGACATCTCTATCGATCGTGGTCGCGCCGGTGTTCGTCACCGCTGGCGTACCGGCAAGGACCGAGTAGAACGCGGCCGTTCCGAGGTTGACCGTCGGTGGGCCGGCCGCGATTGCGGTGCGCCCTGCCATGGCGCCGATCGCAAAGACGAGCGCGATGGCGACCATCGCGACGACTGCCCTTGACTTCTTCATGCCTGACGCTCCCTTGGCGCGCGCCGCGCCGTGTCTCTCTGCGTTGAAGGGTCGACCTTGCGGTCGTCCGCCTCGTGACCTTATGCATGTCGCATGCCGCCGGGGTCTTAGCCGAGTCATGACGGATCCGTCATCCCGGTTGGCTCGTTACGTCCCGACGACGCTCCCGCCACCGCTCGACGAGGCTTGCGCGCGCCCTCGGCACACCGGCGTTATAAGGAAGACATGCCGAGGCGCCGCCCCATCCTCGTCTTGGTCGGCATCGTGGCGGCCGCCGCGACCCTACTGCTCGTCGCACCTCCGCTCCTGCTCCTGCATCGGACGGACTTGCCGCTCGAGCGCGCTTACGGCAACGCGGCGGTGACGATCGTCGCGCGTTTGCTCGCTGGCGACGCGAAGAACCCGCTCGCCGCAAACACGCGCGCGATCGACGCGGGCAGATACGCCTACACGGGATCGTGTGCGAGCTGCCACGGCGCGAACGGTGACGGCAAAGGCGTCTTCGGCCAGGACACCTATCCGCCGGCGACTGACCTCACGAGCGCAGAAGCGAAAGAGAGGAGCGATGCGGAGCTCTTCTGGATCACGAAGAACGGACTCAGCTTCACCGGCATGCCGGCGTTCGCGCGTCTCTACAAGGATGAGGACATCTGGGCGCTCGTGAGCTACCTGCGCGCGCTCCAGCAAGGTCGCGCGAGCACGATCAACATCCCGGTCCCAACGGCGGCACAGCTCGCGGTGGCCGACCCTCACGGCGACGCTACGGCGCGGGGCGCCGCCGCGTACTTCGCGCAGGGGTGCCAGCTGTGCCACGGCGCGGTTGGCAACGCTCCCGGGCAGCTCGCGCTGCGCGAGGGCGAGTCAGAGGCGATCCGCGGCGGGCGTACGGGGATGCCGGCGTACGGGACCGATCGCATCAGCGCCGCGCAGCTGAGCGATCTCCTCGCGTATCTCCGGACGTTCAGCGGCGGACGTGGGGGACGCGAATGATGCTATGAGCCTGAGCCGGCTGGCCAAACGGGTCAGGTGCGTCTCTCGACCAGTCCGTCGCGAACGGCCCGCGCGGCGAGCTCGGCTCGGCTCTCGGCATGAAGCTTTTCCAAGATGTTCTTCAGGTGGTACTTCGTCGTGTTCTCAGTGATGCCGAGCCGCACCGCGATCTCTTTGTTTCGAAGACCCTCGGTGACGAGACGGAGCACCTCGAGCTCACGACTCGTGAGTCGGTCGTGATCCGATCCTCCGCGATCCCCGCGCAGGAACTCCTGCACGATCCGCGCGGCGGTCGAGGGCGTGATCGCAGGCTCGCCTCGCTCGACGCCCTCGAGGAGCACACGCAACTGTGAGCTTTCAAGGTTCTTGAGCAGGTAACCGTGTGCTCCTGCCTTGATCGCGGCGAAGAGATCCTCTTCATCTTCGCTGACAGTCAGCATCACGATGGTGACGCCGGGATGGCGTGCCTTGATCCGCAGCGTCGTCTCGACCCCAGAGAGGCCAGGCATGCGCACGTCCATGAGCACGAGCTGAGGCTCGAGCCGGTCCACAAGCCCGATGGCCTCGTCCCCACTGGACGCTTCGCCGACGACCGCGTGGCCCCAGGCACCCAGGAGCGCAGCCACGCCGGCACGGAAAAGCGCATGGTCATCCACCAGGACGACGCGCATCAGCGATCACCCGAAGCTGGATGGAGAGGGAGCGCGACGCGAAGCACCGTCCCAGCGCCCGGTCGCGTCGACCAGGCCACTTCGGCGCGTATCGATGCGGCCCGTTCCCGAATGGCCTGCATGCCGTAGTGCGGCCAGCCGTCCGATCGCGCTGCCGCCGGATCGAAGCCCTTGCCGTCGTCTTCCACCGCCAGGCGCAGTTCGCCATCCTGCACGTCGAGCGCGATCTCGGTGCGATTGGCGGCGGCGTGTTTTCGGACGTTCGTGAGCGCCTCCTGCACGATACGGAGCACCTGTGCCTGGACGTCGGGCGAAAGCTCGAGCGCCTGCGCCGAGGGACTCGCGCTCACGTGGGTCGCCAGCTTCGACGCCTCTGCGAAGCGTGACGCGTACTCCTCGAGCGCGCCGCAGAGGCCGCGTTCGGACGCGATCGGGATCGTCAGCCCGAGGATCGCCTCGCGCACATCGACGTAGACGGAACGC
>JBGPZT010000129.1:0-7749 GCA_041493915.1 Candidatus Limnocylindria bacterium
ATCTCATGAAGCGAGCCGGCACCGACGCGCCGCCGTGCACCGTCACCGCCGAGTACACGATCAAGCTCAAGCGCCCGACGCCGACCGACGCAGAGATCGAGATCGTCGCGCATCCCGTCGAGGTCTCCGACGATCGCGCGACTGTCGAAGCGGAGCTCCGGGCCGGCGGCAACGTCTGCGCGACATCACGTGGCCTGTTCGTGGCGGTGAAGCCGGGCCACCCCGCGTATCACCGTTGGTAGTCTCCAGGCGGATCCTCGTGGTCGACGACGACGCTCGTCTTGGCGCGTCGCTCAAGCGGGCCCTGGCGTACGAGGGCTACACCGTGGACGTCGCGGCTGACGGTCCTGGCGCGCTGCTCGCCGCGCGCGATCGGCCGCCTGATCTCGTCGTCCTCGACGTCATGCTGCCTGGCCTCGGCGGATTCGAGGTCTGCAAGCGCCTGCGCGAGGGATCGGACGTAGCGATCCTGATGCTGACGGCTCGCGACGCCATCTCCGACCGCGTCGCCGGCCTCGACGCCGGTGCGGACGATTACCTCGTCAAGCCCTTCGCGCACGACGAGCTCCTGGCGAGAGTGAGGGCGCTTCTTCGCCGGCGCGAGCCCGGCGGCCGCGAGCTCCTTCGTTGCGCGGACCTCGTGATGGACGTCTCGGCGCACGAGGTCCGGCGCGGCGATCGCGCCGTCGAGCTCACGGCGCTGCAATTCAACGTGCTGGAGCACTTCATGCGGCATCAGCGGCAGGTGCTCGAGCGCGATCGGCTCCTGCAGTCGGTCTGGGGGGTCGATAGCGACGCGATCTCGAACGTCGTCGATGTGACGATCGCCGACCTTCGCGCTCGACTCGAGGCGGAACGCCAGCCTCGGCTGCTCCACACGGTCCGCGGCGTCGGCTACGTGCTCCGGGAGCCGTAAGTGCCGATACGACGCCGGCTCGCGCTCTATGGCATCAGCGTCGCCGCAGCGGGGATGTTCGTGTTCATCGTCCTTCTGTCGGGCCTCGGCGCGAACGGTGTGCGCGACGACCAGGACCGGACACTGACGACGATGGCCGATGCCGCGGCGGCGGCGCTCGCGCGAGGCGACGCGGCGCCGACGGCGGTCCGACCACTTGTCGTGATCGATCTGGGCGCCAGCACCGAGCCGTTCCTGCTGGTGTTGGCCGCCGATGGCACGGTGCGCTATGCGTCGGGCCTGCTCGATGGAGCGCCACCGCGGATCCCGGCGGCGGTGGTCGTGGAGGCGAGCGAGCAAGGTCGATCGGTGGCCACCGTTGCCGCAGCGGGCCTGGCACCGAGGGGCGAGACCGAGTCCGCTCTCCGGGTGGTCGCAAGGAAGTGGGCGAGCGCGTCGGACGGCGGAGTCGTCGTGGCCGGGCAGTCGACGGCATTCCCGAACAACCAGATCGCCGGCTTTCGCGTGTTCCTCGTGATCGCGGCGATCGTCACGCTGATCGTGGTCGCGATCGTGTCGTGGCTCGTTGCCGGACGAGCGGTGCGGCCGCTCGTGACGCTGGCCGAGACGACCGGAGCGATCGGCACCACGGGGGACCTGTCGAAGCGCATCGCGCTGAGCCGTAGTCGTGACGAGCTCGGCCGGCTGTCGACGAGCTTCAACGCGATGCTCGATCGGCTGCAGTCTTCGCAGGCCGATCTCGCCGCGGCACTTGCCGCGCAGCAGCGCTTCGTGGCCGACGCATCGCACGAGCTCCGAACGCCGCTGTCGACGATCCGGACGAATGCGGAGTTTCTCCGCGAACGACCCGATGCCGCGGCGGGCGACCGCGCCGACGCGCTCGCCGACGTCGTGAGCGAGGCGGAGCGGATGAGCCGGCTCGTCGATGGTTTGCTCGTTCTCGCACGTGCCGACGCCGGAGTGGCGGTCGAGCGGCGACCCGTCGACCTTCGAGCGGTCGCCACCGAGGAGGTCAGGCGCCTTCGCCCGCAAGGTCGGGCGCGCGACGAGTCCAGTGGCGTGCAGGTCACCGCCCAGGGGTCGGCGCTCGTGTCGGGCGATCCGGAAGCACTGGGCCGCGTCATCCGGATCCTCCTCGACAACGCCTTCCGTCACGGCAGCCCGCCGGTGGGCATCACGATCACAAAGCGGGAAAGCCGCATCCATCTCGAGGTCCGCGACGCCGGACCAGGGCTACCAAAGGGGAGCGAGGAGCGGATCTTCGAGCGCTTCTACCGAGCCGATACCGCGCGGAGTGGGGAGGGAACCGGCCTCGGCCTGTCGATCGCGCGCGCGATCGTCGAGGCCCATGGCGGAACGATCCGGGCGCTCACCGCGGATGGTGGCGGCACGGCCGTGACGATCGAGTTGCCCGCGCTCTAGGACGCTGCGATCCGTATCAGCCGCGCATCACAAAGTCACGCTCATGAAGCGCTCATCTGATGGCCATGCCGCACTCATGCGGCGGGTCGAGGATGGGCCCATGGACACAACTCGACGGCCAGCCGATGAGCTCCTCGACCTCGTAAGAGTGCTGCTGCTCCTCCAGGGCTCGATCCTCGTCGCGACGACGATCGAAGCGCTGATCTGGGGTGTCATCTTTCCCGGAGGGGGCACAGCGGTCCTGATGAGTGGCGTGTCGGCGGTGGTGATCCTCGTCGCACGCACCCGCCTTCGCGCTGATCGCCGGTGGGCTCGCCGGCTCGTCTACGTCGTCGAAGGAGTGACCCTTGCTGCCATCACGGTCGACATCGCCCTCGCCATCGCGCTGACTCATGCGTTTCCACCCGTCGTCGCCCTCCTCACGCAGCTCGTTCTCCCGTTGTCCGTCGTCACGCTGCTCCGTCGCTCGGCGGGAGCGGCGGCCGCGCCGATCCCTCCCAGCACCGTCGCGGCACTGGAAGCGCTGTCATGAATTCGCTGCTCGCGCACCTCGAGCATGCGGTCGGCGTGGCCGGCGGCAACCCGCTGTACCAGGTCAGCGCCGAGCATCTCGCGGGGGTGCTCGCGCTCGGCGTGTTGCCGATCAGCTGGTGGCTCCTTCGCCGTAAAGACGCGCGCCGACTAGCGCCGATCGAATGGTTGCTGGTCGGGCTGCTCCTCGGATCCGCGGCGATCCATGCCGGGCTGGTCATCGGTAACGACCACGGCGTCGGCATCAACGCTCTGTTCGTCGCCGACGCGGTGCTCCTCGTAGTGATCGCCCGTCGCGTGCTGCGAGGGTCCAAAGTCGGTCGTCTCGGCGTCGCTGTGCTCGTCGGCTCGATCGTCGCCTACTGGCTGTCCGCCGTGAGTGGCGAGCCGCCCGACCAGGTCGGCCTGGCAACAGAGCTTGGTGAGATCCTCGCCCTCGCGATCGTCGCCCAGCCGGCGCCGACCTCGCCTCGGCGCAGGCTCGGCTCGTTCGCGCGCGGCCTTGCGGTGTGCCTCCTCGTGGTGGGGACCGCGGCGAGCTCATGGTTCGGCGCGTTCCGCGCCTCGGTGCCGGAGCCCGGTGCGGTGGACGGTCACCACGTCCACGGCGGCAGCGTGCCGCCGCCGGGCACGATCTTCACCGCAGTACCGGCACGTGATGCCACTCCCGCCGAACAGGCGGCCGCGACCGATCTCGTGCGCGCCGCGCGCACGGCTCTTGCCCGCTACGCCGACCCGGCGGTGGCTGCGGCCGATGGCTACCGCGTGGACGGCCTCGCCGGCATCGATTTCCACGCCTCCAACCCGGCGAACGAGAACGACGGCCGCATCCTCGACCCGGCGCATCCCGAGACGCTCGTCTACGCGGTCGCACCGGACGGACGGCCGGTCCTCATGGGCGCGGTGTTCCAGATGCCGAAGATCGGTCAGCCGGGTCCCACCATCGGCGGCCCGCTCACCGTGTGGCACGCGCACGAGGACGTCTGCATCTCGCTCACGCCCCCCGGGCTTTCGGGTCTGCTGAGCCCCCTCGGCACCTGTCCGGTCGGCTCGATCCTCCTGCCCCGGACCGCCGAGATGATCCACATCTGGATCGTGCCCGGCGTGCCCGAGCCGATCGGCGACCTCGACGAGGCCTGGAGGCGCGCGTACCTGCAAGCCGCCGTCACGCGACCCTGATCAGCGCTTCGTGCGGCGAACCAGGATCACGCGCAGCACGATCAGCAGGATGACCACGACCGGGATGCCCACGGCGATGTAGCCGACGTACGGCTCGATGAAGTCGTCGACCTGCGGGCCGACCAGCGCGCCCAGAAGGACCCAGCCCGTCCAGTAGACGGTCGCGGCCACGAAGACGCCGGCCGCGAAGCGCGGCACCGGCACCTCCGCCGTGCCGGCGACGAGCGAGATCGCGACGCGCAGGCCCGGGATGAGGCGGCCGAGCAGGACGCCACGGAATCCGTAGCGGTGCACGCGCTCGATCCATTCATCGACCTGGCGTCCATCGACGTCGAGCCAACTCGCGAAACGGTGCGCCACCGGACGGCCCCAGCGGCGCGCGATGAAGTACGGCACGAGCGTTCCCGTCGTCGAGGCGGCGGCACAGGTCAGGATCACGCGCGCGAGGTCGAATGGATCATCCCGCGCGCGGTAGCCGTAGAACGCGATGACGAGATCGCCTGGCGCGGGCAGCGGGATGCCCGCCTCCTCGATCGAGATGATCAGGTAGAGCGCGATGTACTCGTGCGCGGCGACGATGCTCAGAAGCCAACGGATCGCGTCGGCGAAGAACGCGCGCAGGAGCTACCCCGTCCGCTCGAGCGCAATAAGCTGCCAGATGAGCCCGCGGCGATGCTTGACGGGCCGCATCCCGGAGCCCCAGGCCGTCGAGAGGACCGCGCGCGTCGTATGGACATACCCACGGAAGTTGCTGCCGCGGACGGCGAGCAACCTGTTCGCCGCGGCCATACCCCAGCGGATCCACGGCCGATCGACCGGGAACGTGAGTATCAGCAGCTGGCGCGCGTGGTCGGCGGCAGCCATAACGAGCGCATCAGCGTCCGGATAACAGCACACCACGCGATTCATCACGACGACGTCGGCCATAGGGATCCCGTCGGCTATGCGCACGAAGTCGCCGAGATGCCGTTCCACGCGGTCACCGAGCCCGCGCTCGCGGATCAGCTTCGATGCGACGGTCTCGTATGGCGTCGCGAACTCGACGTTGATCGCGTGTGCCGCTCCAGCGCGAAGCAGCTCGAGCTGGATCTCGCCGATCCCGCCGCCGACCTCGAGCACGGTGTAACCGGGTGACAGCTTGCTACGCACGAGGTCGAAGATGCGCCGTGAATCGCCGGTCAGGCCCTTACGCGCGTACGTACGCGCCTTAGCGCGGGCGTGTTTTTCGTCGAAGAACTTGTCGTAATCGCCCGGCAGGCAGCAGCGGCCCACGGGCTCGAGCTCAGCGCACGGTCGCGTCGCGACGCGACGCCCGACGTCGCCAGAGGACGAGGCCGACGACGATCAGAACGACTGCACCAGCTATGAGCATCTCCAACGCGCCGCTACCAAAGTCGGGGTCGATGCCGAAGAGTTGCTCGATCCAGTCCACCGGATCCCTCCCGCGCGATGTGCGCTTACGCGCCTGCTCGCAAGAGGCTACCCGCTGCGCGACCTTCGCGTTCGCAAACGCTTAGGCTCGGCCCGGACGCTCTTTCGTGGGGAGGACTCGACATGCCCGCTCGCCGACGCACCAGCGCGTCCCGCACCGCGATCATCCCGAACTTCCTCGACAAGCTCGAATGGCGCAACGCCGGGCCGTTCCGCGGTGGTCGCGTCGGCGCCGTCGCCGGCGATCCACGCGATCGGAACACCTTCTATATGGGTTCGACGGGCGGCGGGGTGTGGAAGACGGGCGACGGCGGCCTGTACTGGGAGAACGTGTCGGACGGCTTCTTCAAGCGCGCGTCGGTGGGCGCGATCGCGGTGTCGCGGTCCGACCCGAACGTGATCTACGTCGGCATGGGCGAGAGCTGCATCCGCGGCAACGTCTCGCACGGTGACGGCGTCTATCGCTCGACGGACGCGGGCAAGACCTGGGCGCACCTCGGACTCGAGAACACGCGCAACATCGGCAAGGTCCGCGTCCATCCCGAGGACCCCGACATCGTGTACGTCGCGGCGCTCGGTCACGCGCACGGAGCGAACACCGAGCGCGGCGTCTTCCGCTCGCGGGACGGCGGCAAGACCTGGAAGCGCGTGCTCTACCGAAATGACCGCGCGGGCGCGATCGACATCTCGATGGACCCGAACAATCCGCGCATCCTCTTCGCGACGATCTGGGAGGCCGTGCGACGGCCGCACGAGATGGTCTCCGGCGGACCGGGCAGCGGCATCTTCCGATCGACCGACGCCGGTGACACCTGGACCGACATCAGCCAGGCGCGCGGCCTGCCGAAGGGCACGCTGGGCAAGATCGGCATCGCCGTGTCGCCCGCGAAGAGCGGACGCGTGTTCGCGATCGTCGAGGCCGAGGACGGCGCGGTGTTCCGCTCGGACGATGGCGGCGATACCTGGGAGCGCGGGTCCGAGGACCGCAACCTCCGTCAGCGCGCCTGGTACTACCACCACATCTACGCCGATCCGAAGGATCCCGAGACGGCGTGGGTGCTGAACGTGGATGCGTGGCGCTCGAGCGACGGCGGCAAGACGTTCGTGCAGATGTCGATCCCGCACGGCGACCACCACGACTTGTGGATCGATCCCGCGGATCCGGACCGTATGGTCGAGGGCAACGACGGCGGCGCGGTCGTCTCGTTCAACGGCGGCGAGAGCTGGACCGGCGTGTACAACCAGCCGACCGCGGAGTTCTACCACGTCATCACCGACAACCAGACGCCATATCGCATCTACGGTGCGCAGCAGGACAACACGACGATGACCGTTCCGAGCCGCGCGCCGATCGCCGGCGTCACCGGCATCGACTCATTCGCGATCGGCGGCGGGGAGTCCGGCTATATCGCGATCCGTCCTGACGATCCGAACATCGTGTTCGCCGGCAACTACCAGGGACAGATCACGCGCTGGGACCGCCGCACGAACCAGTCGCGCTGGATCATGGTCTGGCCGGAATCGAGTTCCGGCGAGGGCGCGGACGCGGTGAAGTACCGCTTCCAGTGGACCGCGCCGATCGTGCTGTCGCCGCACGACCCGAACGTCCTCTACCAGACCGGGAACCGCGTGTTCCGCTCGCGCGACGAAGGCGCGTCGTGGGAAGCGATCAGCCCCGACCTCACGCGCAACGACAAGTCACGCCTCGGCGCATCGGGCGGCCCGATCACGAAGGACAACACCGGCGCCGAGTACTACTGCACGATCTTCGCGTTCGCGGAGTCGCCGCTGGAACGCGGCGTCCTGTGGGCCGCCAGCGACGACGGTCTCGTGCACGTTTCCCGCGACGACGGGAAGAGCTGGAAGAACGTGACACCGAAGGGCATCGGCGCCTGGGCGCTGATGTCGATCATCGAGGCGTCGCCGCACGATCCCGCGGTCGCGTACCTCGCCGCGACGCGCTACAAGCAGGACGACTTCCGCCCGTACCTCTTCAAGACGAAGGACTACGGCCGAACGTGGACGAAGATCACGAGAGGCATCGCCGACGATGACTTCACGCGCGTGATCCGCGAGGACCCCGCGAAGCGCGGGCTCCTGTACGCGGGAAGTGAGACCGGCCTGTACGTGTCGTTCGACGATGGCGCGCGCTGGCACCGGCTCGGCGGCAACCTCCCGATCGTGCCGATCCACGACCTCGTGATCAAGGACGACGATCTCGTGCTCGCGACGCACGGCCGCTCGTTCTGGGTGCTCGACGATCTCCAGCC
>JBGPZT010000029.1:0-20704 GCA_041493915.1 Candidatus Limnocylindria bacterium
GGAGAGCTCGTCGATGCCCAGGCGGGCAAGACGATGGAGGTCCGCAATCCCGCGAACGGCGAGGTGGTCGGCCAGATCCCACGCGGCACGCCGGCCGATGTCGATGCCGCCGTCGACGCGGCCCGCAAAGCGTTCCCGGGCTGGGCGGCGACTTCTGGCACCAAGCGCGCAAAGCTCATGCACGAGGCCGCGCGGAGAATGCACGAGGTCGTCGACGAGGTCGCGAAGCTCCTCGCGATGGAGCAGGGCAAACCGCTCGCGCACGCGAAGATCGAGGCCCAGCGCGTCGCCGAGAACCTCGAGTACTTCGCCGGTCTCGCCGACAAGATCCGCGGCGATTACATCCCGCTCGACGATCCCTCGAAGTTCGGCATCACGATGCGTCGCCCTGTCGGCGTGGTCGCGGCGATCACACCTTGGAACTTCCCTTTGACGCTCATGGCGAACAAGCTGTGCCCGGCGCTCGCGACGGGCTGCACGATCGTGCTCAAGCCCGCTTCGACCACGCCGCTTGCGACGCAGCGAGCGATCGAGGCGATCAACTCGGCGGGCTTCCCGCCCGGCGTCATCAACACCGTGCACGGCTCCGGCACTGAGATCGGCGACGCGCTGGTGAGCCACCCCAAGATCAACAAGATCGCGTTCACCGGACAGACAGCGACGGGCAAGCGGATCATGCAGCTCGCCGCGAAGAACGTGACGCGCGTGACCCTCGAGCTCGGCGGAAGCGACGCGCTGATCGTCGCCGACGACGCCGACATCCGGCGGGCCACCGCGGCCGCAGCCATCGGCCGCTTCTTCAACGCGGGTCAGGCGTGCCTCGCGGTGAAGCGCATCTTCCTTTTCGACAAGATCGCTGAGGAGTTCATGACCAAGTTCACGGAGCGCGCCCAGAAGGAGTGGAAGATCGGCGAGCAGTTCGCCGCCGACACGAAGATGGGCCCCCTCCATACCGAGCAGCAGCGCGCGGAGGTCGAGGCCCAGGTCGCGGACGCGGTCAACCGCGGGGCGAAGGTGCTCGCCGGCGGAAAGCGGCCCGACGGGGCGGAGTACGCGAAGGGCTGGTTCTATCCGGCGACCGTCCTCACGGACGTACCCGAGGATTCGCGCATGGCGACCGAGGAGGTCTTCGGGCCCGCGGTGCCGCTGTTCATCGTGAAGGATCTCGACGAGGCTATCGCGAAGGCGAACTCGTCGATCTACGGCCTCGGCTCGTCGATCTTCACAAAGGACATGGCGAAGGCGCGCAAGGCCGCGGAGCTGCTCGACGCCGGCTACACCTGGGTGAACGACATCCAGGTCGCGTATGACCAGCTCCCGTTCGGCGGCGCGAAGCAATCCGGCTTCGGCAAGGAGCACGGCATCGAGGCGATCGAGAGCTATACCGAGAAGAAGTCGGTGGTGCTCGCCGGTTAGGAGGACGAGATGACGACGGATGCGCAGACGCTCATCAACGAAGCCCAGGAGCTGGGCCTCTTCCGGCCGCAGGCCGCGTTCGAGGTGCACTGCTCGAACTGCCACGGCCGCCTCGACGGCCGCGGCGACTGCCCGACCTGCGGTCTCATCGGTCGCGGTCCGGCGGAGCTCGAACGCCGGGCCCAGAGCGATCCAGCCGGCGTGAGCAAGCTCATTTCGGTGGCCATCGCGAAGCGCAAGAACTATCGGCCTGCCGGCCGGGAGAAGTCCCCCGAGCGTTAGCTCCAGCGCGTCGCGAGCATCAGCGTCTACCCCGGGAGGGCGCTCTTCACCGCGCGACGCAGGTCCTCGTCGTCGTACTGGAGCACCTGGCCGTTCCGCAGCGTACTGGGCAGCGCGAGGTACGCGATGGCGCGTGCCGGCACTTTGGGATCGGCGAGCCCGCCTTCGCGCGCAGCCGCGCGAAACTCATCGGCGCGCGGGAAGTCCGACGCGGGGGTGCGCCGGATGCGTTCCTGCATCTCCGTGTCCATCGCGCCGGGGTTGAACGCGCACGCCGTAACGCCGGTGCCCTCGACCTCGAGAGCGAGGCTGCGCGTGAGCTGCACGACCGCGGCCTTCGCCGCGGAGTACGCGGTCCAACCCGCGCTCGGTCGCGTCGCGGAGCCCGATGAGATGTTCACGATGCGCCCGAATCCGCGGTCGAGCATTCCCGGCAGCACCGCGCGGACCGGGAGATACGTGCCGCCGACGTTGATCGCGATGTTCCGCAACCAGAGCGCGGGGTCGGAGCGCGCCAGCGGCAGCATCGGGTCGACCATACCGGCGCAGTTCACGAGGATCGACGCGGGTCCGACCCAGCGCGTGGTCGCGAGCGCGAGCTCCCGCACCTGACGCTCATCGCCAACGTCGGCGGTCTGCGCGAGCGCGCGGCCGCCGGTGCGTTTGATGACCTGCACGACCTCGTCGAGCTCCGGCGCGTTGCGGGACGCGAGCACGACGGAGGCCCCCAGCGCCGCGAGCGTCTCCGCCACAGCCCGACCCAGCCCACGGCCCGCGCCGGTGACGATGGCGACCTGACCGTCCAGAAGGGTCACGGCGGCAACGATACCGAAGGGGTCCGTCCGCTCAGCGGACGGGGCTGGCCAGCGTGCGCGCGAACGCGTCGGCGAGACGGTCGATGTCGCTTTCCTGGTGCAGCGCCCAGAAGGAGATCCGGATCGCCTCGAGCCCCGGCTCGGAGAGCTGCTTCACGACGATCCGCTGCTCGCGCCACATCCGCTCCACCACTTCGAGCGCCGGCGCGCCCCGCGGCGCCGCGACGACGATGCCGGTGGGGTCGCTGGGCCGCGAGAGCACGTCGAACGGAAGCTCCGCAAGACGTTCGAGCAGCCGCGCGCGTAGCAGCAGCAGGCGCTGACCCACGGTCGCGCCGAGGCGACGGTGCACCGCGAGCGTCTGTCGCAGGCCAAAGAACGCGCCGGCATCGACGGTGCCGATCTCGAAGCGCGAGGCCTCGGGCTTGAGCGTCACGCCGCCCTCGAGATCCATCGCGCTCTGCGAGCGCCAGCCCAAGCGCGTGCTCTCGAAGTGGCCCGGGTCCTTCACCCAGAACGCACCGACACCGAGCGGTCCATGCAGCCACTTGTAACCGAGGAACGCATACGCGTCGGCACCGAGGGCACGCACGTCGACGGGGTACTGGCCGAGCGCCTGCGCGCAGTCGACGATCACGGTGGCGCCCGAGTCATGCGCGATGCGCGCCGCGTCCGCCACCGGAAGCACCTTGCCGCTCTTGCAGCCGACGAGCGAGATGACGAGCGCCTCGGCTCCGTTCACGAACGCGTCGCGCACGTCGTCGAGGAAGCTCGCGTCGTCGCGGTGCGGGATGACCTTCACGCGATCGCCGCGCGCGCGGCGTCCGAACACCGGCAGGAGCGCGCTGCCATGCTCCTCCGCGGTCGTCACGATGAGCGGGCCGCCACGGCGCGGCAGCCGCGGCCGGAGGCGCAGACCGGCGACGAGCGTGTTCAGCCCGTCGGTCGCGGACTGCGTGAGCGCGACGCGCATCGCGCCGCCCGGGTCGCCGATCGCCGCGGCGACGTCGGCTCTCGTCTCGTCGAGGCCGGCGTTGTACGCGTCGTACCCGACGTGCGAGAACATGCCGACCGACGAGAGCCACGATCGATAGGTGTCGGCGGCCCGGTGCGCCACGGGGAACGTCGGCCCCGAACCCGCGACTTGGAAGTAGAGGAAATCGCCGCGCAGCGCCTGAAGCGCTTCGCGCGAGACGTCTGGCGCAGGGTCGATCACCGGAGCGTCGTACACGTTCGCGACGATATCAGTCAGGCCGTCGTTATCCCGCGGATCGCGAGACCCGCGGTGAACAGGGCGGCGAGCCCCAGCGCGATCGACTGACCACGCGGCGTGCGGTCGCGCACGAGCGTCGCGGCGAGCGGCATGGCGACGACGAGCGCGAACCCGTACAGGATGTGCACCGCTTCCGCCGGCGCGCCGCGGAACAGGAGCAGCGACAGGCCGAGCACGCCCTGCCCGACCGCGGCGATCGTCGCGACCGCGATCGCGCCGCGGTAGCTCGCGTTCGGGCCGCGGTCGCGCACACCCTGGACGATCCCCCAGAGCCCGACGAACGTGTAATAGAGGAGAAGCGCGAAAGCGACACGGCCATGCAACGACAGGACGAGGTCCATGGCGCGAAGGCTAAGCCATCGGCCGCATATGCTCGTTCGGTGATCGACGTGCGCGACGTGTCGCGCTCCTTCGGGCGCACCGTGGCGCTGGACCACGTCTCGTTCCGCGTCGAGCCCGGCGAGATCGTCGCGCTGCTCGGCCCGAACGGCGCCGGCAAGACGACGGCAAGCAGGATCATCGCCGGCATCCTCGCGCCCAGTGAGGGCGACGTGCTCGTCGGTGGCATCTCGGTCCGCGCCGATCCGGGCAGCATCCGCGCGCGCTGCGGCATGGTCACCGACCAGCCCTCGCTCTACGAGCGCATGACCCTCCGCGCGTACCTCGCGTTCTTCTGCCACCTCTACGACGTCGCGGCTGCGGGCCGCCGCACCGAGGAGCTCGCGGAGCTGCTCGGCCTCACCGACCGGCTCGACGTCCGCCTGGGCGCGTTCTCGCGCGGCATGAAGCAAAAGGTCGCCATCGCGCGCGGTCTGGTGCACGACCCGCCGGTGCTCCTGCTCGATGAACCCGCGACCGCGCTCGACCCGGAGACCGCGCGCTCGCTGCGATCGTTCATCGTGTCGCTGCGCGCGCGCCACCGCGCGATCCTTCTCTGCACGCACGATCTCGACGAGGCGCAGCGCATCGCGGACCGCGTCGTCGTCCTCTATCGCGGCCGCGTCGCGCGCGAGGGACTGACCGGCGACCTGCGCGCCGACACGCATCCGCGGTTCGTCGTCTCCTTCACCGGCGACGTGGCCGCCGCTCGCGACGCGCTCGCCCGCGCGGGCGTGAAGGCGGAGCCAGCGAACGCCGAGAACGGCTACGCCGCGCTCCGGTTCGACGCCGACGAACCGGGTGCGACGAACCCCATGGTGCTGCGCGCGCTGCTCGATGGTGGCGTGCACGTCATCACGCTCGCGCGCGAAGAGCGCTCGCTCGAGGACGCGTATTTCGCGATCGTCGCGGAGGCGCGTGAGCCCGAGTCACGGAATACCCTTGGGTAAGGCCGCGCTCATCGCCTGGCGCGAGATCCGCTGGGAGATCTTCGGCGACCGCGGCGCGGTCGTCCGCACGGGCTTCTTCGCGCTCCTTCCGATCCTCTTCGTGATCACCGGCCGTGGAACGGGGCCGGGCGGCCCGAACGACATCTCGATCCTCGTGCTGGCGCTGCAAAGCACGCTCATCCCGGCGCTGTCCGGCGTTGCGCTCATCGCGTCGACCTTCACGCAGGAAAAGGAGAATGGCACTCTCGTGCCGCTCCTCGCGTCGCCGATCCGCGACATCGACATCGTGGTCGGCAAGCTGCTCGGGATGGTCGGCCCGGTGATGCTGATCTGTGCCGGCAGCCTCAGCGTTTTCTACGTGCTTGGATCCGCCCTGTTCGGGGCGACGCGTGTCCGCTTCGCACTCCCGCCGGAGATCCTGTTCGCGCTCCTCGTCGTCGCATTCCTGTATCTGATCACCGCGGGCAGCTGGGTGCTCATCATCGCCGCCGTCGTGCGGACGACGCGCGCCGGCCAGCAGGTCGCCGGTCTGATGATCGGCCTGTCCGCCGCGGTCTTCGCCGTGCTCGGGGTCGCGGCTTCGCGGATCGCCGATGGCTGGGCGCTCGTGGGCCTGGGGCTCGCCTTCGTCGCCGCCGACATCGTCGCGCTCGAGATCGCGCGGCGGGTGTGGCAGCGCGGCGAGGTCATCGGGCGGCTTTGACATTGACGGCGGCGGGCCCTGCCGGTAGCGTTCGCGTCCTCATGGCGCGCAGCGTGTTCTTCGTCATCGTTATCGAGCTCCCCACAGGAGCCGGCGGAGGAGGCGCGCTCAGCTAGCGAAGCGAGTAGGACCAGCGGAACGAAGCCTCCCGAAGTCGGGAGGCTTTCTCGTTATTAAGAGGAGGAAGCGGATGGCCAGCAGCGTTCACGAACGACGGGGGGAGACGGCATCGCTCGGGTCGGAGATCCCGGAGACGGGATGGGCCTACCAGGACGGCGTCTTCAAGCGACTGGCCGACGCACACGTCAGCCTCGCGACACACGCTCTGAACTACGGCACCGGCGTGTTCGAGGGCATCCGCGCCTACTGGAACGCGGGTCAGGAGCAGCTCTACGTGTTCCGGCTGCGCGAGCACTTCGATCGCATGCGCGGCAACTGCCGCATCCTCCGCATCGAGCTCCCCGGGGACAGCGCGATGCTCGCCGACGTCACGCTCGAGCTTCTGCGCCGCAACGAGTTCCGCACCGACGTGTACGTCCGTCCGCTCGCGTACAAGGCCGCGCGCTCGATCAAGGTCGCGCTGCACGACCTGCGCAGCGGGTTCGGGATGTTCGCGTTCCCCATCGGAGCGTATCTGCCGACCTCCGGTCTCGCGGCGCGCACCGCGACCTGGCGGCGCACCGCCGATGACTCGATCCCGGCGCGCGGCAAGCTCACCGGCGCGTACATCAACACCGCGCTCGCGGTCGACGAAGCGCACGACGCGAACGCCGATGAATCGATCTTCCTCACCCGCGACGGCCACGTTTCCGAGGGCGGCAGCGCGAACCTGTTCATGGTCCGCGACGGCCAGTTGATCACACCCTCGGTCAGCGACGACATCCTCGAGGGCATCACGCGCGACGTCGTGATCACGATCGCGCGGGAGGAGCTCGGCCTCACCGTCCGCGAGCGGCCGATCGACCGCACCGAGCTCTTCATCGCCGACGAGGTCTTCTTCTGCGGCACCGGCGCGCAGGTCGCGCCTTGCGTGAAGGTCGACGGACGCGTCATCGGCGACGGCGCGATCGGTGCGATCGCGCGCCGGATCGGCGACGTGTACTTCGCCATCGCGCGCGGCGACGACCCGCGTCACGCGGAGTGGCGCACGGCGGTATTTCGCTGAGCGTCTCCTATCAGGGCCTCGCCGGCGCGTTCTCGGAGGCCGCGGCCGCGGCGCTGTTCCCCGATCAGAAGCTCCTGCCACGCCGCACGTTCTCGGAGGTCTTCGCGGCGCTCGAGAACGCCGAGGTCGAGGCCGCGGTCGTTCCGGTCGAGAACACGCACGCCGGCTCGGTGGCCGACGTGTATGACCTGCTGCGCAACCATCGCGGCGTCCGCATCGTGGCCGAGGCGGTCGTGCGCGTGCGTCACTGCCTGCTCGCTGTGCCGGGCGCGTCCCTCGCCGATATCAAGATCGCGCGGTCGCACCCGCAGGCGCTCGCGCAGGTCGAGGACTTCCTGCGGCGCGCGAAGATCGAACCCGAGGTCGCTTACGACACCGCGGGCGCTGCAGCCGACGTCGCGGCGGCCGGCGATCGCACCGTGGCCGCCGTCGCGAGCCGGCGAGCCGCAGACCGCTACGGCCTCACGGTCCTCGCGGAGTCGATCGAGACGAGCCCCGACAACTTCACGCGCTTCTTCGCGCTCGCCCGCGACGGCGACGACAGCGTGGCGCGGCGCGTTCCCGCCCCGCTGCTCACCGGACCGTGGAAGACGAGCGTCGTCTACGCCGCGGCGAACGTCCCCGGCGCGCTGACACGGACGCTCCAGCCGTTCGCGACCGCGGGCGTGCAGCTGACGAAGATCGAGTCGCGGCCGAGCCGTGCCGGACCGTGGGACTACGTCTTCTACCTCGACTTCGAGGCCGACCCCGAGACCTCCCCGGCGCGCGAGGCGCTGGCCCTGATGCGGACGTGCTGCGAATGGGTCCAGCCCCTGGGCACCTACCGCGCAGCCACGACGGTGCTCGAGCCGGACTGAGCGCCGACCAAGCGGGCCGCACTAGTCCCCGAAGAGACACGTTGTTCGAAAGCGGGCAACGTACTCTTGGACCCTGGGCTGAGGAGAAGAAGGCTTGGACCGACAGGAGACCGCCGGGGCACTCCAGCGTCTCGCCGACGAGGCGACGGCGCGCGAGCCCTCGCTCGGGACCCTGCTCGCTCGGTTGGCCGACGCCGTGCGCGAGGGGCGGACGACCGAGGCCGCCGCCTACACCGGCGCGGTCGACCCGCGTGGTCTGGCGGAGCTTCTCGCCGGCACGCACTCGCGCCTCTGGGCGGTGCTCGAGGTCATCCGCAACGTGCTCGTGTTCGCGCCGATCGCCGTCACGTGGTTCGGTCTTTCGATCGCCGCGACCGCGTACGCGCAGCTGCTCGGCGCGCGTCCCGACCTCATCTCGCGTCCGTTCCTGCTGCTCTGGCAGGAGGGATTCGACGGCCGCGTGGTGCTCAACTTCAGCACGCTCGCCATCACCGACGCGAGCCTCATCGGGGTGCTCATCGTGCTCTCGCTCGCGCTGCACATCCGCAGCGAGGTGCGCGACGTGCAGGTGCGCACGAAGGCCCTCTTGAAGGAGTCGGAGATCCGCGCATTGCTCGGTCACGTCTCTTCGCTCGGCGCGCTCGACTTCGGGACCGGCGATGCGGAATCGATCCTCGCCGACATGGCCGCGGAGGAGCGGCGCATCTACGAGCGCGCGGTCGAGCGCGAGGGTCAGCTTTTCGATTTCGAAGGTGTGGTGGAGCGTCTGCGCGACGCGGCCGTGCGCCTCGAGCGCGCCGCCGACTCGCTGGCGCGCCGCTAGTCCGTGCCGAGCACCGCGAACCGCAGCGTCTCCTTCAACCTCGCCGGCTGGCTGTGGGCCGACCTGCTTCTCGGCATGTTCGCGATCTTCCTCGCCGCGAATGCGCTCGCGCCCTCGAGCGAGGCCGCGCGGCAATCGGGCATCGATCCGACGCCGATCGTGATGCGCATCGAGGTGAGCGGATTCGCGCTGTTGGGAAACGACGCCGCGCTCTCGAGCACCGAGCAGCGCCGCATCGCCGATGAGGTGCGCGACCGGTTGTCGGCCGAGGCGCCTGGGCGACACGCTGCGATCGTCTTCGCGTACGGCGCGAACGAGAGCGCCGCGCAGGGCGATCGCATCGCCGCGCTCGCGATCGAGCTGCTCAAGGACGGCCAGTTCGCCGGCACGGTGACGAAGGCCTATCACGAGCTGGTGCCCGGCGATCCCGGGACGTCGCTCGCGCTGGAGATCTATCTCGATGAGTGAGCGCGACGTCCTGCGGATCGCCGCTCGCCGCGCGGCATTGCACGCGTCGATCCGTGATGGCGACGCCAGCGCCGCGGCGCGCGCGGCGGCGCGACTGCGCGTTCCCGGGGTGCGGCTCAGCGCGGGCGAGATGGCGCTGGTGCACGACACGCGCGCCGCGCTCGGCCGGGCGCTCATCGCCGCGCGACTTCCCCGCCCCGCGCCGCCGCCCGCCGCGCCGCGCGACGTCGTGCGCACGCGCCGGGTGCCGTGGAAACGTTCCGCGCTCGCGCTCGCCGCGATCTGCGGGCTGATCTTCCTCGTCCTCGGTCCCGGTGGGGATCCGGGTGGCAAGCCCGAGGGCGACGCGAGCGCCGCCGCGGTTCCGGATGTCACGCGTCCGCAGCCGCTCGTTCAGGTCAGCCGCGGCCGGAGCGCGGTGACGACCGCACCCGAGGTCGTCGCGGTCGCGGAGCCGAGCGCCGCGCCCACGGCCGGACCGACGGCGGCGCCGACCGCCGCGCCCAGCGCGGGCGCCGGTGGTGCGGGCGGCGCTGGCGGTTCAGCGAGCGGAGCGGGTGGTGGCGGTGGCGGCATCGGCATCGGGAACGGACCGGGTCTTATCACGCTGCCCACGCCGCGGCCCACGGCCACGCCACGCTTTCCGCCTCCGGGCTACGGGCGCCTCACGATCATCGTCCTCGACGCGAGGACGTTCCGTCCGGTGCAGGACACCTGCGTCGCCTTCGGAAGCCTCAGCTGCACGAGCCTGACCTACCAACCCGACCCGTCGGCCGCGGCGACGACGATCCTGAGCTACCGCACCGACGTCAACGGACGCTGGTCGCTCGATGTCCCGGTCGGCGCGGCCACCACGAGCTACGACATGTTCTTCTTCAAGGTCGGGTACCGCGTTCAGACGGCCAAGGTCACGCTCCAGCGCGGCCGGTCGGTCGTCTACACGGTGCGCGTGACGCCGACCAGCTAAGCCTCGCTGGGTCGATCCCCGGCTCACCGAGCGGGAAGGTCGAGGGCCTCCGATACGGGCGTTTGGCTCCCACCGGGCGTCGGACCACCGCTCATGACATAGACGGTGCGTCCGACCGCCGCAACACCGATGCCGTGGCGCGGCGTCGGCAGGTCCGGCAAACGTGACCACGCGCGGGTCGCGGAGTCGAACATCTCGACCTCCTTGTACGTGCCATCGGGCCGCTCGCCACCGGCGAAGATGAGGCGATCGTCGACCGCGGCCGCACCGACGCCGCCGCGCGCGGTCGGCGCGTCGGGCAGCGCCTCCCACCGATCCGCGCCCGGGTCGTAGCACTCGAACGTCGCGAGATTTGTCGTGAGCGAGAGCTTGCGACCGCCGATCGCGCAGATGCGTCCGGTGATCATCGCCGCGGCGAGGTGATCGCGCGTCGTCGGGATCGACGCGACCTGGCGCCAGCGATCGACATTCGCCTCGTACGCGTAGGTCGGCGCGACGAGGCGCTGCCCGTCGTACCCGCCGACGACGTAGATCGACGTGCCGCGCGCGACCGCAGCGGCCTGCGAGCGCGGCCCGGGCATCGTCGCGATCTCGCGCCACGCGGTCGCGCCCGGTGCGAGCCGGAAGCTGCGCGCGGTCGGCGCGCCAGCGTTTGCGTTACCACCGAACACGAACACGCCCGCGCCCGCATCAACGGTCTCGGGTACCGACGCGGCCATCGCGTGATCGACCTCGAGCGGAAGGTCCGGTCCGCGCCGCCAGCGCTGCCCGTCGAAGATCTCGACGACGCGGCCGCCGCCGAACCCGCCGATGACGTACACCTCGCTCCGGAACACTGTCGCGGCAACCTCGCTGCGACCGGTCGGGATGTCGGGGATGCGGCGCCACGCGATCACCGCGGACGATGACGCGGGCGCGGACGACGGCGGCGCGGAGCTCACCTGGATCGTTAAGGTCGCCGTCGCGGGCAACCCTTCTCCCGGCGCGACGCACGCGGCAACGAGCAATGCCAGCAGACCGAGCAGGACGAGCCGCATCACCACCTATATAAAGGACAGCGCATGCCGACGCCGTACGGGACCGAAATCGTCACGGCGCTCTCCGCGTTCGTCGCGTCATTCCTCTCGGGGCTCCTCGGCATCGGCGGTGGCGTCGTTCTCACGCCGCTGCTCCTCTATCTGCCGCCCGCGCTCGGGATCGCTGCGCTGCCGGTGAAGATCATCACCGGTCTCACGATCGTGCAGGCGATCTCCGGCAGCGCGCTCGGCGCTTTCCGCCACCGTTCGTACGGCAACGTGTCGGCACGCCTCGTCCTGTTGATGGGGCCGACCGGCGCGGCCGCCTCGCTCGCGGGCGCGCTTCTCTCGCGCGACGTGAATGATCGCGTGCTGCTCGGCATCTACGCCGTGCTCGCGATCGCGACTGCGGCGATGCTCCTGCTCCCGTCGGTGCCGCAGCAGCGCGGCACCGACGACCTGCATGTCAATGTGCCCCTCGCCGTGGGCATCTCGATGGTCCTCGGCTTCCTCGGTGGCATGGTCGGCATCGGCGCGCTCGCGACCGTCATCGGCACGCTCGTGTATCTCCTGCACGTCCCACCGCGGATCGCGATCGGCTCATCGCTCGGCATCGGCATGTTCGCCGCCGTGGCCGCGCTCATCGGAAAGGCCGCGACGGCGCAGATCGATCCTCCGCTGGCGACGCTGGTCGCGATCGTTGCGCTCGTCGCGTCGCCGATCGGCGCATGGTTCTCGATCCGAACGCATCCGCAGGTGCTCTTGAAGATCCTCGCCGCGATCGTCATCGTGGCCGCGCTGCGCATCGCAGCGACCGCCGTGTTCGGATGAACTTGCGCGACGGCGCAACTTCGTACGCACTAAACCGGTTGCGCGCGTGGCCGGCGGGTGCGACAACACGCGCTGAGTGGCAGGGAATGGACCACGCGGAGGGCACCAGCGCGGACGGGCCGCGCCGATCGATGCCCACGCGGTCGAGGTCGCGCAACAGAAGCTGATCACCGGGCGACAGGAGCGCGAGGCGCGCGACCTCATCGACAGCATCTCGAACGTGACGCGGATCAAGATCATCCGCGCGCTCGCGGAGACGCCGCTCGCGGCGGGCGATCTCGCGCGTGTCGTCAATCGCAGCGCACCTGCGACAAGCCAGCACATCCGCGTGCTGCGCGAAGCGGGTGCGATCGAATCGAGCCGCAGCGGCAACGTCGTCCGCTATCGCCTCACCAAGAGCATGACCGCGCAGATCCTCGAGGTGATCGCGCGCGCTTTCGACGTCCTCGCGCGGTAGGGCTCATTCCGCGTCTCTCCGAGCGATCCGCCGCGCCGACGGACCCTCGACGCGAGCGACGACTAGCATTTGCGTGGAATGAGCACCCCACAAGTGATGCCCGACCGTCCGACCGCATCGAGCGAGCGCCGTTCGATCACGGTCCTGTTCGCGGACATCGCCGGCTCGACCTCGATCGCCGAGCGCATGGATCCGGAGGACTGGACAGCACTCGTTGGCGAAGCGTTCAAGCGGATGACTCGCGCGATCGAGCATTACGACGGAACGATCGCGCGGCTTATGGGCGACGGCGTCCTGGCCTTCTTCGGAGCTCCAGTGGCGCACGAGGACGACCCAGAGCGCGCGATACGTTGCGGATTGGACATGGCCCGCACGATCGACGAGCTGGGTGCGGCGCAGCGCGCAAAAGGCGCCAGCGATCTTCGCGTCCGTGTGGGCATCAACACCGGCCCGGTCGTCGTCGGCATGATCGGCACCGAGACCGCGAATGAGTACACCGCTATGGGCGATGCGGTGAACGTCGCGGCGCGGATGCAGGCGACGGCGCGGGCGGGCAGCGTGCTGGTCACGGCGGCCACATATCGCTTCGTCTCGCCTCTCGTCGAGGCCGTGGACGTCGGGCTGCTCGAGCTGAAGGGAAAGACGGACGCGGTCCAGGCCTACGAGATCACCGGCCTCAAAGCCGGTGCGAAGGCCACTCGAGGCATCGTCGGACTCAGTGCGCCGATGGTCGGCCGCGATGCGCAGCTCGCGGAATTGCGCGAGATCTTCGACGTGGTCCGCGCGCGTCAGGGTCGGGTCGCCTGCGTTCTCGGCGAGCCGGGCATTGGAAAGAGCCGGCTGCTCGCCGAGCTCCGGGCCGACATCGAGCGCACGGACGGTTCGGCGCGCTGGATCGAGGGACGCTGCCTCTCCTATGGCGAGACGCTGCCCTATCACCTCGTGCTCGATCTGGTCCGATCGCTCATCGGCGTGAGCGGCTCAGCGGATGAGTCGCAGGTCGCGCAGGCGCTGGAGACGGCTCTGCGCGGCCTTCTGGGCGAAGGTTGGGTCGAGACGTACGCGTACCTCGGCCATCTTCTTTCGCTGCGGCTCACTCCCGAGCAACAGGCCCGGCTTTCGGTCCTCGAGATCGAGGCGATCAAGCGCTACGTGTCGTCGCTCATCCTGGTGCTCCGCGCCGTAAGCGCCCGCGGTCCGGTGGTCCTGGTCTGTGACGACCTGCACTGGGCCGATGCGGCGTCGGTAGACACCCTCTTTTCAGTCCTGCCGTCCCTCGCCGCGATGCCGGTGCTGTGCATCCTCAGCTCGCGAACCGAACGTAAGGCCGCGGGCTGGCGGCTGATCGCCGGTGCGCGCGAGGTGTTCGGCGACGCGCTGACCGAGATCAAGCTCGATCCTCTCTCGCTCGAGGACAGCCGCTCGCTCGTGTCGAACCTGCTGCGGATCGAGTCACTGCGCCCTGAGTCGCGCGACCTCATCTTGGCGAAGGCCGAGGGAAACCCATTCTTCGTCGAAGAGGTCATCCGGATGCTCATCGACCGCGGCGCCATCGTTCACGAGGGCGACCGCTGGATCGCGACGGAGCGCATCGCTGGCATCGAGATCCCCGATACGCTTCAGGGCCTGCTCCTGGCCCGCATCGACCGGCTGCCGCAGGAGAGCAAGCGGACCTTGCGTGTCGCATCGGTGATCGGTCGGCAATTCGCCGTGACGATCCTGGAACGCCTTCTCGAGGCGAAGACGTCGTGACCGCACGAGCCGAGCTCGGCACGCTCGAGGCCAGCGGACTCATCCAGATCGCCGCGCTGCAGCCCGAGCTCGAATACCTCTTCCGTCACGCGCTGGTGCAGGACGCCGCGTACGGCTCGCTCCTGAAACAGGATCGCCGCACGCTTCATCGGGCCGCCGCGGAGTCGCTCCTGTCGCTGTACCCGGAGCGCCATAGGGAGCTCGCCGCGGTCGTCGCGATGCATTTCGAGCAGGCCGGCGACGCGGCCCAGGCCGCGGAGTATCTCGTGCTCGCGGGCGAGCACGCCCTCGAGCGCTTCGCGAACCGAGAAGCCGTCGCATTCTTCGGTCGCGCCGGCGCGCTCGCGGACGACTCGCAAGTCGACCTGCGGCTGCGCGCGGCGGTCGGCGGCGCGAAGGGCGGCTGGACATACAACGAGCCGGGCGCCGACGTCGAGCGACTCGAGCGAGCGCTCGCGCGAGCCGACGGCGCGGACCGCCAGCTCCTCGCCGAGGCGTACTTCTGGGTCGCCTTCCTGCGCCGCCAGCGGGGCGAGGTGCCCGAGTCGAGCCCGGCGCTCAAAGACGCGCTCGAGCGCGGGGCGCAGATCAGCGAGGCCCTGGGTGATCCGAGCGCAGGCGCACTCCCCAAGGCCTTCATGGGCTCATTCATGGCCTTCACCGGACACCTCCGCGAGGGAGCCCGCGCGATGAGCGAGGCGCTCGATGCGATCGAGGCGCAGGCCGACCCTATGTCTGCTGCGATGGTGTCCGACTTCCTCGCGATGACGTACGCACGTCTCGGCGAGTTCGCAAAAGCCGAGGACGCGCTCGCGCGCTCTCAGCGGCTTGCCGGTCAGAGCGGCGACGCGATCTCGCGGGTCGACGTGTTGATCGCTGGATCGGCGATCAAGCTGGAGCGCGGGGACCTCGACGAGGCGTCCGCGATGTCCCTGGAGTGCGCCACGCGCGCGGAAGAGCTCGGCGCGTTCGCGTGTGTGGTCGCGTCCAACGTGCTGTACGGCTCCGCGCGGCTCGCGATGGACGATGCACCCACGGCCAAGGCTCCACTGGAGCGCGGCAACGAGCTCTCCCTCGTGACGAACATGGCTCCCATGCGGACCCTCACGCAGGGCCTCCTCGGATCGGTCAGGGCGCGGCTCGGCGACATGCCCGGCGGTGCCGCCGGCTGGAACGACGCCCTCGCCGGCGCTCGCGCGATGAAGGACCGCTTCGGCGAGGCGCAGACGCTGTGGGGCCGCGCGCGGACGCACGCGCGCGAAGCGGACCCGGACTGGACGGCTGCGCTCGGCGACCTCGACAAGGCGATCGCGCTCTTCGAGGCCATGGAAACCCGACCGTCACTCGCTCGTGGTCTCCGTGACCGCGCGCAAGCGCTGCGCGCGCTCGGCCGGAACGCTGAAGCGGCTGAGGCAGACCGCCGGTCGCTCGAGCTCGGCCGTGAGCTCGGGCTGAAGGGTCTGTCCTAGCTCGCCGTCGCCTCGCCGCCGCTCGGGATCGCGATGCGCACCGACGGCAGCGTCACGGTGAAGCTGCTGCCGCGGTCGATGCCCGCGCTCTCGACCGCGATGTGACCGCCCTGCCCGTCGATGATCTGCCGGCACACCGCGAGACCAAGCCCCTCGCCCTGCGTCCGCGCAGCGAGACGCGGCGAGCGGAATCCGCGCTCGAAGACGTGCTCGATCTCGTCGGGCGCGATGCCCGCTCCTTCGTCCTGCACGACGAAGCGAACCTCGTCGTCGCCCGGGATGATCTGCAGCGTGATCGCTCCGGTGTCCGGCGAGTACTTCGCCGCGTTGCGCAGCAGGTTGTCGAAGACCTGCGCGAGGCGGACCGGATCGATGCGGGCGAGCGCCGGGTGATCGGGCTTCACGAGCCACGCGTCGCGGCCGGTGAGCGCGCGCAGCCGGCCGACCGCCTCGGTCGCGACCTTCACGACATCGGCGACGTCCTTCTCGAGCGCGGTGCGGCCGAGGAGGTCGGAGATGATGCGATCGAGACGCGTGAGCTGGTCCTGGACGGCGCCGAGGTTGCGCGAGATGAGCGTCGCGTAGCCGTGCACCGACGTGAGCGGGTTGCGAAGCTCGTGCGCAGCCATCGCGACCGCGTCCTCGCGCGCCTGGAGCACGACGCCGAGCCGCTCGGATTCTGTCCGCAGCTGCTGCGCGTCGGCGCGCTGGTGATCGCGCTCGCGGATGAGGTCGGCTACCGCACCGGCGACGTGCGCGAGGCGCTGCACGAGCGCGAACTCCTGCTCTGAGAGGATGCGGTCGCTCGAGAGTGCGATCAGACCGCGGCCCTGCCCGGCCGTCACGACGATCGCCGAGCGCGCGTCGATCTTCGCGAGGAGCGGGCGTGACCAGTGCGTACTGGCGCCGACCAGGAGCGCCGCGGCGCCGCCGCCGCGCGCGAGCTCGACCGCCGCGTCCTTCGGAAGGTCGCCGGTCAGGAGAACGCCGTCCGCGAGACGGACGATCGCGGCGCGCCCTGCGACCGCCGCCGCCGCGATGGTGAGCGTCGCGAGCGCGCCGGCCTCGGTCGACTCACGGGGCGTGTCGGCCAGCGCGTCGAGGGCCTGGGCCGTGGCGTCACGGAGGCGCTCGGCGTGCTCGGCACGTTCGCTCGACGCGACGAGCGGCGCGATGTCCGCGATCAGATCGCGCGCGATCGTCTCGACCTCCGGCGCGCCGGCGACCTCCGGGGGAAGGATGACCGCGATGTACCGCGGCTGGCGCGTCGGCAGGCGCTCGACGAAGCCCGGCCGGCCCGCGAGCGACTCCTTCAGCGCGTTCTCCTCGCCTCCGAGTCGGACATGGGCCGCCCCGAGGGCGAGGATCTGCGCGCGCAGACTGTCGAGCAGCGCGGCGCTGCCTCTCGCCTCAGAGAAGGCGCGGAGGGCGTGACCGTGGCGACGCATCCGCTCGCGGTCCGCGGTCGCGCGCACGGCGCTGTAGACGAGCTCGGCGCTGATGAGGCCGACGGCGACGAGCGCCTGCACGACCCACAGCGACGACACCGGAGCCTCGCCGGTGCGCAGACCCAGCGTCACGTCGTAGGCGAGGATCGACGCGGCGGTCGCCCCGAACACGCCGAGCGGCCCGCGCCAGAGAGCGGTGTTCGCGATGGCAAAGCCGTAGAGGATCCAGGTGGGCGCGTCGAGCGGGAGCGCGAACACGATCGCGGTCGCCGCGACCACGTCGAGCGCGCTGCCGGCGAGCGAGCGCGCGCGCGGCATGTGGCCCACGGGTCCGTAGCGCAGGACGACCGAAGCGGCCAGGAAGACCGGGATCGTCGCCGCGCCGAGCGCCGTGGCGTGGTCTCCCGCCATCAGAACGAGCGTGGTAGCGAGGGCGGCCGCCGCGAGCCGCAGCCGCAGGGCAGCCCGCTCCGTGTCGAGAGCGAAGACTGCCTCCCCACGCATGCCTGAGTAACGCACCGTCAAGCGACCACAGTACGTGGAAATGTCCCTACCAAACGTTCGTTTGGGCGGTACCATGACCCTGATGACGAGCACAAAGCGGGCGGTCGTGGTGGGCGGCTGGCGCACTCCCTTCGTGAAAGCGGGCACCGACTTCGCCGATCTCGACGTCCTCGACCTCGCGAAAGTTGCGACCGCAGAGACACTCGCCCGCACGGAAACAGCCGCGCGGGACGTCGAAGAGGTCGTCTACGGCAACGTTTCGCGTCCCGTCGCGTACCACAACCTCGCGCGCGAGATCGTGCTCGCGCTCGGTCTTCCACCGAACATCTACGCCGCGAGCGTGGGCATGGCCTGCGCATCGGCGTGCGTCGCGATCACGACCGCGGCCGATCACATCGCGGTCGGCACCGCGACATCGGCGCTCGCGGGTGGCGCGGAGAGCCTCTCGAACGTCCCGATCACCTACGCGCCGAAGCTCGCGCGCGCTCTCGTGCGCGCATCGCAGGCGAAGACGCTCCCGCAGAAGGCCAGGAGCTTCGCCGACGTGCGTCTGTCCGATCTCGCGCCCGTCGCGCCCGGGATCAAAGAGACGAGCACCGGCCTCACGATGGGCCAGTCCGCGGAGTCGATGGCCTCCATCAACTCCATCCCGCGCGAGGCGCAGGACCGCTGGGCGATGCGCAGTCATATGAACGCCGCGCGCGGCTGGGAAGACGGCCGCCTCGCGCAGGAAGTGACGCCGCTATACCGCAACGGACGCGCGGTGACGCAGGACGGGCACATCCGACGCGACACCACGCTCGAGAAGCTCGGCACGCTGCGACCGGTCTTCGACCGCGCGCACGGCACGATCACCGCGGGCAACGCGAGCCCGCTCACCGACGGAGCCGCGACGGTGCTGCTCATGTCGGAGGAGCGCGCGCGAGCCGAGGGCCGAACCGGCCTGGTCGCGATCCGCTCCTATGCCTATGCCGCGGTCGATCCCGCGGATCAGCTGCTCATCGCGCCCGCCTACGCGATCCCGCTCGCGCTCAAGCGGGCCGGGCTCTCGCTCTCGGACATCGGCCTCATCGAGATGCACGAGGCGTTCGCCGCGCAGGTCCTCTCGACGTTCTGCGTGCTCGAGCAGAACGGCGCGGGCCGCGTCGACGAGGACAGCGTCAACGTCATGGGCGGCTCGATCGCGCTCGGGCATCCGTTCGGCGCGACCGGCGCGCGGCTGGTCACGACGCTCGCGAACGAGATGCGGCGCCGCGGCGTGCAGTTCGGCCTCGCGAGCGCCTGCGCCGCGGGCGGGAACGGCGCCGCCATCGTGCTCGAGCTCCTCCCGTGACGGCGACCTCTCGCGGGACGGCGACCGCCCCCATCGACGTCGCGTCCATCGTGCCCGCGGGCGCGCGCTTCGAGAACGGCGAGATCGCGCGCATCGTCGTCGACCGCCCCACCGACAAGGTGAACGCCATCGATGCGCCGCTCATCGCCGCGCTGGGGCGCGCGGTCGCGGAGGCCCGCGAAGCGCGACCCCGCGGTCTGATCATCGTGAGCGCGAAACCCGATCAGTTCGTCGCCGGCGCGGATCTCGCGATGCTGTCGACGTGGCCGTCGGCGGCGGAGATCAGCCAGGCGAGCCGCGAGATCCAGCGCATCTTCAACGATCTCGCCGCGCTGCCCTTCCCCACCGTCGCCGCGATCAACGGCAGCGCGCTGGGTGGCGGATACGAGCTCGCGCTCGCGTGCGACTGGCGCATCGCCGCGGACGCGCCGAGCGTGCGCGTCGGTCTGCCGGAGATCTCGCTCGGCCTCCTTCCCGCGGCCGGTGGCACGCAGCGGCTGCCGCGCCTCATCGGTCTGCCCCGTGCGCTCGATCAGATCCTTAACGCGCGCCGCAGCAACGCGCGCCGCGCGCTGCGCGCCGGTCTCGTCGACGAGGTCGTGCATCCCGCCGTGCTCGAGCGCGCCGCGATCGATCGCGCCCGTCGCGGCAAGAAGCGCCAGGTTCAGGGCGGCGCGTCGCTGGTCGAACGCGCCGTGACGTGGCTCGCGCCGGCGCGCGCGTTCGCGCTGCGGCAGGCGCGCTCACGCGTGCTGGCGGAGACGAAGGGCCACTACCCCGCCCCGCTCAAAGCGCTCGAGGCGATCGCGATCGGACTCAGCAGCGGCATGGACGCGGGTCTCGAGGCCGAGGCGCGCCTGTTCGGCGAGCTCGCGACGAGCGACGCGTCGCGCAACCTCATCGCGCTGTTCGTGCTCGGGCTCGCGCAGCGCCGCGCCGCCTTCGAGGGCCTGCCGCGCGGCGAAGCGCCGAACGACATCGCCGTCGTCGGGGCGGGCCTCATGGGCTCGGGCATCGCTCAGGCCGCCGCGATCGGTGGCGCGACCGTCCGCCTGCGCGACGTCGACACGAACGCGGTCGCGCGCGGGCTCGACGCGGTGCGCAAGCTGACGACCGATGCCGCACGCAAGCGCGTCATCGAGCGGCGCGAGGGCGCGCGGGTGATCTCGCGCGTGACCGGGACGACCGACTACTCCGGCTTCCGCCGCGCCGACCTGGTCATCGAGGCCGTCTTCGAGGACATCGCGGTGAAGCGCAACGTGATCAAGGAGCTCGAGGGCGTCATGCGCGACGACGCGGTCATCGCCACGAATACCTCCGCGCTGCCGATCGCGGACATCGCGCGCGACGCGATCCATCCCGAGCGCATCGTCGGCATGCACTTCTTCTCGCCGGTGCACCGCATGCCGCTCGTCGAGGTCGTGCGGCCCGAGAAGGCCGATCCGAAGGCGCTCGCGCGCGTCGTCGCCGAGGCGCAGGCCATGGGCAAGACCGCGATCGTCGTGCGCGACACGCCCGGCTTCTACACCACGCGCGTGCTCGGCTTCATGCTCGCCGAGGCGATGCTCTTGCTCGAAGAGGGCGCGCGCATCGAGGACATCGACCGCGCGATGGTCGGGTTCGGATGGCCCATCGGGCCGCTGGCGCTCACCGACGAGGTCGGCCTCACCGTCGCGCGGCACGTCGGCGAGACCGTCGCCGCCGCGCGCGGCATCACGAGCGGTCCGAGCGCCGTGCAGCGCCTCACCGACGCCGGCATGCAGGGCAAGCGCGGCGGTCGCGGCTTCTACCGTTACA
>JBGPZT010000175.1:0-4935 GCA_041493915.1 Candidatus Limnocylindria bacterium
CGCTCGACGCCGCGACGCTGCGCGAGGCGCTCGAGGCGCTCGTCCGCGCGCATCCGTCGCTCGCGGAGCGCCTGCGCGACGAGCATGGCCGGCTGCGCGCGCACCTCAGCCTTTTCGTGAACGAGGAGGACGCGCGCTTCCTGGGTGGCGAGGACGCTACCCTCGCGGATGGCGACATCGTGCATGTCATTCCCGCCCTGTCGGGCGGCTAATTCAGGAGGGGACGCGATGGCGAAGCAAGTGGTGCTGCTGGTCGGAACGAAGAAGGGTCTCTACATGCTGCGTAGCGACGCGGATCGGAAAAAGTGGGCGGTGGACGGTCCGCACGAAGCGCCCGCGCCGATCCACCACGCGACGTACGACCCGCGCGACGGCTCGATGTACGCGGCGATCAACTCGACCTGGGGCGGATCGCGCATCGAATACAGCCGCGATCTCGGCAAGACCTGGGAAAAGGCGAAGAACCCCGCCTTTCCCGAGGGCTCCGATCGCACCTTCTATCAGACGTGGCACATCGAGCCGGGCCACTCGAAGACGCCGAACGTCGTGTGGGCGGGGACCGAGCCGGCCGCGCTCTGGAAGAGCGAGGACCGCGGCGAGACCTGGCAGCTCAACACGGCCCTCGACGACCAACCCTCGCGCGCGAAGTGGGTGCCGGGCTTTGGCGGCATGGGGCTGCACTCGATCGCCATCGATGCCGCCGATCCGAACAAGATGCAGGTCGGCATCAGCGTCGGTGGCGTGTACACGTCGACCGATGGCGGCGGGTCCTGGGTTCAGGACAACGCGCAGAGCGGCGGAAAGGAAGATCGGCCCGACGTCTTCCAGTGCATCCACAAGCTTCTCGCCCACCCCGTCACCAGCGGCGTGCGCTTCATGCGCGTGCACGTCGACGTGTACTGGCGTGAACCCGGCGAGACGACCTGGCGCAACCGGACCGAGGGCCTCCCGTCGACCTTCGGCTTCGCCGCCGCGATGCACCCGCGCGACCGATCGGTCGCGTACGTCATCCCGCTCGACGACAGGAAGCGCACCGCGTCGCCACCGGGCATCGGCGTCTACTCGACGCACGACCGTGGCGCGACGTGGACGCGCAACGACAAGGGCCTGCCGCCCGGTGCGGCGCTCGAGTCGGTGCGCGAAGGGATGGACACCGACCTGCTCGATCCGCTCGGCGTGTACTTCGGCACGGCGAACGGCGATGTGTGGGCCAGCCGCGACGAGGGCAAGAGCTGGGAGCGCGCCGCGCAGTACCTCCCATACGTCACGTCGGTGCACGCCGCGACGATCGACGGCTGATGCTTTGCTAGCCTGACCGCGCGTGAGCGGTCAGACGATGGTCGAGGTCACGGGCCTCGAGAAGCACTACGGCGCGGTGCGCGCCGTGGACGGCATCACCTTCAGCGTCGCGGAGGGTGAGGTCTTCGGCCTGCTCGGCCACAACGGCGCCGGCAAGACGACGACGATCCGCATGCTGACCGGGCGCGCACGCCCGACCGCCGGCCGCGCGATGGTCGCGGGCCTCGACGCCGTCGCCGACCGCGACCGGGTGAAGCCGCTCATCAACGCGGTCTTCGAAGATCCCAACCTCTACGACCGCTTCGCCGGGATCGAGAACCTGCGCTTCTTCGCGACCCTCTACGGCGTCAAAGCGTCGCGCGCGGACGAGCTCCTGGATCTGGTCGGTCTGCGCGACGCCGCGAAGCGCAAGACGAAAACGTATTCGAGCGGCATGAAGCAGCGGCTCATGATCGCGCGGTCGCTCATCAACTCGCCGCGCGTGCTGTTCATGGACGAACCGACGCGCGGGCTCGACCCGACGTCGGCACGTGAGGTGCGCACGCTCGTCGCGCAGCTCGCACGCGAGGGCACGACGATCTTCCTCACCACGCATTACATGGAGGAGGCTGACGAGCTCTGCACGCGCGTTGCCTTCCTCAGCCAGGGCCGCATCGTCGCGCTTGACACGCCGCGCGAGCTGAAGCTGCGGTACGGCCAGCGCACGGCCGGTGTGCTGCTGCGCGACCGCACCGAGCAGACGATCCGGCTCGACGACCCGCAGGACGCGACGAAGCTCGCGGATTGGATGCGCGCCGATCAGGTGCTCACGTTGCATTCCCAGGAAGGGACGCTCGAGGACGTCTTCATCGCGCTCGCGGGGCGGTCGCTCTAGATGCGCGCCCCGATCGTGCTCGCGATCTTCCGCAAGGACGTCGTCGACGCCGTACGCGACTCGCGCGTCCTGGTCTCGCTGCTCACACCGCTCCTCCTGGCCCTCCTCTATAACTCCATCTTCCCCGAGGAGCGTCTCGTCGAGGTGAAGGTCGCCTTCGCCGGCCCCGAGACGTCGGCCCTGGTGCGCACGCTGGAGGACCGCGCCGGACAGACCGTGAGCCTCAAGCTGCGCCACGTCGAGGGCGACACGGAGGCGCGCGGTCTCGTCGCGAAGGGGGACGTCGATGCGGCTTTCGTGCTACCCGCTGACGTCGATGACGCGATCCGGCAGGGACGCCGACCGACGATCACGCTCATCCAGCCGACGGATGGCAGCTCCGCGGCGAACTTCGTGTCGGCTTCGCTCGAGGCCGGCATCCGGGCGCTCTCGGGTCAGCCTCCGATCGCGACCGTGGCGGTCGAGCGGGTGCGGGCCGGGTCCGCGGAAGCAGGCGTCCTGGGCGAGCTCGGCGCGCGCCGCTACTTCGTGCTCGCGACGGTGGTGATGATGCTCGGCATGATCGCCATGCTCGCCGTGCCCATCGTCCTCACCGAGGAGGCCGAGAAGAAGACGCTCGACGCTCTCCTTCTCGTCGCGAGCTACCGCGAGGTCATCCTCGGGAAGGCGCTCGTCGGGGTCGCGTACAGCGCGGCGTCGGTCGTGCTCATGCTCGGACTGACGCGGCTGCAGCCTGTCGACATACCGACGTTCGTCGCTGGCACCGGCCTGCTCGCGGTGTCCCTCATCGGACTCGGTCTGCTGGTCGGTGGTCTGTTCCGCACCGCGGGGCAGGTCTACACCTGGTCGAGCGTCCTGCTGCTGCCGATCATCGGACCGGCGTTCGTCGCTGGCCTCCCGGTGCCGGACCCAGTGGACCTCGCGCTCCGGGCGTTCCCGACGTTCCAGGGCATGCGCATCATGACCAACGGTCTCGCGGGAAAGGCGCTCTTCAACGACGAATGGATCTCGTACGCGGTGCTTCTCGTATGGGTCGCGATCGCGTACGGCGCGCTCGCGTGGCGCCTCGCGCGACGAGAGTCCTAGAGCGGCTCGAGCACCACGACCGCGATCTGTCGCGCGGTCCGCGTCTCGTACTCGATGAACGCGTCATCGCGGCGTTTGACCTCGGACCACAGCCGATCGCGCTCAACGCCCTGCGCCTCGCGGGCCCGCACGCGCGAACGCTTGCCGTCGACCAGGATCTCGGCCTCGCCGGCGTCGCGCAGGTTCAGCCACCACGGCGGCTCGCGCTCCTCGCCGGCGTGTGACGCGAACACCGCGACGCGTTCGCCGTCGCGCAGATAGTTGAGGAGAACGTCGCGCGCAACACCGCTCTTCCGGCCGCGCACGCTGAGGAGCAAGACGGGCAGCGGACCGACGCGCGACCCGATGCGGCCGCCACTGGCGCGGAAAACGGTTCGGTGCGCGCGCCAGAACAGCTCCGTGAGCGGCGTGCGGCGGATGGCGGGCATCGCGCGAGCCTAAGGCTCGCGTTCGGTCGCGCTAGTCCTCGAGCTTCAGCATCGGGATGTCCTGATGCGGCGCGCCTTCCCAGGCATAGAACTCGAGGCTGCAGACCTCGCGGAAGCCGAGCTTCGCGGCGATCGGCGCAGAGGTCGAGCGCACCGCCTGGATGACCGCGGCACGGCGGCCGACGGCGCGCGCGTCGGCGAGCCGTTTGGCGACGAGGGCGCTGTAGATGCCGCGACCGCGATGCTCGGGAATGGTCGCGGCACCACCGAGCAGGACGATCGGCGAGTCCGGCAGGTACACGAGGTAGCTCCAGCCGACTGGCTCGGTGCCACCATCGACGAACGCGAAGTACCCGCTGTTCTTCACCTTGCCGTCGATCATCGCGAGCATGACGTTGAAGAACCGTGCGACCTCTTCGGGCATCCCGTATGCGCGTGCCATCATCTCGCTCGCGGCTTGGGCCTCGTGCAACGTCGCTTCGCGGACCTCGATCTTCGGATCGACCGCGATCGGAACGGCGAGATCGGTGAGCACCATGCCTGCCATCTCGTCGGCCTTGGTGAGTCCACTGGCGACGAGCCGCGCACCGAGATCGTGCGGCCGCGTGAGGGGGCCGGTCACCCATCCGTAGGCCTTGCGCCCGCGCGAGTACCGGTTGCGGACCATCTTCAGTGTCGCGTCGACGTCCTCGGGCGCGATGTCCGCCATGCCGACGAGGTTCGCGAGCGGATGCGAGAGATCGGTGACGCGCCCGCGCACTCCTCTGACGCCAAGATCTTCGGAGAGACCTGAGACGGGCGGGTAGACCTGCAGGCTCGACTCGATCGCCGCCATGAGCGCGTCTTCGGCGACGCTCACGGGCTCACGCGACGAGCGAGCGGAGCGCGCGGCGGATGAGCTCGCGAGCGAGCGTCACCTTGTAGCCGTTGTCGCGGAGCGGCCGCGCGCCGGCGAGGATGGCGTCGGCCGCGGCCAGGCAAGCGTTGTCGTCGAGGCCGGTGCCGTCGAGCTGCTTCTCCGCTGCGGGCACGCGCCACGGGACCGGCGCGACGCCGCCGAGGACGATCCGCACGTCGTGCGCCTTGCCGCCCTGGATCTTCGCGGTGGCCGCGACCGACACCAGCGCGAAGCTCCAGGCCTTGCGGTCCATCGCCTTGAGGAACGTGCCGCGCCGTTCGAGCGCGGAATCGCTCACGCGGACCGCGACCACCAGCTCGCCCTTGCGCAGCGCGTGCTCGTGGCGCACG
>JBGPZT010000058.1:0-14935 GCA_041493915.1 Candidatus Limnocylindria bacterium
ACACCACTCCCGACCCCGGCCTCGATCTCGACTACGTGCCCAACACCGCGCGGGCGCAGGCCATCACCACCGCGCTCTCCAACTCGATGGGCTTCGGGGGACACAACGCGTCGCTGATCTTCACGAAAGGCTGACTTCCGCCGACTAATGTCCGCGCCTCGCGCGACCGACCGAAACCCTCTCAACGCGGCGCACCCCGTCCCTCAGCGGGCCGGGGTCCCCCGCCGCGCGGGGGCCCTCGGTCGGTCGCGCTCAGCGCCTCTTCTCTCGGCGTGCATCATCCCTTCGTGAGCTCGCTTGCTGGGAAGACTGCGCTGATCACGGGGGCCGCCCGCGGCATCGGTCGCGCGACGGCGGTCCGGCTGGCGCGCGACGGCGCGAAGATCGCGATCAACTACAAGGGCAACGCCGAAGCCGCAGCGGAAGCGAAACGGCTCGTGGAGCAGGCGGGCTCGACCGCGGCGCTCATCCAGGGCGACGTCTCCGTCGATGCCGATGCCGAGCGCGTCGTGAAGGAAGCGCTCGCGTTCGGCGAGGGCCGGCTCGACATCCTTGTGAACAACGCGGGTATCACGCGCGACAACCTGTTGATCCGCATGACCGCTGAGGAGTGGGACGCGGTCCTCGACCTCAACCTGCGCGGCGCGTTCCTCGTCACCAAGGCCGCGATGCGCCCGATGATGAAGCAGCGCGGCGGCCGCATCGTGAACGTGTCGTCGGTCGCGGGCATCGCGGGGAACGCCGGTCAGGCGAACTACGCCTCGGCGAAGGCGGGCCTGATCGGGTTCACGAAGACGGTGGCGCGCGAGATGGCGAGCCGCAACATCACCTGCAACGCCGTCGCCCCCGGCTTCATCCCGACAGACCTCACGAACGCTCTGCTGAAGCAGATGGAAGAGACGATCCTGAAGCAGATCCCCCTGGGACGATTCGGGACGGTCGACGACGTCGCTGGCGCCATCGCCTTCCTCGCCTCGGATGAGGCCGCGTACATCACGGGCCAGGTCATCGTCGTCGACGGAGGCATGGTCACCTAGCGACGGCAGCGCGTTTCCCGCCTAGGATTTCGTCATGTCCCCTCGTCGCCTCGCGCTGGTCGCGGGCATCGCCGTCCTCGTGTTCGCGCTGGATCGCATCACCAAGATGTGGGTCGAACAGAATATCCCGCTGTCCGAAGGGCGGCAGGTCGTCGGCGACTACGTTCGCATCGTCCACACGCAGAACACCGGCGCCGCCTTCGGGCTGCTGCCGGAGCGCACGACGCTCCTCTCCGTCCTCTCGGTGATCGCCGTGCTCGCGATCGTCTACTACTACCGGCAGTTCGCAAATTCGTCGCCCCTCGTCACCGCGACGCTCGGCATGCAGCTGGGCGGCGCGTGCGGAAACCTCCTGGACCGCGTGACGCAGGGCTACGTCGTGGACTTCGTGGACGTCGGCATCCCGAACGGCATCCGTTTCTGGGCCTTCAACGTGGCTGATTCGTCGATCGTGCTAGGAATCCTGTTCGTCACCCTGCTGCTATGGCAGGAGGAGCGGAAGACGGCCGCGCCGGCGGCATGACCGACACGATCACGCTGCGCGTCGACGCCGGGGGCCAGCGCGTCGACAAGTTCCTGGCGGAGCACAGCCTTCTCTCGCGGAGCGCGATCCAGAGGCTCGCGCGCGGCGGGCATGTCCGCGTCAACGGCGCGCCGGTCGAGCCCGCGTACAAGGTGCGCGAGGGGCAGGAGCTGGTCGTGGATGTTCCCGAGGCGGAGCCCGATGTGCTGTTGCGGGCGGAGGACATCGCGGTCGACGTGCTGTACGAAGACGAGGACGTCGTCGTCGTGAACAAACCCGCGGGCCTCGTCGTGCACCCGGCGCACGGGCACAAGACCGGCACGCTCGTGAACGCGATGCTCGGCCGCATCGAGTCGACAACCGGACGCGAGAGCGGCCGTCCGGGGATCGTTCATCGACTCGACAAAGACACCAGCGGCGTGATGGTCGTCGCGAAGACGGACGTCGCTCAGCTCGCGCTCGGGCGGCAGCTCCAGGCGAAGCGTTTCGCCAAGGAATATCTCGCGCTGGTGTGGGGCGACCCCGGTGACAGCGCGACGGTCGTCGAGGCGCCGCTCCAGCGTGACGCGGAGGACCGGCGCCGCATGGTCGTGCGCGCGGGTGGCCGTGAAGCGGTGACGCGCTTCAAGCGCATCGCCGCATGGGGCGGGGGCAGCGACCGCACCTCGCTGCTGCACGTCGAGCCGGTGACCGGCCGGACGCACCAGATCCGCGTACATCTCGCGTACGCGCATTTCCCTATCGTTGGCGACCCGGTGTACGGACGGCGCGGCGACACGAGCGGACTCGCGCGGCAGTTCCTTCACGCATGGCGGCTCACGGTGCGCCTGCCGCACGCGGGCGAGCGCACCTTCACCGCGCCGCTCGCGCCCGACCTCGTCGCGTACCTGGAGACGCTCGGCACACCGGCGTCCACGTCGCCTCTGTTCGAGGAGGTGTCGTGAGCGTCGACGGCAAGGGTCTTCTCGTCATCATCTCGGCGCCGTCCGCTGGGGGAAAGGACACCGTCATCGACCGGCTCGTGCCGAAGCTGGACGACGCCGTTGTCTACGTCACCGCGACGAGCCGCAAGCCACGGCCCGGTGAGGTCGATGGCGTGCGGTACTACTTCTACTCGCCCGAGAAGTTCCGCCAGGAGATCGAGGCAGGCAACTTCTTCGAATGGTCGATCGTCCACGGCGAGTTCAAGGGCGTGCGGGGCGACATTCTCGGCGACACGCTGCGCAGCCACAAGATCGTGATCGTCAAGCCCGATCCGCAAGGTATGCGGAAGATCAAGTCGCAGCTGCCGGAGGCGCTGACCATATTCATCATGCCGCCGTCAATCGAAGCGCTGCAGCGCCGTCTCGAGCATCGCGGCACCGAGACGCCGGAGCAGCGCGCGGTGCGTCTGCGCAACGCCGAGATCGAGATGGCGGCCGCGCCGGAGTACGACTACGTCGTCGTCAACGAGGACGGCAAGATCGATGAGACGGCCGATCAGATCGCCGCGATCATCAAGAAAGAGACGAAGCGCCCGCGACATTACGACCTGTGACCATGCGCACCGCGGAGGTCGCGGTGTTCGCCGGCGTCCGCGGACCGGCACGCACGTTCACCTATTCGGTCCCCGACGGTCTGGCGCTGGCTCCGGGGCATCTCGTTCGTGTCGGCTTCGGCCCGCGCTCCGTCGCGGGCGTCGTCGTGCGGCTCGACGCGCCGTATGAGGGGACCCTGCGCGCGATCGACGCGCTGGTCCATCCGCTGCCGCTGCTGCGCGCGCATCAGCTCGCGCTCGCGGCCTGGATCGCCGGCGAATATCGCTGCGGGATCGCCGACGCGGTCCGCGCGATGCTGCCGCCCGCGCTCGCCGGTCGCGCGCGCGCAGGCCTGCCGACCGCCCGTGGTGACCGGCGCGAACCGGTGTTCGCCCTGACGCCGGCCGGTCGCGACGCGCTCTCGGGCTCGGCACGTCTGGGCGCACGGCAGCTCGCCACGCTGCGGGCGCTCGCCGCGGGAGCGGTGAGCTCCGCGGAACTCGCCGAGGCCGGCGGCGCACTGGTCGCTGCACGCGCGCTCGCGAAACGCGGCCTCGTGCTCGAAGGGGCGCGCAGCGTCCGCCGAATCCCCCGCGAGTTCGCGCTCGGCGAGGACGACGCGGTGCGTGACGCCACCGCGACCGCGGGTCAGGCTGACGCGCTCCAGACGATCATCGCGAGCCTCGGGACCGGTGCGCCGTTCCTGCTGCACGGCGTGACCGCGAGCGGAAAGACGGAGGTGTACCTCCGCGCCGCGGCGCGCGCGCTCGCGATGGGGCAGGGGGTGATCGTTCTCGTGCCGGAGATCGCCCTCACTGCGCAGGTCGTCGCGAGGTTCGTCGCGCGCTTCGGCGAGCGCGTCGCGCTCCTGCACTCAGCGCTCTCGGCCGGCGAGCGGTACGACGAGTGGCGCCGCGTCCTCGACGGGACCGCCGACGTCGTGGTCGGGTCGCGCTCCGCGCTGTTCGCGCCGCTCGAGCGCCCGGGACTCGTGATCGTCGACGAGGAGCAGGAGCCCTCCTATAAACAGGAGAGCGCGCCGCGCTACCACGCCGTCGATGCCGCGCTCGCGTTGGGACGGGTCGCCGGAGCGGTCGTCGTCCTTGGAAGCGCCACGCCGCGCGTCACGACCTACCACGCCGCGATGAGGGGGGAGCTGCGGCTGCTTCCACTCCCGGAGCGAGTGAGCGATCTCGCGATGCCGCCGACGACGATCGTTGACCTACGTCTCGAGCTGAAGGCCGGCAACCGCGGAACGCTGTCGCGCGCGCTGCGCCTTGCGCTGGAACGCACGGTCGCGAAAGGCGAGCAGGCCATCCTTTATCTCAACCGCCGCGGGTTCGCGACAGTTGTGCTCTGTCGTGACTGCGGTCACGTCGTGAACTGCCCCGCGTGTGACATCCCGTTCGCGTACCACGCCGATGGGACGCTGGTGTGCCACCGGTGCGGTCGCCGCGGGACGCCGCCCGAGCGTTGCCCGGCGTGCGGGAGCACGCGGATCCGGCATCTCGGGGTCGGAACGCAGCGCGTCGAGGAGGAGGTGCGCGCGGTCGTTCCGAAGGCTGCGCTGCTGCGACTCGACCGCGATGCCGTGCGCGCGAAGGGCTCGCACGCGGCGCTGTTCGAGCGGATGCGATCGCGGCGCGCGCAGGTCATCGTCGGCACGCAGATGGTCGCGAAGGGCTTTGACCTTCCCGGCGTGTCGCTCGTCGGCGTCGTGAATGCGGATACCGTGCTCAGCCTTCCGGATTTCTCGTCGTCGGAGCGGACGTTCCAGCTGCTGACCCAGGTGCTCGGTCGCTCGGGCCGCGGACCCGCGGGTGGCCGGGGGATCGTGCAGACGTATCTGCCCGATCACTACGCGATCCGCGCCGCGGCGGCGCACGACTACGCGACGTTCGCCGCCTGGGAGCTCGACGGCCGCCGGCGATTCGGCTACCCGCCGTTCGCGAAGCTCGTGCTTCTCCAGACGCAGGCGAAGCGCGCGGAAACGGTCGAGCGGCGCGCGGACACGTACGCGAAGGCGCTCCGTGCCGAGGCGGCCGGCGATGCCGAGGTGCTCGGTCCGGCTCCGGCCTTCGCGGCGAAGCGTGCCGGAGCATTTCGCATGCAGCTCGTCCTGCGCGGAGCGCGACCGCAGGCGCTCCTCGACCGCGTCCCCCCTTCGGCGGAGTGGACGGTCGACGTTGACCCGGTGACACTGCTGGGATGAGCGAGAGCCTCGCCCGGGATGAGCAGGGCGAGCCGCAGCCACCGCGCCTGCGCATCGCGAAGGGATCGCCGTGGCGGATCGACCCGGGTCGTCGCGCGAAGTGGTCCGCGCCCGCGTTCGTGACGGCGCACGCGGTCGAGGTGCGGCAGATCGGCGATCCGGTGCTCCACGCTCCCGCGAAGAAGCCGCGCACGCATCGCGGCGATCTCGAGGCGCTCGCGCAGCGGATGTTCGCGTCGATGGTCGCCGCGCGCGGGATCGGCATCGCGGCGCCGCAGATCGGCGTCCCGCTCCGCGTCGCGATCATGGACGTGGACGAGGCCGGGATCGTCGCGGTCGAGCCGAAGATCGAGTGGGTCAGCGACGAGCTCGATGAGACCAGCGAGGGCTGCCTGTCGGTGCGCGGCATGTACGGCATGATCGAGCGGCCAGTGCAGGCGCGGATCGTCGCCCTGGACATCACGGGCAAGAAGTTCGTCGTGGAGGGTGAAGAGTTCGGGGCGCAGTGCATGCTCCACGAGATCGATCACCTGAACGGCGTCCTTTACGTGGACCTTCTTCGCTCGCGCGACGACCTGCACGCGGTCGACGTCGACGAACCTACGGACGCGGGCGAGGGAGAGCGGCTGCGGCCCTGAAGCTGCGCACCGTATTTCTCGGAACGCCGGCGTTCGCCGTTCCGTCGCTCGAGGCGGTGGATCGCCTGTGCGACCGCGCCGCGCTCGAGCTCGTCGCTGTGGTCACGCAGCCCGACCGCGCGGGCGACCGAGGCCGTCTCAGCGTTCCCGCCGTCAAAGCGCGCGCGCTCGCGTTCGGCGTGCCGGTGCTGCAGCCGGCGCGCATCGACGAGTCCGCGCTGCGCGACATCATTGCGCTCCGGCCCGAGATCCTGGTGTGGGCCGCCTACGGCAACCGGATCCCACCTGCGCTGCTCGACGCGGTGAGCGGTCGCGCCGTCAACGTGCACGCTTCACTGCTGCCGCGCTGGCGCGGTGCCGCGCCGATCGCGCAGGCCATCCTCGCCGGTGACCGGGAGACCGGCGTGACGTTGATGGAGGGCACGGCGGCGCTCGACGAGGGCCCGATCCTCGCGCTGGAGCGGACGGCGATCGGTGCGACGGAGTCAGCGGGCGACCTGACCCGAAGGTTGGCGGTACTCGGCGCGGGTCTGCTCGAGCGCGAGCTGCCGCGCTATGCCGCCGGAGAGCTGCGCGGCACACCGCAGGACCCGTCCCAGGCGACACAGGCGCCGAAGCTGACATCGCGCGGCGGCGAGCTCGACTTCGCGCGGCCGGCGGACGAGCTCGCTCGCCGGGTGCGGGCGTTCACGCCCGAGCCCGGCGCGTGGACGACGTTCCGCGGACAGCGTCTTGTAGTCGCCGGCGCGTCGGTGTCCGGCGGCACGCCGAAGGAGCACGGCGTGCTCGAGGTCCACGACGGCTGGCCCGAGGTCGCGGCCGGCGCGGGCTGGCTGCGTCTCGAGCTGGTGCGTCCGGCCGGCAAGAGGACGATGACCGGCGAGAACTGGGCGCGCGGTCTGCGCGCCGTGGAGGGCTCGCGCGTCCCGTCGTGACGGGTACGCTCGTTAGGTGAAGGCCGCGCGTCCCGCGATCACCGACGTCGACGAGCGCACGCTTGTCGCGTGGCTGCGCGACCGTCAGGAGCCCGCCTACCGCGCGCGCCAGATCCGGCGGCACATCGCGCGCGGCACCGAGTCGAGCTGGGACGAGCTCACCGACATGCCGAGGGCACTAAGCGACCTGCTTGCGCGCTCCTTCCGCTTCAGCGCCGTCGAGCCGGAGACCGAGGTCGCGAGTGCCGACGGAGAGACGCGCAAGGCACTGCTCCGGCTGCACGATGGTCACCACATCGAGTCGGTGCTCATGCCACATCACGGTGCGCGCAACTCGGTGTGTTTCTCGACGCAGGCCGGTTGCCCGATGGCCTGCGCGTTCTGCGCGACGGGCGAGATGGGCCTGGTGCGCAACCTCACGGTCGGCGAGATCGTCGATCAGGTCCGGCACTGGCAACGCGAGCTCGTCGCACGTGGGGAGCGCGTGTCGCACGTCGTCGCGATGGGCATGGGGGAGCCGCTCGCCAACTTCAACGCGACCGTCGCTGCGGTGCGGATGCTGATCGACCCGCGGCTCTTCGGCATCAGCCCGCGGCGCGTGACGATCTCGACCGTGGGCGTCGTCCCCCAGATGGACCAGCTCGCCGCGCTCGATCTACCGATGAACCTCGCGGTCTCGCTGCACGCGCCGAACGACGCCATCCGGGGCGCGATCGTGCCGCTGAACAAGCGGTGGGGCATTGACGAGGTGCTGGCCGCATCCGCGCGCTACGTGGCTCGGACCAAACGCCGCGTGACCTTCGAGTACGTGCTGCTGGCGGGCGTGAACGATGCCGAGACGCACGCGACGGAGCTCGCCGAGCGGATCATTCAGCTGGGCCCCACGTCCGATTACCACGTGAACCTCATTCCGGTGAACAAGGGGCCCGGAGGATTCACGCGTCCGTCGGAGCCGCGCATGGAGCGGTTCGCGGAGATCATTCAGGAGCACGGCATCGCCGCGACGCTTCGCATCAGCAAGGGGCAGGACATCGCGGCGGGCTGCGGTCAGCTGAAAGTGCCGGAGGGGAGAGCGGCGGTCGCGGCGGTCTAGCGGGCCTTGGCCTTCTCGCGCTTCTTCGCTAGGCGCGCGTCCTTCGTCTGATTCCGGCGGCAGCGCGTGCAGACGAGCAGCTTCTCGCCGGCGATGATCGAGGTGTGGAGGTTCGCGTCGAAGCGACGTTTCGTATGCACCTTCGAGTGACTCACGTTCGATCCGAACGCCGCGGTCTTCCCGCAGATCGCGCAGGCGCGTGGCATCGGCGGCATCTCCTCAGATGGGGAACTCTCTTGAGCGAACGTCAATGGTACTGTCGCGTCCATCGCGACGCAATGTGACGGCACGACACTGTTGCGCGTTCTCGAAGCCGCGGCCGATCGTCTGGAGCGCGCGGTCGACGAGGTCAACGCGCTGAACGTGTATCCGGTGCCCGACGGCGACACCGGAACGAACATGGTCCACACCGTGCGCTCCGCTCTCAAGCACGCTCGTGCGGCCGAGCCGACCCTGGCCGCGGTCAGCGCGGCCGCCGCTCACGGCGCGCTGATGGGCGCTCGCGGCAACAGCGGCGTCATCCTCTCGCAGATCATCCGCGGCCTGAAGGATGCGCTTGCGACCGCGGAGGGTCTCGGTAATCGCGAGCTGCGCGCGACGCTCAGTCTCGCGCGTCGGCATGCTCATGACGCCGTTGCCGCGCCGGCGCCGGGCACGATCCTGACCGTCACGGTCGCGATCGAGGACGCCGCGGCCAACGATTCGGGCGATCTCGCGACCATGCTGCGACGCGTGGTCGACGCCGGCGCTGAGGCGGTCACGCGCACGCGCATGGAGAACCCGGTCAACAAGGCCGCGGGCGTCGTTGACGCCGGCGCAAAGGGCCTCTGGTATCTGTTGGATGGGGCGCTCGCCGCCGTCGAAGATCGGAGTCCGAGCATCGCCGCCGCGGCGACACGGTCAGAGGCCGCGCCGGCGCACGCGGTCGCGACCGAGGTCTCTTCGTGGGCGGGCGCGTACGACGTGCAGTTCCTGGTGGAGCAGCCGACGCGGCCGATCGGGGACATCCGCGCGGAGATGACGAAGTTCGGCGCCGACTGTGTCCTCGTCGTGGGCGACGAATCGGTGATGAAGGTCCACGTGCACACGCTTCAGCCCGACAAGATCGTCGCGATCGGCATGACCGCCGGCCGGATCGGTGACGTGGTGATCGAAGACCTCGACGCGATGACCGCCCTGCACGAAGCGGCGACGGGCATCGTCATCGAGCCTCCGAGCCGCGTGCCCGCGGCATCCGTGGGCGTCGTTGCGGTCGTGCCTGGCTCGGGCTTCGCGACCGTGGCGCGCTCGCTCGGCGCCACGCCGCTGCGCGGCGGCGCGACGATGAATCCATCCACGGAGGAGCTGCTCGGCGCGATCCGCGAGGCGAATGCGCGTCACGTCGTCGTGCTGCCGAACGACAAGAACGTCATCCTTGCAGCGGAGTCCGCTGCGAAGCTCGCCGACGTGCCGGTGACGGTGATCCCGACGCGCACCGTCGCCCAGGGCATGGCCGCGCTCGTGGCGTTCGATGCGACGAAGGAGGCGACGCAGGTCGCCGACGAGATGCGCGAGGTCGCGGAGCGCGCGCACGGCATCGAGGTGACCCGCGCGATCCGCTCGTCGACCATCGATGGTCAGCAGGTCCGCGCCGGCGAGGCGATCGCGTTGCTTGACGGTCGCGTCGTGTCACACGGTGAGGACGAGGTGACGGTCTTGGTCGATGCGGCCAAGCGCCTGACCGAGGCCGAGCTCTTCACGCTGTACTCGGGGGCCGACGTCGACCCGGCGCGCGTGGAGCACGCCGCGCAGCGTCTCCGCGCCGCGTGCCCTCGCGTCGAGGTCGAGGTGATCGATGGCGGTCAGCCGCATTACCCCTTCATCGTCGCGGCCGAGTGACCACGGCTAGCTCCCCGTCGGCCGCCGCCTCGTGGTCTTTCGCGTCGTGGTCTTTCCCTTGTTCGTTGTCGCGGCCTTCTTGGTCGTTGCCGCCTTGTCGCCCCACGTGATGCCGTGGGCCTTCGCCCAGACCCGCCAGTCAGGGACAGGATGGCTCACAGTCCAAAGGAAGTGGTACGTCCCGCTGTCGCCGACGAACTTGAAGCGCTTCTTGAGATCTGCCGCGAGCGCCTCGTAGTCGTCGAACGAACGAAGGTGTTTCCGGAACCCACCGCCGCGCTCGAGGTCGAGGATGGCGCCGGCGTTGTGCACCACCGCGGCGATCTTCGGCCTGCTTCGAATGACGCGCGGATCACTCGCGAGCGCGTCGATCTCGCGGTCTCCCATGCGGGCGACGCGCTCGACCTGGAAGCCACGGAAGGCGGGCTTGATCGTGGACCACTTCGCATCGACGACCCGCCAGCTGATGCCGGCCTGGAACACAGTCTTGCTCAGCTGTTCGAGGTAGTCGTCGAGACTCTTGGGTTTGATCCGCGGTGGAGCTTCCACGACGGTGTGACTCTACGCGGCCAGCGCCGCGGACCGAGAGAGTAGCCACGAGTCCGCTCTTGCTAGCCTCACGACCGAAGGGAGCCGACCGTGCGGCAGTCGCCCGCGTCCGCGACTAGGCCGAGCAGCTCGCTCGAGCTGCCGGTCACGGCATTGCCGGGGATCGGTGAGGACTCGGCGAAGCTGCTCGAGCGCATCGAGATCCGCACGATCGGCGATCTTCTCTGGCACCTGCCTCGAACATACGTGGACTTCTCGAAGTTCACGCCGCTGAAGAGCGTGCGCGCGGAGCAGGAGCAGACCGTCGAGGCGATCCTCGGCCGGATCGGCCAGCGCCGCACTGCGCGCGGGCAGCTCATGACCGAAGTCGAGCTGCTGGACCCACAGGACCGCTCGCCCACGAACGTGCGCGCGACCTGGTTCGGTCGTCAGTTCATCAAAGAGCGCTATCCCGAAGGGCAGCTCGTGCGGCTCTCCGGAAAGGTGAAGTTCTTCGGACGCGCGCTCCAGTTCTCGAATCCGAAGATGGAGAACGCGGCGGCGGAGGCGGTGCACACCGGCCGCATCGTGCCGATGTACCGATTGACCGAGGGACTCAAGGAGGGGCACCTGCGCCGCTGGCTGCACACCGCGGTGATGGGCGGCGCGAAGCGAACGCCGGTCGTGCGCGAGGTCGCCGATCCCTTGCCGGAGGCGGTGCGCACGCGCCGTTCGCTGGTGCCGATACAGGACGCGCTGCGCGAGGTGCATTTCCCGTCGGAGTGGAAGGATCTGTGGAGCGCGCGACGCCGTCTCGCGTTCGACGAGCTCCTCGTGCTGCAGCTCGCGCTCGGCCAGCGGCGCGCGCGCTGGACGAAGGACGCCAAGGCGCTGCCGCTGCGCGTCAACGATGAGGATGTCGCGCGCTGGATCGCAGGACTTCCATTCGCGCTCACCGGAGCGCAGCGCCGCGCCTTCGACAAGATCCGCGAGGACCTGGGCCAGCGTGTGCCGATGTCCCGTCTGCTCGAGGGCGACGTCGGATCGGGCAAGACCGTGGTGGCGGCGCTCGCGGCGCGCGTCGCGGTGGCCGCCGGTTCGCAGGCCGCGCTCATGGCGCCGACCGAGCTTCTGGCCGAACAGCACCATCGCTCGCTCGCGACGCTGTTCGCCGGCGGCGGCCCGCGTCACGCGCTGCTCACCTCCAGCGTCACCGGCGCCGCGCGTCAGCAGATACTCGCCGGCCTCGCGTCCGGCGAGCTCGACGTTGTGGTCGGCACGCACGCCCTCGTCGAGGAGAGCGTTTCGTTCGCGCGCCTCGGGCTCGCGATCGTTGACGAGCAGCATCGCTTCGGCGTGCGCCAGCGCGCGACGTTCCGAGAGAAGGGCCTCGATCCGCACCTGCTGCTGACGACCGCTACGCCGATCCCGCAGACGCTCTCCCAGACCGTCTACCGCGACCTCGACATCTCGATCCTCGACGAGATGCCGTCGGGCGGTCAGTCCATTCGCACCGAGGTCCGCCCGCACGAGGCGCTGCCGAAGGTCTGGCCGTGGGTCAAAGAACGCGTCGCGGCCGGCGAGCAGGCGTTCGTCGTGACGCCGCGGATCGAGGAGGATCCGGAAGACGACATCCCGAGCGCCGAGGCGACGTTCCGCGACCTGAGGGCAAAGGAGCTCGCGGGCGTGCGCATCGGCCTGCTGCACGGGCGCATGCCGGCGCGCGAGCGCGACGACGTCATGCGCCGCTTCGCGGCGCGCGAGCTCGACGTGCTCGTGGCGACGACGGTCGTCGAGGTCGGGATCGACATCCCGAGTGCGACCGTGATGATCATCCTCGGCGCCGAGCGGTTCGGGCTCGCGCAGCTGCACCAGCTGCGCGGTCGGGTCGGGCGCCGCGGCCAGCGCGCGTTCTGCATCCTCGTGAGCGAGGCCGCGGATGAGTCGGAGCGGCTGGCCGCCATGACCGAGAAGAAGCCCGGCACCGATGTGCCGCTCGATGGCTTCGACCTCGCCAAGCGCGATCTGCAGATCCGCGGCGCGGGCGAGTTCCTCGGCAAACGACAGAGTGGCGAGGGGAACGAGTTGCGCATCGTGGATCTCGCCGACGTCGATCCCGCGCTCATGGAGGAGACCACGGTCGAGGCGGACCGCATCCTGGCCGCCGATCCGCAGCTCGAGCGACCCGAGCACGCGTCGCTCGAGCGCGCCGTCGCCGATCTCTGGCGTCGTTACGCGCTGGCATGAGGGTCATCGCCGGGAGCGCGAAGGGTCGAACGCTCGATGCGCCGCGCGGCGGCGCGACGCGGCCCGCGACGGATCGGATCCGCGAGACGCTCTTCGCGATCCTCGAGCCGGTCATCGACGAGGCGCGCGTGCTCGACCTCTTCGCCGGGGTGGGCACGCTCGGCATCGAGGCGCTCTCGCGCGGGGCCGTCAGGGCCACGTTCGTCGAGCGCTCGGCCGAGGCGCTGAAGGCGCTCCGGAGGAACATCACGGCCACCGGCTTCGCCGATCGCGCCGAGGTCATCGCCGCGAATGTCCTCGGTTTCCTCGAATCGATCGCCGGCCCATACGACGTGGTCTTCTGCGATCCACCCTTTGCCGACGTGGCCATCCTCGAGGCGACGCTGGCTCATCCGCGTCTCGCCGGCGCGCTGGCACCCGAGGCCTATGTTGTCGCGCGGGTGCTGAAGAAGCACCAGCCGACGCTGCCCGACGGCGTCCGCGTGCTGCGGGCGAAGGAGATCGGCCAGGAGACCCTGCTGTTCCTGCGATACGATGGCGGTCGCGGAGGAGGGTGACCTTGGACATCCAGTTCCTCGTGGAACGCCTCGAATCGCTCGTCGTCAACGCCCGCAAGGTCCCGATGACGAGCCAGGTCATCCTCGAGCAGGCAGCGATCCTTGACGTCATCGATCAGCTGCGCGTCGCCATCCCCGAGGAAGTGCGTCAGGCGCGGCGCATCAATCAGGAGAGCGACCGCGTCCTTTCGAAGGCGCGCGAGGAGGCGGAGCAGATCATCGGCGCGGCCCAGGAGCAAGCGGCGCTCCTCTTACAGGATCAATCGATCCTGCGGGAAGCCGAGATGAAGGCACAGGAGCTTGTCGATAGGGCGCAGGCGAAGTCCGACGAGACGATGAGCGGCGCCGACCAGTACGCCGCCGATGTGCTCGTTCGCCTCGAGAGCGATCTGGTGAAATCTCTGTCCATCATCAAGAGGAGCCTCGAGGTCATCGAGGAGCGCAAGCCGCAACCGACCGAGGGGTAGTCACATGATCGTCAACGTCGCGCCGCTGCTGAAGCAGCCCGTCGGCGCGCAGGCCGACTATCACGTCGCTGAGTCGCCGATCGATCCGAACGGCGAGAACTCCGGTTTGCTGGAGGCCGGCGCGGTCTCGATCGACGCCGACATCGTCGCGACCCACACGAACCCCGGTGCGTATCTCGAGGGCGCGGCCGACGCGAGCCTCGAGGCGATCTGCAGCCGCTGCCTCGTGCCGATCGAGACGCCGGTGCACGCGGATTTCGCCGAGCAGTACTTCGCGCGGTTCGGCGTCATGTCGGGCGAATCGCTGGGCGAGGCGCCGACGGATGCGAAGACGATCAGCTCAGATTTCAAGATCGACCTGACGCCACTGCTGCGGGAGGAGATCTTCCTCGCCACTCCGGTCGCGCCACTGTGCCAGCCGGACTGCAAAGGCCTGTGCCACGTGTGCGGCGAGGATCTGAACCAGCGACCGCATGAGCACCAGACGGCGGTGGACGAGCGCTTCGCCAAGCTCGAGAAGCTGCGTGACTTCCACGCCGAGCGCGACTAGCGCCCGAAGAGCGCCCGCCACAGGCCGGTCACGGCGTCGAAAGCGGTGAAGCTGTCGAGGAAGCGGTCGAAGTGGAGGAAGTACTCCTGCGCCTCCTTGCCGAGCAGCAGCGCGAGGAACGCGATCGCGGCATCGCGGCGTGACAGCGCGGCGCTGGGACGGTAGTGATGGAGGGCGGCGACGGCGATGAACCAGAACTCGAATACGTTCGGAAAGACGAGGAGAGTCCAGCGAGCCCCGCTGAGCTCGAAGACGACCTCGCCGATCATCCGGTAGCCGAACAGCGTCGCGGCGACGCCGCGCTCGAGACCGGTCCAGCCGAGCGCGACCCTCAGGAACACGAGCATGTAGGCGAGATCGCAGAGCTTGTCGAGGCGCTGGTAGTCCTCGATGCCGCCGATGGCGTTCATGAGGAAGAGGTCGGAGAAGTCCGTCACCAGGGCGAAGAGGCCGCCGGCGAAGGGCCAGCGCAGCGCGGGCAGCGCGGTAAGAATGCGGAACACCACGAAGACAGCGATCTGCCAGGTCACTTGGCCCATACAATGAGGTCGTAGCCCTCGTTCGGACGCTCCCGGCTCAGGGGCAGGGGCCCCTGTTTAGTGAGCGAAGCGAACGTACGGCAGCGTCCGAGCCCCATTCAAAGGAGAGCACGCTCTTGGCACCTCTTCCCAAGAAACGCACCCCGCACGCCGCGCAGGGCGCGCGTCGTAGCCATCTGGCGCTGAAGGCGCAGAATCTCGTGCCTTGTCCGCA
>JBGPZT010000182.1:0-4714 GCA_041493915.1 Candidatus Limnocylindria bacterium
CGCGCTGGACAGCCTCGACGATGGCCTCGTCCTCACGCTCGACGCGATCGAGGCCGCCGCCGGCACCCTGTTCGCGTTTGCTCGCGTCCCACACGAACGGGAGAAAGGACACGCGGGTCCGATCGACAGCGAGCGGCACGACGACATTCACCGAGATTCCCCACGGGTATACGTTGAACATCGTCGTCGGGAAGAGCCAGTAGTAGTAGGCACCGATGAGCTTGCCGGCATCCGCGTGAGACCGCGGCGCGCTGAACACAGTCTCGCCCGGCTTCGCGATCGCGATCTGCAGGACGGCATATCGCTCGAGCTCGACCGCATACGCGCCGTAGTCGATCACCGCCGCGAGGCTGTTGTGGACGTACGGGATGTGGAAGCCCTCGAGGTAGTTGTCGATGTAGAGCGCCCAGTTCGCGTTCACGACGTAGTCGCGCGTTCCGGCTGGATCGAACACGAGCTGGTCGAAAGGAAGGTGGCCTAGGCGCGCGCGCATCGGAGCGACGACGTCGTCGAAGTTCATCGCCGGCGCGAGCGCGACCATGAGGAAACGCTGCCACGTTCCCAGAGCAACGCGCGGCAGATCGTCGGCGGGGGAGGGAAAGTCGGCCGTCCCTTCGAACTCGGGCATGGAGTGGAACCGGCCGTCGAGCGAGAAGCGCCTGCCGTGATAGCGACAACGCAGCTGCTGCTCGTGCCCCGGTCCGTCGACGACGAGCGTGCCGCGGTGGGTGCACACGTTGGAGAGCGCGTTGATGCGGTCCTGGGCGTCGCGTGTGAGGAGCAGTGGCTCGTCGAGAGCGCCCGGTAAAAGGGTGAACGGATGGACCTGACCCGCGACCTTCACGACATCGTCGTGCGCGGCGTACTGCCAAGTTCGCGCGAACACGCGGTCACGCTGCGCGCGGAAGAGCGCGGGATCGGAGTACACGCGCGCCGGGAGCGTCTTCGCGACGCGGATGTCCTGATCGATGACGAAGTCCGCGTCGTTCACTCCGCGATGCTACCGAAGGCCCCGGCATCGCTCGCGTGAACCTCATCGGAATACCAGGGGGCCCTCCCTGTCGGGCCGGCTTGCAGCCCCCGCTGTTCGAAGTCGAGCAGGGGCCGGTCATGACGGCGACCGACAGATTCGCGGCGACGGCCGCGTAGCGGTCCCGCGCGAACCGGTTCGCCCGAACGCCCACAATGGGCACATGTCGACGAAGGTCCAGACGTACGTTTTCATGGTGCGCTGGGTATGACCGAAGCCTTCGCTCTCGTCCTCCACTCGCATCTGCCCTACGCGCGCGGCGCTGGTCGCTGGCCGCACGGGGAGGAGTGGGTGCACGAAGCGATCCTCGGCACATACCTGCCGCTGCTCGGCTTGCTCCACGACCTCCGTGAGGACGACGTTCCGTACCAGATCACGATCGGGCTCACGCCGACGCTCATCGAGCAGCTCGCGGATCACGACATCGATGTGCGGTTCATCGAGTACTGCGACGATCAGATCCAACGCGCCGATACCGACGTCCGCCGCTTTGTCGGCGACGGCAACACCGAGCGCGGTTCGATCGCGCGCTTCTATGCGTTTCTCTATCGCGCGCACCGCGACGCCTATGTGAAGCGGTTCAGCCGCGATCTCGTCGGCGCGTTCGCATCCCTCGCGCGCACTGGCCACGTCGAGATCCTCACCTCGGGCGCGACGCATGGTTATCTGCCGCTCCTCGATCAGGCGTCGGTGCACGCGCAGCTCGCCGTCGGCGCCCGCACGACACGGCGTCTGCTCGGCGTCGAGCCGCGGGGGATATGGCTGCCGGAATGCGCGTATGCGCCGGGTCTCGAGGACATCCTCGAGTCGCACGGCCTCACGCACTTCTTCACCGACGCCGCGCTCCTCGGCGGAAAGCGTCTCGTCGCCGAAGGCCACGCCTTCCAGCGCGAGCGCAGCGGCAGCGGGCTCGACGCGCCGCTCATCGCTGCGGCCGACGACACGCTGCGACCGTATCTCGTCCGCGAATCGAACGTCGTCGCGATCGCGCGGCACGACAAGGTGTCGGGGCAGGTGTGGTCGGCGATGATGGGCTACCCCGGCGAGGCCGCGTATCGCGAGTTCCATCGCAAGGACGATCGCAGCGGCCTCCGCTACTGGCGCGTCACCGATCAAAAGACGGGGCTCGGCGCGAAGGAGCCCTATTCGCCGGGAACCGCGGCCGAGCGCGTTCGTGGACACGCGGTCCACTTCGTCGGTCTCGTGCGCGAGACGCTCGCGCATCACCGCGGGGAGCGCGGCACCGATGCGTTGCTCACGGTGACGTTCGACAGCGAGCTGTTCGGGCACTGGTGGTTCGAAGGCGTCGATTGGCTCGGGCACGTGCTGCGGGAGCTCGCGGCGGGTGGCCCGCCGCCGCTGAGTGCCGCGGAGTATCTGCGTCGCAACCCGGCGACCGAGCGCATCGATCTCGTCGAGGGCTCGTGGGGCAAGAACAACGACCACTCCACCTGGTCGAACGAACGCAACGCGTGGATGTGGAGCGATCTCGCGCGTATGGCCCGCGAGATCCACGAGCTCCGCGCGGCGCGGCCGACCGATCCGCTGCGCCTGCGCGCGGCGCGTCAGGCGGCGCGGGAGCTGTTGCTCGCGCAGTCGAGCGACTGGCCGTTCCTGGTCACGACCGGTCAGGCAGCGGACTACGCGGTGGAGCGCTTCCGCAGCCACGCGCTTCGCTACCGCCGGTCGATGGAGCTCGCGCGCAGCGGAACGGGCGCGGATGAGATCGAGCTGCGCAGCCTCGAGCGCGCGGACAATCCGTTCCCCGACGCGAGCCCCGACGACTTCTCGCCGGCGCGTGGCGCGCTGGCTGCGCGGGCCTAACCCTTCTTCGGGGCCTCGCCCTTCGGCGCGGGCGCGCCTGGCTTTCCAGCGGGAGCACCTGGCTTCGCAGCGGCAGCGCCCGGCTTCGCGGCTGCGGGTGCTCCGGGCTTTCCGGCAGCTGCGGCGGGCGCGGCACCTGCAGCAGCGGCGGGTGCAGCACCTTCGGCCGGCGCCTCCGCACCTTCCGCGACGATCTCGCCCTCGGCGGGAACGGCGACGGCCGCCACCGGCTCTACCTCGATGTGCACCGGCACGGCCTTCACGACGAGCTCGTCCGGGTCGTCGATGATCTTCACGATCGTCTTGTCGAAGACAAGGTCGCGAACGTACAGCGCGTCGTCGATCTCGACGAGCGGTTGGAGATCCACGTCGATCGCGTGCGGGATGTCCTGCGGGAACGCCTCGACCGTCACGTGGTCGCGGGCGTGAACGAGCACCGCGCCAAGCGTCTTCACCGCGGGCGACTCGTGCACGAAGTGCAGCGGGACCTCGGCGTGGGTCTTCTCGGTGAGGCTCACGCGTTGGAAGTCAACGTGAAGGAGGCGGCCGGTCATGGTGTCGCGCGCGACGCCGTGGATCAGCGCTGGGATCGCGTCGCCGTCGAGGCCTTCGAGCGATAGCAGGGTCGTGTTGCCCCACCGGCGGTAGGAGCGTTCGAAGGAGCGGAGGTCGGTCTGGACCGAGGCCGAGTCCTTGTGCCCGCCGAAGACGACGCCCGGCAGCACGCCGTCGCGGCGGAGCTGGGCGACCTTCTTGCCCACCACCTGGCGGGGTCGGACAGCGAGCGTTTGGGCTTCAGCCAAGACGGAACTCCCCTTACGAAAGCGCGCGAAGTCCTAAGTATCTCAGGGCGGAGTCGCGAAATCCAAGACCAGGCGCACCGGCCCGCTGAGCGCCAGCAGCGTCGGGCACGCCAGGCGCTGCAGCCCGACGCCCCAGACCATCACACGTTCGAAGTCCTCGACCAGCCGCACCTCTTTGATCAGCGGCGTCGTCGTCGGCTTGAGGGAGGTCGCGCCGGTGTACGTACGGGAGCCGTCGCTGGGACTGACGGTCGACGCGTTCTGGAAACGGACGCCGAACAGCGCGCTTCCTTCGATCGGCACTGGTTGCCCGCTCGGCCCCGAAAGCGATGTCGCGACGGCTATCCGATAGGGCGGCAGGCCGTAGACGCCGGGCGCTGTGCTGGGCCCGAACTCGAACACCAGCCGGTCGAAGCCTGGGTTGTGGGCGATCCGGATGGCCACCAGCTGGGCCTGGCTCGTCGCCGTTCCGCCCGTTCGCTCCGGGCAGGCGGTGGCGGGCGTGCTCCCCGGGCTGGCGGGAGCGGTCGGGCTCGGTGGCGCGGTGGTCGGAGCCGCCGTGCTCGGGGCGGCGGTCGCGGTCCGGGTCGCGCTGGGCGGGGCGGTCGTCGGCGCCACCGTCGGCTGAGTGCTGGCGCTCGGACTCGACCGTGGCAGGACGACACGCTCTGGACCACAAGCGCTCACCACGACGACGGCGATGGCCACCAGGAGGGCACCGTAGAGGAGGAGACGGCCGATCAACGCCCCGATCGTGACGTATCCACGCTGCCCTGTCGAGTTCGCTGACAAACTGGCGAGCCCTTCGTACGCAGAGCGTACGAAACGGGCGTCAACAAGCGTTTTACGCTAAAATGTCGCAAATTGGCCGACCGGCTGCGCGTGGCGCTGGTCTTTCACCAGCACCAACCCGCGGGGAACTTCCCGTCTGTCTTCTCAGAGGTGACCGAGCGTGCGTATGCGCCGCTCGTGGCCGCCCTCTATCGCCATCCCGAAGTGAAGGCGAGCCTCCACTTCTCCGGGCCGCTGCTGGACTGGCTCGAGGCCAATCGCCCCG
>JBGPZT010000075.1:0-12248 GCA_041493915.1 Candidatus Limnocylindria bacterium
AAGGTCTAGGAGGGTTTCAGCTAGGCGGAACGTCTCCGCTCGGCGGGACCTCGTCGCGTCGCCGGGCCCGCCGCAGGTCGATCACCGATATCGGTCCGTGTGGTGGTCCGGGCAACGGCGGTGGTGGCGGAGCAGGTGATCCACAGAGGAGGCTGGTAACCCCTCGTGGAGAAGCCGAGCTAGCTGAAACCCTCCTAGACCTTCGTCACACCACGGCTGCGTAGCCAGGCATCCGGGCTGAGACCTCCGAGTGCGGTGTGCGGTCGATCGGCATTGTAGAAATCGAGCCAAAGTGCGATGGCGTAGCGGCGCTCGTCGTCGCTGGTGAAGTGGCGGCCGACGTACAGGCACTCACGCTGCAGCGTGCGGATGAAGCGTTCGACCCGGCCGTTGGTCCAGGGGTGGTAGGGCTTGGTGCGCGTCCAGCGCACGCCGGCGTTCGCACACGCCTCGCCGAACACACGCTTGTATCCGGTGCCGTTGTCAGTGAGCACGCGGCGCACGCGGATCCCGTGCGCGTCGAACCAAGACACCGCGTCCTGCACGAACGCCGCGCAGTCCGCGGCCCCGAGTGACGGCCGCACCTCGAGATAGGTCTTGCGACTGGCGGCGTCGACGGCGATGTGCGTGTGGCGCCAGCCGACGTTGACACCGTGGGGATTGCCGGCGTGACGACCGCCGCCGCGGTCCAGGCTGCCCAGGCTCTTGATGTCGATCTGCACGACCTCGCCGGGCTCGCTGGCCACGAACTGGCCGCGCCGTGGGCGTGCGGGCGGGAACAGATCGCGCAGCCGATGCGCGCGGAAGCGCCGCAGCACGCGGTACGCAGTGCGGCGGCTCATGCCGCACAGCGGGCCAAGCCGATCAGGACCCCAGCGCCATTCCATACGCGCAGCCAGCAGCTCAGCTTCGCGCTCGGGTGCGGTGCGCCGCGGCGAGCGATGTGGACGACAGGGCCGATCCTCGAGCTCAGCGACGCGCCGTCGCCAGCGATAGACGGTCTGGCGCGAGACCCCCATCTGACGCGCGGCCTCAGCGACGCCGAAGCGCTCGGCCTTCTCAAGCAGCGTGCGACGCGACAGCGGTGTGGTGCGGGCGGTACGGTACATAGGTCCTCCGACTTTCGGTGTGGTGGTGACACACGCACCTTAGTCGGAGGGCTCTTTTGTGACGTACCTCTAGGAGGACTTCAGCTAGCTCAGCCTCCGATGAAGCTCATCTCGATCTTCTTGAGGCCCGCGGTCTCTTCCGAACGCAGCTCGGAGTACCGGTCGTCTCGCGAGGTCCAGATCGCGGTGATCGCATCGGCGATCTGCGAGTCGGTCGCGTCGCTGCGCACCAGGCCGCGAAGGTCGTGGCCCTGCGTCGCGAACAGACACGTGTACAGCGAGCCGTCGGCCGACAGGCGGGCGCGCGTGCACTCGGCGCAGAACGCCTGGGTGACCGAGGCGATCACGCCGATCTCGCCGCTGCCGTCGCGGTACCGCCAGCGCTCGGCGACCTCGCCCGGGTAGTTCTTCTCGATCGGCTCGAGCGGCAGCTCGCGTTCGATCGTGGCGACGATCTCGCGCGCCGACACGACGTCGTTCAGCCGCCAGCCATTCGATGAGCCGACGTCCATGTATTCGATGAACCGGAGGATCCGACCCGTGCCGCGGAACTGACGCGCCATCGGCAAGATGCTCTTCTCGTTGAGGCCGCGCTTGACGACCATGTTCACCTTGAGCGGCGCGAGCCCGGCGGCCTCGGCGGCGTCCATGCCCTCAAGCACCCTCGCGACCGGGAAATCGACGTCGTTCATGCTCTTGAACACCGCGTCGTCAAGGGAGTCAAGGCTGACCGTCACGCGCTTGAGTCCCGCGTCGCGCAGCGCGCGCGCCTTGGACGCCAAGAGCGAGCCGTTGGTCGTGAGGGTCAGGTCGAGATCGCTGACCTTCGCGAGCATCTCGACGAGGTGCTCGATGTTGCGCCGCACGAGCGGTTCGCCGCCGGTGAGCCGCACCTTCTGTACGCCGAGCCCGACGAAGACTCGCACGAGACGCTCGATCTCCTCGAAAGACAGGATCCCGCCGCGCGGGAGGAACTGGAAGTCCTTCCCGAAGACCTCCTTGGGCATGCAGTAGACGCAGCGGAAGTTGCAGCGATCCGTCACGCTGACGCGGAGGTCGCGCAGCGGTCGCTTGAAGGTGTCGAGCGGCTCCCCCATCACGAGAAAGTATGAGGCCGACTGATGGATCCCTCCCAAGGATCGCTCTCAGCGCGGTCAAACGATCGGACTGATACCGAGCCTCGCCCGCACGGCCGACTTGACGGCCGCATGGTCGGGGAAACCACCCTGGCCCTTCATCGAATGGACGAGCTCTCCGTCGACAGAAACGTCGAACGTGCCGGACTCCCACGGAATGATCTCGATGGCCGAGAGCTGCGCGCCGAATTCGTACATCAGCGCCTTGGTGAGATCGAGCGCCTGCGGCTCGTACCCGCATTCGGCGCAATAGGTGATCTTGACCTTGACCGGTCGCCCGGTCACACGGCCACCGCGGTCACAAGCTCGCGGAGCTCGCGGAGCACCTCGGCGTTCGCGAAGGGCACTGTGTCGTCGCGCATCTTCTGCAGCTCGGCCTGCAGCCGCGTCCGCACTTCCTCGGGCAGCTGATCGACCGGCGCATCGGGCGATCCGAATTCCGGGTGCGCCGCGAAGATCTTCTTGCGCTCGGCAGCGCGGCGCTCGGTCACTGAGGCGGGCCGCTCGATCCAATGACCCAGCTCGCGGAAGTCCTGGTCGAAGAACACGAGGACCGGGATCGACTGGTACTTGCCCTGATTCAGCCAGCGCTCCATGAGATCGAGGTTCTGGTCGCGGTAGAAGACGCGAACCTCGAGCGTTGGCACCTCTTTCGCGAGCCGGCCGAGGACCGGCAGATTGGCCACGACATCGCCGCACCAGTCCTCCGCAAGGACGAGGACGCGAAGCGGTTTCGGCCGCGATGTGAAGGTCCGCACCGTCGCTGGGTCCACGACGACCCGGCTCTCGTTCTCCGCGAAGCGCTCCTGGTTGCGCGTCATCGCCGCCTTGAACGCGTCGTATGTGATGCCTTTGTCCCAGCGCGCACGGTCAAACGTCATCTCGTCCCTCCACGTGGACTGTATCTGTCTTCACAGAACACGCATCGCGCGCGGCATGTTCCCGTCGAGTACCGCGCCTACACTTCCGTCATGCCCACAACGACCGATCCGTCTGTCACGTTGCGCGGCGGCGGACTCGTCTTCCGGCCGGCGACGCTCGACGACGCGGCGTTCGCGGCGAACGTCGCGACGGCGATGCGGCCGGACGAGCCAGAGGATCCGGCGTCGTGGCGTCACTGGTGGGCGAGCGAGGACCCGGCCTGGACGAACGAGCGCTTCATCGTGCTGCGCGACAGCGCGCCGATCGGCTACGCGCGACACAACCACGCGCCGTGGGAGCAGATGAAAGAACGGTACGGGCGCTTGGGCTTCGAGCTCCTGCCTTTGGAACGTACTGACGCTCAGATGGCGCCTGTGTTCGACTTCGTCGAAGACCGCGCCCGCGCGTCCGGCACCGCGATCTTCTCAACGTACGCCCGCGAGGACGACGAGTGGCTCGGACGCTGGTTCGTCGACCGCGGCTATCGCGAAGCGAGGCGCAGCAAGGCCTGGGAGCTCGACCTCGTGGCGCAACAGCAGGAGCTCACAGAGATGGCTACGCAGAGTCGCACCAAGATGCGTGCGGCGGGTATCGCGATCCAGACCATCGATCGCGACGGCGATCCGGAGAAGTACCACAAGATCCACGAGATGAGCGAAGAGGCGGCTACGGATGTCCCGACGACGATCCCGCATGTGCGCGAGCCATTCGAAGTCTTCGCGCGTTGGTTCGAGTCACCGACGGTACGCCTCGACCGGATGTGGATCGCACGCGAAGGCAACGACATCGTCGGCATCTCGGTCCTGTCGTATCCGCCGACGCGAGGCAACGTCTGGACCGACTGGACCGCCACCGGGCGCAGAGTGCGCGGCCGCGGCGTCGCGCGCGCGCTCAAGCTCGAGACAGTGATGCAAGCGATCGCTCTCGGTGTGAAGAGCGTCCGCACCGAGAACGACGGCGAGAACGCGCCCATCCTCCATCTCAACACGCAGATGGGTTACGCACGGATCCCGGGTTGGGTCCAGTACCTCAAGGACGCGACCGGCTAGCGCGCCTCGTCAGGTGTGATGCTGAGGACCACTCTTTCGCCGCGGCGCACCGCGGTGAGCAGCGTCGAAGCGCCGACGCGTTCGGTGCCGAGCGCGCGCTGCAGATCCGACAATGTTGCGAGCTCCGCGCCGTCGAGCGCCACCAGGATGTCGCCCTCCCGGATGCCGGAGCGCTGCGCGGGCGAGTTCGGTGTGACCTCGAGAACGCGGATGCCGGACTCAGCGTCGAGTCCGAGCGCATGCGACAGCTGCCGGCCGATCGGCGTCGCCGCGCCTGAAATGCCCAGATAAGCGCGACGAACACGGCCGTCACGGATGAGGGCCGTCGCGACGAGGCGCGCGGTCGCGGCCGGGATCGCGAACGCGATGCCCTGCGCCATGGCGCTGATCGCGGTATTCACGCCGACCACCTTGCCGTGCGTGTCGACGAGGGGACCGCCGGAGTTGCCGGGGTTGAGCGCCGCGTCGGTCTGGATGACGTTCTCGATGATCCGACCATCCTTCGCGCGCAGCGAACGTCCGAGCGCGCTCACCACGCCTGTCGTCACGGTCGATTGCAGGCCGAGCGGATCTCCGATCGCGATGACCAGCTGACCGACGCGCAGCGCGTCTGAATCTCCGAGCTCGGCCGCAGGAAGAGAGGGGCCGAGCACGCGCACGAGCGCGAGATCGGTGGCCGCGTCAGTGCCGACGACGGGAGCGCGATAGGTCGCGCCCTCAGCGAACGTCACTTCGACCTCCGCAGCGCCATCGACCACGTGCGCGTTCGTGAGCACATAGCCATCCGGTGCGATCACCAGGCCGCTCCCGCCGCCGCGGCCGCGACGCACGTGCGCGACCGCGGGCGTCACACGCTCCACGACGCGGATGACGGCTTGCGAGTAGGCGTCGAGGAGCGCGCTCGCCGGGTCGGAGTCCGCGCTCGGCTGACGCCGGATCTCGGTCGCCATGCTCAGTTCAGCGGGCCCTGCTGGCGGACCGCGCCGACCCGCTCGATCGCGGCGGTGAGCTCCTTGAGCCACTCGCTCTGGTTCTGTTGAACAAGCCGCACGCACCAGGCGAGCGCGTGCGCGCGGCTGCGCGCGACCCCCGAGTCGACCAGCGCGTCGAGCACCTCGCGCTCAGGAAGCCGCAGCCGTGTCATCGCTGGCACCGCGAGATGAGTGAACATCTCGCGCGCGTCGCCACAGCGCACGCCCCACGACACCTTGCGTCCGAACCGCTTCTCGGCCTCCTCCGAGATCCGCATGCGCATCTCGCGGGTGTCCTCGCGGTGTTGTTTGATGCGGCCGGAACGCGCCGCGTTCGCGGCCTCCGGACCAGCGTCGCCCGGCAGCTGCACGTCACCTAGGGTGCCGATCACCCAGATCTCGTCGCGATCGGCGCGCACCTCGGGTGCCCCCGAGAACCAGTCTTTCGGGATGCGGCCGGCGAACCAGCCCTTCAGCTCATCATTTGCAGTCATTTGGGACCTCCCCTAGTGTCATTACGATGTAATCACAGGTGGGTCCGGAGCGCAAGAGCGGAGCCGCCACCGAGGGCCCCCGCGCGCGAGGGGTCCCCGGCCCGAAGGGGCGGGGTTTCGCGCGAACAGGGGGTTTCGGTTGCGGCTCCGCGCAGCCAAGTTCAGGTGGCGGCTCCGCCCGCCGCGAGTACCGTCCGCACGTGCGCGTCGCCGTCGCTCTTCTCTTCCTGAGCGCGGTCGCATTCGGCGTCACGTATTCCGACCACGCTCCGCTCATACCGCTGGTCTCCGCTGACTTCGCGCTCGACGATCTCGGCGCGGGACTGCTCTCCGCTGCGCTGTTCACGGCGTACATGGCGACGACGCTCCTCACGACCGGGCTGGCCGAGCGCGTCGGTCCGAAGCGCATGGTCGGTGCGGGCCTGGCTGTCTCGGCCGTCGGCACGGTCGTCTTCGCTGCGTCACCGGGTCATGCCGTCGCCCTGGTCGCCAAGGCGATACAGGGGATCGGCTCGGCGCTCGCGTTCGTCGCCGCCGCGCGCTATCTCGCGGGCCTCTATGGCGAGCGGCGCAATCACTTCGCGCTGGGCCTCTACGGCGCCGGGTTCCCCCTCGGCAGCGCCGTCGCGCTCGTCGCCATGCCGGCGCTCGCCGCGGCTCTCGGCGGCTGGCGCGGCGCGTTCTGGGCCGAGGCGGCGTTCGTCGGCGCTACGGCGACGGCGTGGTGGCGCGCGCCGTCCGTGCCGACCGTGGTGCGCCCCGGGACCATCCGCGACGCGCTGCGCTGCCCGAATTGCTGGTGGACGAGTCTGCAGCACGCCGCCGGCTTCGGGCTCGCGATCGCGTCGGGCACCTGGATCACCGTGTATCTCCTGCGCGAGTTCCGCCTTCCGCTCGAGCTGTCCGGGCTGCTCGGCTCGCTTCTGCTCGTGCTCGCGGTGCTCGCGCGGCCACTCGGCGGCTTCCTGCTCGCGCGCGAGCACGTGCCGACGCGCCGCGTGATGCGCATCGGCGATCTCGCGATCGTCGCGGGCGTCGTGCTGCTCGCGATCCCTGATCGCCCCCTGCTCGTCGCTCTCGGCGGCGCGATCCTCGTCGGGATCGGCGTTGGTCTTCCCTACTCCGCGGTATTCAACACGGCTGCGGCGTCGCTGCCTGGCGCCCCCGGCGCGGCGCAAGGTCTGGCGGCCATCGGCGGGACCGCCGGCGTCATGATCGGCGCGCCGGCGATGGGCTATGCCGTGCAGACATTCGGCTTCTGGGCAGCCTGGCTTTTCGTCGGTGCGGTGTCGGCGATCGCCTTCGTCGGTACCGCGTTCATGCGCGGCGAGGAGGAGCTGCGATGAGGACCCTGCCCCCGGTCGCGATCGTTCTGCTCATCGCGATCGGCGCGGTCGAGGCGAGCGTGAGCGCGCAGCAGCTTGCGGAGTCGGTCGGACGGCCGCGTCTCGAAGGCGCCGGCGTGACGCTCAGCGCCGCGGGACTGCTTGCGAGCACGGCGGTCTACTTCGTGATCGGCCATCTTTCAGCCGACGCGCGCGCGGCGCTGCGCACCGGCGCCGTCACGGGCGCGATCGCGGGTCTCGTTGGGGGAGCGCTGCGCGCGCTCATCATCAGCGGAGCCGTTCGGGATCTGGTCGCGCGCTACGCCGCGGTGCCCGAATGGTTCGTTCCGGCGGCGCTCGCGGTGTTCGTCGGGCTGTCGTGTGCAGCGAGCGCTGTGGGCGGTGGGGCGCTCGCGTGGACCGGCCGCAGGCTCAGTCGAGCTGCGCGGTCGCGACCTCCTGCCTGACACGCTCGATGCTGCCGTCGGCCTGGAGCGCTTGGAAGATCGCGACGACCTCAGGATCGAACTGCGCACCCGAGCCGGCGATGACAGCGGCCATGCCCTCCTCGATGGTCCAGGCTGTCTTGTAGGGCCGCTTCGAGGTGAGGGCGTCGAAGACGTCGGCGACCGACACGATGCGCGCGGCAATGGAGATCTCGTCGCCCTTCTTCCCATCGGGATAGCCGCGCCCGTCCCAGCGCTCGTGGTGCTCACGCGCGATCGCGCGCGCGGTCTCGAAGAAGCGCGCATTGCCCAGCATCACTTCGCCGTCGATGCAGTGCTGCTTGATGACCTCGAACTCTTCGGCCGAGAGATGGTGCTCGCTCTGAAGGATGTGGTCCGGCGTGTGGATCTTGCCCACGTCGTGCATGACGCTCGAGTAGCCGAACTCCTCGACGACCTGCGTAGGTAGACCGAGACGAGTGCCGATCGCCTCCACGTACTTGCGGACGCGCAGCAGGTGCGCTCCGGTCGTCTGGTCTTTGATCGTGGCGGCAAGAAGCAGATGACTGATGCCCTGAAGGCCGGTGCGGCGCAGCTCCTCGTTCGCGACCCGCTCGTGCTCGAGCGCGGTCTCAAGCTGCTCGCGGCGCTCTCGCTCGCTCCGCAGCATCTCCGCGAGGTCCTCCGCATAGCGCGTGCTCTGTCGCTCGAGGAGGCGCATCTCACGGAGCTTCGTCTCGTAGTCGAGGCGCACCGACTGCTCGCGGCGATACACGTCGGCGAAATCGCTCGCGATGCGCACAGCCTGCGCGTTCGCCTGGTCCGCGACGCGGATCGCCTGCTGCAGCAGCTGGCGGAACACCTCGCCGGCAACGCTCGAGCCGGCCTGCGGCACGGTGATACGCGGTGAGACCTCGATCACTTCGATCGACATCCGCTCGGGCCTTTCCTCTGGCATGGGCGGTTCAGCTGTGCGCGAGGATCCCGCGGATAGTGTCGATGAGCTCGAGCGGCCCGAAGGGCTTGGTGAGGTACTGCGTAGCGCCGACGGAGAACCCGGTCTTCTTGTCGCTCTCGCTCTCGTGCGCCGTCAGCATCACGACCGGGATGTCCTTGGTGCCCGGCTCGGACTTCAGTTGTCGGCAGACCTCGAAGCCATTCGGTCCGGGTCCCATGTCGACGTCGAGGAGCACGAGATCCGGCTTCTCGGCACGCGCGACCTCGAGCGCCTCGCTGCCGTTCTTGGCCTCGAGGATCGTCCAGCCCTGCGTCGATAGGGTGATGCGGACCATCTGGCGGATTGGCACCAGGTCATCAGCGATAAGCAGCTTTGCCATGCGGCGGATGGTAGACGGGTCGTGCCTCACAGGGCTCCCCTCCGGGGGGTGTTAAGCGCCACGGACGAGCACTTTCCCCCCGCGCGGGGAGGTCGGCCCCTGGCGCGTCCACGAATCGAGCGTCACCAGACCGAGGCGAGCGGCCTCCGCGACGGCCTCCAGACGGGAGTGCGCGCCTAGCTTGCGCAGCACCGCCTGGACGTGCGCGCGAAGGGTCGCCGTGGAGATGCCCAGGGCCGAGGCGGCGGCCGCCGTGTTCGCGCCGCTCGCCAGAAGATAGAGGACCTCAAGCTCGCGCGGGGTGAGCGGCTCGGTCGCGGCCGCGGGCTCGGTGCGCTCGGACAGCAGCAGGCGTTGGAGCTCGCTCGACGAGAACAGGACCTCGCCGGCCGCCGCGGCGCGCACCGCGCCGACGACATCGCTGAAGCCGCGCTCCTTCGTGAGATGGCCAGCCGCACCGGAGCGCGCGACGTCGGCGAGCGTGAACGCGCTCGGGTCGCCGGTGAGCACGACGATCGCGGCCGTCGGCAGCGACGAGCGCACCGCACGAGCGAGGTCGGCGCCGGTGCCGTCAGGCAGGTGGTAGTCCGCGAGGACGACGTCGGGTCGCGCCTCGCCGAGCGCGGCCATCGCGCTTCGCACGTCATGCGCGACCGCGACGACGTCGATGTCGCCGGCGTCGCGCATCGCCACGCGGAGCAGCTCCGCGAAGAGCCGCTCGTCGTCGACGATCATCACGCGGATCGTCTCGCTCATTGCTCCACTTCCCGGCTTCCAGCGGTGCGCACCTGCGCGGCAAGCGCGGCGACGACGGCCGGATCGAGCTCGCCTCGGCCGACGGCGCCCTGCAGGATCCGCACGGCCTCCTGCTCCGACACCGCGGTGCGGTCCGGACGATCGACCAGCAGCGCCTCGAACCGATCCGCGACGCTCACGATGCGGACCTCGAGGGGGATCTTCTCGGCCGGCAGATGGTCCGGATATCCACCGCCGTCGAGACGCTCGTGGTGCCAGCGGACGATCGGCAGGATCGGCGCGAGTGGCGAGACGTGCCTGAGGAGCTCCTCGCCGAGAAGCGGGTGCTGCTCGACGGCCTCGCGCTCGTGGGGCTTGAGCTCGCCGGCGTTGTGCACGATCGGTGGCGGCAGCTTCGCGTTGCCGATGTCGCGCAGCAGCGCGCCGAGACGGATCGTGCCGATGGCGGCCTGGTCGAGTCCGAGCAGGCCGGCGACGGACACCGCGCGCGCCGCGACGCGCTCGCTGTGACCCATCATGAATCGGTCATGCGACTCGAGCGCGGTGGCGAGCGTGATGAGCGCGTCTGCGGCAGCCCCCATGTCCCGAGCGAGGCGCGTCTCGCGGACGAGCAACTCGGCGTGCCGGGGGAGATCGTCGTCGAGCCGCGCGAATTCGGTCGCCGGAATCTCTGGACCCTTCGCGATGACGAGGACGGCGGCGCCGTCATCGGCGAGGTCGCGGTCCGGCGTGGCGCTGTCGTCGACGAGGATCAGATCAACGGCAACCGAGCCGTCCTGCACGATGTCGAAGCGTGGCGCGAGGAGCCTCTCGGCCGCGGCGCGCCGCGCTCCATCCTTCAGCGCGATCGCCGCTACGGGCCGCGCGCGCTGCGGGCGCGCGGCCTGCGGCTCGAGTCGCGGCGGGCGCGCGTTCCGCGTCTGCAGGAGCACCGCGTCGATGCGGGCCAGAAGCTCCGCTGCGTTCCATGGCTTAGTGACGTAGTCGGCGGCGCCGCAGGAGAGGCCGCGAACCTTGTCCACGACCTCGCCACGCGCCGAGAGGAAGATCACCGGGATGTGCGCGATCGCGCCGTCGCTCTTGATGCGGAGGCAGATGTCGTAGCCATCGGTGTCCGGCAGCATCACGTCCAGGAGCACCAGATCCGGGACGATCTCGCGCACCAGCGCGAGACCCTCGCCGCCGTCGCGGCCGACGGCGACCTTCATGCCATTCGCCTGGAGGCGCCGCTGCAGCACATCGGCCGAAGCCGGATCGTCCTCAACGACCACGACGCTCGTCGGCGTGGCCGACGATCCCGGCGGCATCGTCACGGCAAGATCCTTCACTGCGCGAGGCCCTTCTGCTCCTCGCCGAGCAGGTGCCGGAGCGCGACCACGAACTTCGACGGACGCTCGTTCACCATGTGATCGCGGATGTACGAGTAGAGCTCATCTGCCCAGCGCGGCAGCTCGTGGAACCACTTCACTTCGATGACGACGCCGGGCTCGCGCGCGATGACCGGACCGATGTGGCACGGCATCGAGCTGGCGTCGTTGGCGACCCAGGGGACGGCGAGGTACATGAGGTTGTGGTCCGCGGTGATGCGCATGCTGCCGTCGGGCGCGGAGTACGCGATGCGGTTGTACTGCGTCACGACGACGGGTCGGACGCCGCCCGCGATCGTGCGCTCAGCGCGTTCGACCAGGCCGTTCTGGTCGCGCGGCAGCTTCTGCTCGCCGCGCAGATACGAGGGGAGCGCGATGGTCGGCACTTCGTAGCGCTCCTTGAACGAGGTGCTGGCAGAGTCGTCCTTCATTTCGAGGTAGACCGATCCACCCGCGAGGATCTCGTTGGGCCTCGTGCGGTGATACTCGCGCACCCGGAGCTGCAGCGCCTGGCCCGCCTCGGCGGCGCGGAAGATGCGCCAGTCGTATGAATCGAGGTACGCCGTGGTCGACCATTGATACGGCCGGTCGTCGCGGTCCAGCGGAAGGTAGGTGCCGCTGGTGCGCAGCGCCAGCCGCGCGACGGACTCGTTCACGAGGAAGCGGTGCTCGTACCGGCGCTCGGTGTCACTGGTCGAGTCGAGAACGACGTTCTTCATGCCGGCACCGCCGCGTGATCGGCCGCCGCGGACGGCAGCGTCAGGTCGATCATCGCACCGGGTTGCCCCGGATTGGCGACACGGATCGTGCCGCCGTGTAGGGCCACCGCGAGGCGGCAGAAAGCGAGACCGAGTCCGGTGCCGCCGCGGCTGCGCCCGTTGCCTCCCTGATAGAAGCGGTCGAAGACGTTGGGGGCATCCTCGGTCGTGATCCCCGGCCCGGTGTCCGACACGCGGATGAGCACGAAATCGATGCCTTCGTCGGCCTTTCGGGCCTCGATTCGGACCTTGCCACCGGTGGGCGTGTGCTTCACGGCGTTCGCGAGCAGATTCGTGAGCACGCGAACGACGAGACCGTCGTCGACGAAGACCGTGGCGTCGCCGACCTCGCTCGTGATGGTGATGTTCTTCGCGCGAGCCTCGGGCTTCACCTGGGACATGCTCTTGCGCGCGAGGTCTTCCAAACGGATCGCCTGTGGCACCGCTTCAAGGCGGCCTTCCTCGAGCTTGTAGACATCGAGGAGAGCATTGACCATCCGCAGCATCTCGCTGACGTTCGATTCGGACAGACCGAGCAGCTCGGCGAACTCCGGTCGCGACGGGTCGAGCTGACCCATC
>JBGPZT010000214.1:0-3498 GCA_041493915.1 Candidatus Limnocylindria bacterium
CAGCGCGACGTACACGATCCGTGTCAGGAAGAGGCGCAGCACGTCCTGCATGCCCTGGAGGATGCGCTGGCCCTCGCGGAACGCGACGGGAAGCGCTGCGAACGAGTCATCGAGAAGCACGAGATCCGCCACGGCGCGCGCCGCCTGCGTCCCGCCGTGCAGCGCGATCGAGAGGTCGGCTCGCTTCAGCGAGGGCACGTCGTTGACCCCGTCCCCGACCATCGCGACGTATCGTCCATCGTCGCGCATCGCCTGGATGAGGCGCTCTTTTTGCTGCGGGGACACCCGTGCGAAGATGGCGTGGTCCGCCGCGAAACGCCGCAGTCCTTCGCCCTCGATCTGGTCGATGTCCGCTCCGGTCACGATGCCTCCCGCCGGCTCGATCCCGGCGCTCGCGGCGATCGCTCCGACCGTCTCCGGGTGGTCGCCGGAGATGACCTTGATCGCGACGCCGACGTCTGCGAAACGTGCGAGCGTCTCACGCGTCTGCGGCCGCAGCTCGTCCCGCAGGGCGACGAGGGCGATCGGTTCGAGGCGCAGCGGCAGGGACGGGCGGCCGGCCCGATCGCGCAGCGGCGACGCCTGTTCGCCGCGCGCGAGCAGCAGCACGCGCAGTCCGCGCGCGGCGAGCTGGCTCGATCCGAGTTCGACTTCCGCGGCATCCTGGGCCGCGAGACGCGCGCGCAGCACGTCGGGCGCGCCGAGGATCATCGGCAGGCCATCTCCGTCGGCGAAGGCGACGGCGCTCCAGCGCAGCTCGGACGTGAACGAGATCTCCTCAGCGAGGGTCCGGCGGCGACCGCGGCACACACGCGCGATCGCCTGGGTCGTGCGATCGGGCACGGTGGCGCTCGCGACCACCTCGCCGAGGACGCCGCGCGCCGCGCTTTCGTCGACGCCGAGCGCCCGCACCTCGTCCAGCACCAGACGCCCCGAGGTGAGGGTTCCGGTCTTGTCGAGGCACAGAACGTCGATGTTGCTGAGCGACTCGACGGCGTTCGGCTGCTGCACGAGCGCGCCCTTGCCCGCCATGCGTACGGCGCCCATCGCGTAGGCTGCGGCGATGGCGACGAACAGGCCGTTCGGTACGAGCCCGATGACGACGACCGCGACGCGCACCACCTCGACCGCGGGTTGACCTTCGATCATGGCCGAGGCGACGAGGATGATCCCGAACGAGACCGCGACCAAGAGGATGACGCGGACGACGAGGTCGACCTGCCGCTGGAGCGGCGTGCGCGCGCGGCGCGGTGCCCGCGCACCGATCGTGAGCCGGTTCGCGTAGCTCGCCTCGCCTACGCGCGTGGCCTCGTACGCGGCGCTGCCCCCAAGGCAGAAGCTGCCCGACAGGAGCTCGTCGCCCTCGTGCTTCGCGAGAGGCTCCGACTCGCCGCTGAGGAGCGCCTCGTCCACGTCCATGCGTCCCGCCCCCACGACTCGTCCGTCGACGACGATCTGATCGCCGGGGCGCGCGACCAGCACGTCGCCGAGGACGATCTCCGCAGGATCGATCTCGCGCTCAGCCGCGTCCCGGATGACGCGTGCGCGCGGCCGCGTCAGCAGCGCGATCCGATCGAGCACTCGCTTCGCCCGCACTTCCTGCACGAGACCGACGAGCACGTTGATCGTGACCACGCCGACCGAGACCAGCGCGTCGCTCCACTGGCCGAGGACGACGAGCAGGAGGCCCAGGACGAACACGACGCCGTTCACGAACGTGAACGCGTTGTCGCGCAGGATCTCCCGGTAGGTCCGGCCGGTCGCGGGTGGGAGCGTGTTGCCGAGACCGTGCGCACGCCGTGCGCCGACCTCGTGCTCGGAGAGTCCCCCGAGCGGAATGGCGGTCATGCCAGGTGACCGTATCGCGTGGTCGGCCCGGTGCAGTAGGGCCGGCCGGTCCATCCCTCAGTGCGGTGCGGCCGGATGCGGGAGTGGTCACAAACCCTACAGGCGGCGAGCCGGCGCCCCGCTAGGCTCCCGGCGGAGGCGATCCGGGAATGGTCATCGGCGTGTTGATCGCGGCTTCGGTCGTGGGCGTCATCGTGTTCGCGCTCCTTCTGATCTTCCGCAAAGACCTCGTCGGGGTGGACCTGTCGGGTCGCAGCCTGCTCCGGCTCTACCTCCATCTCGCGTCCCTCGCGGCGATCGTCGTGTTCGCGATCGGCGTGTCTGCGACGATCGACTGGGCAATGGGCTCCGCCTTCGGCGGCGAGGTCGTCTACGGCCGTCCGCCCGTGGTCCAGCTGTGTCCGGTGGGCGAGAAGTGCGCCGATCCCGAGCAGATCAGAACGCAGTACACGCACGAGCACGAGCAACGGCAGCAGCAGGACCTGCTCCGCGGGCTGACGCTCATGGCCTTCGGCGCGGTGTTCTGGGGCGGGCACTTCCTCATGCGCCGCTCAGTGACGGGGATCGAGGACCCAGGGTCCGCGCTGCGCCGCGCGCACAACGTGCTGAGCACGTTCGTCTTCGGCGTCGGGACCGTGATCCTGCTCCCGGTGGGCATCTACTTCGCTCTGTCGGTGGCGCTCCTCTCCGCAGCGCCGGACGTTTACCGGCAGGGTGTCGGTGACTCGCTCTCAGGCGGTCTCGTCGCGCTGCCCATCTGGCTGATCTATCTCCAGCGGATCGTGCGCGCCGCCGCCGCCTGACCCTCCTCAGCCCTTGATCACCGCCATCGGCCGCATGCGGGCCACTTTGCGCGCGATGCCGGCGCCCTCGCACACGTCGACGATGTCGGCCACGTCCTTGTACGCCTCCGGCGCCTCCTCCGCGAGGAGACCGGGGTTCTGAACACGGACGGTGATGCCACGCGCGGCAAGCGCCGCGACGAGATCGGTCTTGCCGAATTCCTTCTTCGCGGCATGGCGGCTCTGCCGCCGGCCCGCGCCGTGGCAGACCGAGCCGAACGTCTCATCCATCGCGCGCTGCGTGCCGGCGAGGAGGAACGAGTAGCGGCCCATGTCGCCGGGGATGAGGACCGGCTGCCCGGCTTCGCGATAGCGTTCCGGCACATCGGGATGACCGGGCGGGAACGCGCGCGTCGCGCCCTTGCGGTGCACGACGACGCTCTGGCGCCTCCCGTCGACGGTGTGCTCCTCGACCTTGGCGATGTTGTGCGCGACGTCGTAGACCAGGCGCATGCCGAGCTGGCCCGCGTCGCGTCCGAACACGCGCTCGAACGCGCCGCGCACCGCGTGCGTGATCGTCTGCCGGTTCGCCCAGGCGAAGTTCGCGGCAGCCTGCATCGCGGCGAAGTAGCGCTGGCCCTCGGGGGAGCCGAACGGCGCGCACGCGAGCTGGCGGTCCGGTAAGGCGATCCCGTAGCGCGGCGCCGCTTGCGCCATGGCCCGCAGGTGGTCGTCGCACACCTGGTGCCCGAGGCCGCGCGATCCGGTGTGAAGGAAGACGACGACCTGCCCGACGCCGTCGAGGCCGAACGTCTTCGCAACAGCGGCGTCGTAGATCTCATCCACTCGCTGCACCTCGACGAAGTGA
>JBGPZT010000101.1:0-9893 GCA_041493915.1 Candidatus Limnocylindria bacterium
GACGACCGCGTACTGCGAGTCGCCCGACAGATCCGTGTCGTTGTTGGGCACGTCGGCGAACGACTGGCCCGGCTTCAGCGCGCAGATGTCGCGGTGCGCGACGAGCACGCCGCTGGAGAAGCTGTAGAAGTCCAGCCGCAGCGAGGTGATGCTGAAGCGGTTGGTGTTCTGCACGATGAACGGCGTGTACCAGCCCGACGGACCGCCCAGAGTCTTGGTGATGTTCGGCAGGTAGACCGTCGTGTTCGGCTGCTCCGGCCGCGCGCAGGTCGCCGTGCCGGGCGTGAGCTGCCAGTTGAGGCGCGTGTTGCCCGCGTCGATCTGGACGTTGTGCGCCTCGAAGCGGCTGTAGCCCTCTTTGTTGTAGTAGACGACCCAGAACGTCGGACCGGGCACGAAGCCGTCGATCTTGTAGTAGCCGTCCGCGTCGGTCGCCGTGGTGCACAGGACCGGGGGGCCGAGGGTCACGCAGACGTTCGCGAGGGGCGCGCCGGTCGCCTGGGAGGTGATGAAGCCGTCGAGATACGCGGTGGCCGCGGCCGCCGGGCGGGCGCCGCCAGCGACCGCGACGACGACGAGCGCGGCCACGAGCAGGAACCTCAAGAAGCCACTCCAGGGGGCATGCATGGGGCTAAACGGAGGTAAATGCGCCTAGTGACGGCGGAGCCGCCGCTCTGCGACCGCGGCGACCTGGGCGACGAAGGTCCCGAGGAGCAGGCCTCCGAGCACGTCGCTCGGCCAGTGGTCGGCGAGGTACACACGCGTGACCATCATGAGCGCCACGAGGCAGACCGCAAGCCACAGCGGGACGCGGGCGACGCCGGCGAGGAAGGCGGTCCGGGCGACGTGGCCGCTGGGGAACGCGCCGGCGAACGCGACGTGCGCGAACGGCACGAGCTCCACGGTGCGCGACAGCTCTCTGGGCGGGATCGGCTGCGGGACCAGCGTCTTGAGGACCACCTCGACGGCGAGCACCGCGACGAGCAGGAGGGGGATCCAGGCGTCGCGCTGGCGCCGGCGCAGGCGGGCGACAGCGAGCCCGAGCGCGATGCCGCCGGTGACCTCCGCCTGTCCGAGGAGGCCGACGGCGGAGGCGAAGACGTCGAGAAACGGCGCGCGCACCGACTGGACGAGATCGAGCAGCGCGCGGTCGACCTGTCGCAGCGCGCCGATCGCGACGAGCACGCACAGAACGACGAGGCACGCCGCGAGCAGCGCGATACGGATCACGGGATCAGGCGCGATACGGATCAGAGGTAGCTCTCGAAATCGTCCTTGGTGCGACGGAAGTACGTGAAGCCGGCGGCGAAGAGCACGAGCGCGACCGCGGCGGAGTAGCCGAGGGTCGCCCAATCCGGCGGCAGGCCGTCGAGGAGCGCGCGCTGATATCCGACGACGACACCGGTCATCGGATTGAGGTCGAGCAGGAACAGCTCGCGCGGGCGATCGGCGAGGAGCGTGATCGGGAACAGCACCGGGGTCAGGAAGTACCACGCGAGCAACACGATGCCGAGGATGTGCTCGACATCGCGGTAGTGGACGTCGAGTGCGGCGAGCAGATACGCGAGGCCGAGGTTCATCACGATCTGCACCGCGACGAGCAGCGGCAGCCACAGCAGTCCCTCGGGATGCCGCGGCCCGAACACGGCGAGCACGATGAAGAGGACGACGAGGCTGAGCGCGAAGTTCGCGAGCGACGAGAGCACGCTCGCCGCCGGAAGCAGCTGCAGCGGGAGCCGCACCTTCTTCACGATCGTCGCGTTCGAGACGATCGCCGCCGCGCCGGACTGGAGCGAGTTCGCGAAGAATGTCCACGGGAGCAGACCGACGAAGAGGAAGACCGCGTACGGCTGCTCCCCCGTTTCGGTGCGGGGCCGCGTCCCGAGCAGCACGCCGAAGAGGATCCAGAAGACGACGAGCTGCAGCAGCGGGATGAGGAAGTTCCAGCCGAACCCGAGGACCGATCCCTTGTAGCGCGAACGGAGCTGGCGCCATGCGAAGTCGCCGAGAAGCTCGCGTCGTTCGACGAGCGCACCGAGGTCCGCGATCACGGCGCGAGTATGCGCCGGGGCACAGGACTCGGACGCCAATGACTGTCGCGCGCGGGCCGAGATGGTGCGTCACTAGTGATACACTGACTCTTGATGCCTGCGAAGAACCCACGTGTGAATGTCGTCCTGGAGCGTCCGCTGTACGACGCGCTGGGACGGCTTGCGCGGCGTGACGGCGCATCGCTGTCGACGACGGCGCGCGACCTCCTGCGCGACGCGCTCGAGACACATGAGGACCTAGTGCTCGCAGAGATCGCGGTGGAGCGGGAGCGGACCCTGGACCGGACCAAAACGTTGACCCATGACGCCGTCTGGGGGCGCGGCGCTAGATCGAAACGGCGCTGAGTGCCGTACACCCTCCGCTATCACCCGAGGGTGGCCGATCAGGACCTGAAGACGATTCCCGCAGAGACCCGCAGACGTATCGCGAGATCGATCGATGCTCGCCTGACGACGGCACCAGAGCGCTACGGCGTCCCACTCACAGGTTCGCTGCGCGGGTACTGGAAGCTGCGGGTCGGCGACTATCGCGTGGTCTTCAAGATCAGCTCAGCAGAGGTGTTGGTCCTCGCGATCCTGCACCGGAAGGACGTGTACGCGCGAGCGTCGCGCCGGAGGGAGCTGTAGGGAACTGGCGCCCAGATCCGGCTCGACCGCCAGCGGAACTGACGTTGGGCCGCTCAGGCGTCCGCCTCCGCGCGTGGGAATGGCCCGGAGATGCGCCGGCGACGCTGCTGCTTCACGGGATCGGCAACTACGGGCGCTACTGGGATTTCTTCGCCGAAGCGGTCGCGGGACGGCTGCGACTCCTCGCGCCGGACGCGCGCGGCCACGGCGAGAGCGGGAAGCCGGCGGACGGCTACGCGTCCCAGGAGTTCGTCGCCGACGCGCTCGCGGTGCTCGATGCGCTCGCGATCGATCGCGCGCTCGTCATCGGACATTCGATGGGCGGCACGCACGCGATCCGGCTCGCCGCGGAGCACCCGGACCGCGTTGCGCGCCTCGTCGTCGTTGACGCGGGACCCGAGCCGATGGCCGAAGGCACCGAGCGCGCTCGTCGCCTTTCGCTCGAGCGCCCGGAGCGCTTCGCGAACGCCGCTGAGGCGCTCGCGTATCTGCGCCGCACGTCGCCCGGCTATACGAACGAGGTCTACGCGAACCGGATGCGCTGGCTGTTCCGCGAGGAGGACGGCGGTCTGGGGTGGCGCTCGAGCCGCGACGCGCTCGGGTCGATCGTGTCCGGCGCCCGTCGCGACGACCTCTGGGACGCGCTGCGCGCGATCCGTTGCCCGGTGCTGCTGGTGCGCGGCACGCGGTCGAACGTGCTCTCAGCCGAAGTCGCGCAGCGCATGATCGAGACGCTCGCGGACGGCCGGCTCATTGAGCTCGACGCCGGCCACAACGTGGCGCTCGATCGTCCGAAGGAGCTCGCGGATGCCGTAGTGGCATTCGCCGCAGGTTAGGCGCGTGGCTCAGCTCTCGTCGCAACAACGGCGGCGCGGTTCATTGGCTCTCCATGGCTGGACGCCGACACCTCTCCGCTGGACCAGGACGTCAAGCCACAGATAGACATCCGTTTCTGGCTCCTCCGTGTGTTCACGCACGACCCATACCCATATCAGATCGTCTGGTTCGCCCGATGGAGGCGGCCACTGGTAGACGATCCGCCAGGTGTTCTTCGCGTGCTCAGGGACGCTGAACCTGCAGAAGCGATCGCGTCCAACGCCCCGAAGGCGTACGCCGATGCACGGGCCCTCGAGTTCAAGCCTGCCGAGTGCTCTCCGGATCAGGTTATGCGCGCGAGCGGACTCGACGCCGCGGAGATCTGCCTTCGCGTCAGTCGTGAATTCGACGCGATACGCCACTACTCAGCGTTGTCGCGCTCGCGACCGCGTCGGGCCCCAGGCCTCCTTGAGGGTCTTCCGCCACGACACGCCGGTCGGGTGTGTTGGGCGACGGGGACCTCGTAGCCGATCGCCGTACTCCTGAGTCTCGAGCCACTCCAGCACGTCGCGAAGCTTCCGCGTCCTCGGAGCCCGGCGACGAAGCTGATTGAGGCGTCGAGCTACCTGGTCGATACGGTCGCGATCGAGACGAAGTCGAGCCTGTCGACTGTCTGGCGCCTTCGTGAGCACACCGGCGCGAAGCCACGCGTGGATGGTGGGCAACGTGACCTTCAGGTTCTCAGCAGCTTCCGGGGCGGAGTAAGACGTGGGCTCGTCGTACGTAAGGACCGCCTCGTGCACCGCACGACGCAGCACTCGTACGTCAGTCGCGTATTTGCGCCCCGCGGCGTTCGCGACGCGCTCTAGCGACTCGAGCACCGCTGTCTGACCGCCTGCCCGCGCCAAATTCCGCCTCCCGCCAAATTTCTTTACGGATTGTAGCAAGAGATAAAGAAGTTGGTCGGGACGAGGCGGCTGCGGCTTCGCGCGCGAGGCGCGCGGCTAAGGACTCGGGCTGGGTGTGAGCGAGGCCGAGGGCGACGCGGCCGGCGATCCGCTCGGCACCGGGGTCGCGGTCGGTGACGGCGACGGGAGCGGCGGACATCCGCTGCCGCCGGGCGTCAGCTCGACGGTCTGGAGGACGCCCGTCACGGTGACCTCCTTCGACTCATAGCCCTCGGCGCAGACCAGCACCTTCGCGTTCTTCCCCGGGTGAGGAAAGATGACCGTGTTGACGGCCTCCGTCGACGTCACGAGCACGTGGTCGCCCTGCCGGATGTCCGCTTTCTGGATTGGCTTGTCCGGGCTCCCGGCCTCGACGATCAGCGCTGACCACGACGACGGCGTCATGCGGATCTCGTCCTGGGTGGTTGGCACGCTGGTCCGCAGGTACGCGTTGGCGTCGACGCGCAGCTTCGACTGGCGCGGCAGAAACGGGAACTCGAAGCTCCCGTTCACATCGGTGCCAACCGTCCGCGAGCCGTGCGTGAGCGACGCGTTGATGATCCCCTCGTCGGTGAAGTCATCGACGACGCGGCCGCTCAGGTCGATCGTATTCACCCAGCCGCCGATGACGGTGGCGATGAACAGGACGACGATGGGGAGCACCGAAGCGTTCCGGTGCCTCAGAAGTCGGCGCAACTAAGGGAAAAGGCTAACGTCCGCCCGCGTCGCCGTCGAATGCGCTCATCGGATCTCCCGGCTGAGGAACGCGAGGACGTGCTGCTCCCATTCGACCGTGTGGGTGTCGAACGCCTTCACGTGGCCGCAGCCCGGAACGAGCCAGAGCTCGGTCCCTGGATTCACGCTCGCGGCCTTGAGCTCGATCCCGTGATGCTCGTACACGGTCTTGTCGTCCTCGCACTGGATGAAGAGCCACGCGCGCTCGGGGTGATCGCGCACGACCTCGGCCGGCTTGATCACCGAGAGGTCGAGATCGAAGAAGATCCGGGCCATCAGGACGATGCCCGGCGTGAACCAGCCTGGCAGCCCGGTGTAGTCGGGCGCGACCTCGCCCACGACAGTCGCGCCATCGGCGAACGCGGAGTCGGTGATGACCGGACCGACGGTCGGATCTGCCTTCACGGTCATGATCGCGCTGCCGCCGCCCATCGACTCGCCGATGATCGCGACGCGCTTCCGATCGACGCCCGCCTTGCGCTGGGCGAAGTCGACCGCGGCGACGACGTCGCGCGGCTCGTACTCCCCGAGCGAATAGCGCAGGCCTTCGCTCTCACCGTGCCCGCGGAGATCGAAGAGGAGCACCGAATAACGACTGGCGATGAGGAACTGCGCGATCTTCTGCGGGTCGAACGACGAGTTGATCCGGTTCGCGCCGCGGCCGTGCACGATCACGACCGCCCGGTTGGCCGATACGACCGGGAACCACCAGCCCTTCAGGAGGAGGCCGTCGGTGCTGCGGAATGACACGTCCTCATACATGGAGGAGACGCTCGCGGCCGGCGGTTCCAGCGGCTTGCGGTCCGGCTTCGTCAGGCCGTCGGCGACCCTGTAGGAGACGCCGCCGTACGCCAGAAGTCCTAGTACGAACAGGGCAAAGGCACCGCGGGCCGCCCAAATACGCCGATTCCTCATGCGAGGGACGAAATGTACGCCGAGCGTACCTAACGACGGCCGCCCCCTCCCCGTTCGACAGCTAGATGGAGGTGCCTGTCCCAATGTTGGAAAAGCTCTTTTCTCTTCTTCTGCACGCTAAGAGCGGAGCCCTTGCGACCGTGCTCGTCATCGGGGCGAGCGGGGCGCTGGTGACCGCGACCGTCCAGAACGGCGTGACCACCGTCACGATCACGCAGCCGAGCTCAAGCACCGATGGGTCGACGGCGACGACGCCGAGCGACTCCACGACGACGACCACGACGACCACGACCGATCCGGTGATCCTCGCGCTCTTCACTCGCACGAAGGCGGAGGACGACCCGACCTCGCCGGCGACCGGCGGCAATGGCTGCTCGGACGCGGCGAAGGCCAACAACGAACAGGTCAAGCGCGTCAACGACGCGTTCAAGACCGACCAGCAGGCCGTCGCGAAGCTGCGCAAAGACGCGCGGACCGATGCCGCGAAGAAGGCCGCGAGCGACGCCGACAAGGCGATCAAGGACATCCGTCAGGCCGCGGTGAAGGCGATCCACGCGACGAACCCGGCGGCCGCCTGCAACAAGGATGACGACGAAGACGTCAACGAGCAGCAGGGCGACGACAACGACGAAAACGACGACCACGCCAACAACGACAAGAACGATAAGGACGACAACGACGGCGACCACGAGGATGAGGACGACAACGACACGCCTCCGACGACCGGCGCAGCGCCGACGACGGTCGCTCCGACCACTCCGTCGGTGGCCTTCAGCGGCGCCGACGCCAAGGCGATCGCCGACCTTGCGATCTCAGCGATGGACCTGCAGGTCACGAACCTGAAGGCGACGATCGCTGCGCAGCCCGCGGCGACGACCACTAACACGACGAAGAACTCCGACAAGGCGAAATCTGACAACAGCAGGTCGACCACGAGCACCAACAAGGGCAAGGGTGGCGACAAGGGTCACCACGGGAACGACGACTAACCCGGAACAGTCCCCCTGCGCCGAGCGGCCCGCCGATATCGGCGGGCCGCTTCTTTGTCCCCCGCGCGGGTGCGTTTCAGTCCGGTCTCCCTCGTAGCCGCTGGAGGAGGTCGTGCGTTATGCGAGTGACGACCAGGTGATCAGCTTCCCTCCCTTCGAAGAGGCGCCCGCCCCCGGGCGCCTCTTCCCATGACTCCTCTTCCCATGACTAGGAGGGCGACGAGCAACACCAGCCATATCGTGCCAAGCGCCAGGTCGAACGGCGTGGCGCGCACGATCGACGGGAACAGCGCGGCGGGATCCGGCCGCACGAGGCGTCCGGCGAACTCCCAGAGCTGGCCGTCACGTTCGCTCAGGCGGATGTCGGCGGCGAGGTCGTAGCGGATGTTCGGCAGCACCGCGAAGACGTACGCGATGAACAGCGAGAACGCCGCGAGTCCGGCCCCGACGGCGCGCCACGCTACCGACCGCAGGCCCTCGAGGCGCTCGAGGCCCGCCGCGAGCAGGACCGCGAAGAACGGGAGACCGGCGAGGATGTAGCGCGAGGGTGGCCCGCCGTCCGCCCACCAGAACGCGATGCTCGCGATGAACGCGAACGCCGCGAACCAGCCGAGGAAGAGCGCGACGAGCAACGCCGAGCGGCCCCGCCGCCACAGGGGGAAGACGCCGAGCGCGGCGAGGAGATAGATCGGCGCCCGCGGGATCAGACCGAAGGTCCGGTCGAAGAGCAGCCCGAGCGTTCCGACCTGCGGCGCGAAGGTGAGGACCTGCTGCTGGTCGCTCACGAGGTAATACGCGGCGCCCGGCATGAAGCGGCCGAAGAGCTGCCAGTTCACGAACGAGAGCGCGCCGAGCAGCGCGAAGAAAGGCACCGCCACTGCCATCCCGCGGACCACGCGCTGCACGAGTGACGCCGGCGCCGACGGGCGCAGCGCGCAGTAGGCGATGACGAGACCGACGCCGAGCGCGATGAGCGCGGCGCGCGTGCTCAGCCAGGGCAGGACGCCGACGCACGCAGCCGCGGCAGCGAGCGCGAGAGGCGTCGCGCCACGTCCCCCGCGCACCAGGCGCGCGGCGGACACGAATGCGAGCGCGGCGAGGAGCTCGGGGTAGATCTGCGTCGTGTACGAGAGGATCGGATGCGTGAGGCACGCGACCGCCGTACCGAGGAGCGCGGGCCGGTGCGCGATGCGCAGGTCGCGGCACGCGAGGTACAGCTGCGCCGCCAGCGCGGCCGCGACCAGACCCATGAGCGCGACGACGCCGGCGCGTCCGGCGAGGGCGAACGGCAGCGACCCGATGAGCGGCAGCCCGAGATCACGGATCGGGTACTGCCACGGCCCGACCTGGATCACGTGGCGGTCCGGGAGCGTGTCCGGATAGAACTCGCGGTACGCCTCGCTGTCGTAGTTGTTGGTGAGATCGAGGTCGTGATCCAGGGCGAGGCTCTGCATGATGATCAGGTAATGCGGCTCGTCGGAGGCCGTCGGCATCGTCGAGTTGTGGTACGGCAGGAGCGCGAAGTACGGCACGAGCAGCACCGCGGCGAGCGTGAGCGCGGCGCGCCGGTCGGAAAGATTCGCGATGACGTGCCAGAGGCCGTCGAGCGCGTGCGCGGTCCAGGCCGCGATCGCGAGCAGGTACACCGCGCCCAGATGCTGGGTCGTCACGCCGCCGGCGCGCGACAGCAGGAACAGGAGCACCGGTACAACGAGGTAGATCGCGAAGTGTCGTCGCAGGAAGGCGTCGCGGCGCGCCTCCGGCAGCGCCCACGTCACGAGCGCGGTGACGGCCGCGGCAGCGAGGAGCGCGAGCGGCACGGTGAGCAGGACGAGCGCGAGCTGCGCGTCCTCGGGGACGGTGGTGACCCACTCTCGGGTGACCGCGAAGAGCGTCCACGTCATGGCGAGCGCGTTCGCCCCTGTGTAGAGGCCGAAGCGGCGCATCACGTGCGGCCCCTCGCCCGAACGCCGAGCCACGCGAGGGCAGCGACGCTGGCGATCGCCGGGACGGCGCGGAGGTACGCGCCGATGTACCAGTCCTGAGTGGTGGGCTGGAACGACGGGAGCCAACCGATGGGACTGGCGCCGAACATCGCGTCGAGGATCTCCTGGAGCTTGTCATCGAATGCGGTGTTGAGGGCGGTCGTGGGCACCGCGGCGTAGGCGAGGGTCGCGATCACGCCGAGCGCGACCAGCGCGATCGCGACGGCGCGCAGCGGCGCCGCGCGCATCCGCACGAGGCCGTAGGCCACGAACGGCGCCGCGAGCGGAAGCACGTCGAGGAGGTAGCGACCGGGTGGCGCGTAACCGCCCTCCCAGTAGCGGAAGAGCGAGAGCACCGCGAGGCTGGCCGCGACCGTCACCGCCGCGGGCAGCAGGCGCGCGCGATCGGCGCGCAGCGCGGATGCGACACCGGCGGCGGCGATGAAGAGCCACGGCGCGAAGCCCGCAAGGCCGAAGGTGCGGTCGAAGAGCATCGCCGGCAGCCCGACCCAGAAGTAGAAGGTGAACGTCGATTCGGGCGGCAGGCCCGCAGAGGGCGCGACGAGCCAGACGAGATAGCCCGCGTACGGCAGCGGGATCCCGTACGCGACGAGGCTCGTCAGCGCCGCGACGAGAACGACCGCGCCGGCCGATATGGCGAAGCGTGTGAAGGCGGCGCGGCCGTGCATGAACACGAACGGCGCGAGCGTCAGCAGCACCAGGCCGTCGCGCGGATTGAGGAACGCCGTCGCGCCGAGCACCGCGCCGGCGATCACATAGCGGCGATGGCGCGCCGTGAACGCGTAGCGGTACCCGGTCGTGATGAGC
>JBGPZT010000082.1:0-11769 GCA_041493915.1 Candidatus Limnocylindria bacterium
CATCCCGTGCGGCGTCGATCCCGCGCTGTTCCATCCGATGCGGCAGGCGGACGCACGCGAACAGCTCGGGCGGGACCAATGCGAGCGCATCGTCCTGTTCGTCGGTCGCATCGAGCAGATCAAGGGGATCGACGTACTGCTGCGAGCGCTCGGCCTCCTGTTCCTCCGCCGGCCCGACCTGCGAAGCGACGTCTGCCTCCTCGTCGTCGGCGGGGCGCTCGATCCAGAGGACGACGCGCCCGAGACCGAGAAGATCCAGGAGCTGCGACGACTGGTGCACGAGCACCGGATGGAGGCGAACGTGAACTTCGTCGGCTCGCTCGACCAGGAGACCCTCGCGCTCTATTACGCCGCTGCCGACGTGTGCGCCGTCCCGTCGCTCACCGAGTCGTTCGGTCTCGTCGCACTCGAGGCGATGGCCTGCGGCACGCCCGTCGTCGGCACGCGCGTCGGTGGACTGCAGACGCTCATCGAGCACGGCGAGTCCGGCCTCCTCGTTCCCGCCGGCGACTACCAGGCGCTCGCGGACGCGATCGAGCAGGTGCTCACGGATCACCGGCTCCGGATGCATCTCGCCCACGGAGCTCGCGATCGCGCCGAGCATTACACGTGGCAGAACGTCGGCGAGAAGATCGTCGCGCTTTATGACTCTGTTCTGGCATCGTCTCCTGCACTGGAGGTATAGCGGTGGCCGAGGCATTCGCGATCCCGAAGCGCGCCATGGCGGTCGTCGCGCATCCCGATGACGTCGACTTCGGCTGCTCGGGAACGCTCGCGGGCTTCATCGAGCGCGGAACGCACGTGACCTACTGCCTTCTCACGAGCGGGGACAAGGGCACGCACGATCCGAAGATGCCACCCGAGACGCTCGCGCTCACACGCGAAAAGGAGCAGCGCGCGGCCGGTCAGGCGATCGGCGTCAAGGAATTCGTCTTCCTCCGGCACCACGACGGTGAGCTCGAGCGGTCGATGGCGCTGCGGGAGGAGGTCTGCCGCGCGATACGCGAGCACAAGCCCGACCTCGTCTTCACCAACGATCCGTGGAGCCATTACCAGATCCATCCCGATCACCGGGTCGCGGGGTGGTCGGGCATGGATGGTGTCATCGCGGCACGTGATCACCTCTTCTTCCCGGAGCAGCTGAGTGAGGGGAAGCTCGAGAAGCACCGCGTTGCGCGGATCCTTCTCTTCGGCTCGCGCGACCCGAACATCTGGTTCGACATCAGCGGCACACTTGACAAGAAGATCACGGCGCTGCAGTCGCACAAGTCGCAGCTCGGCGGTCGCACCGAGTTCCCAAAGCGGATGCGGACCTGGGCGAAGAGCATCGGCGCGACCTGGAACGTTCCGGCCGCGGAGGCCTTCCGCTACATCGAGCTCGCCTGACCTCTAGGGCGCGCGGCGCACCTCGATCGTCGGGAACCCCGCAGGTCGCATCGGTCCGACCGACGGCGCCGGAGGCAGATACGCCGACGTGCCGAAGCCGACGATCCGCTTCGCGAGCTCTCCGCCGGCCTCGAGCTCCTTCATCGCGGCATCGAGGTGCTCCGGCTTCACGGTCTTCGACCCGGCGATCGCCGCGAGCAGCGCGGCCTTGCGCAGCAGCTCCTTGATGTACGCCGGGCTCGCGCCGTCCGTCTTCTCCACGTAGCGCGCGAAGTCGACGCCCGCGAGCGTGAGACCGCGCGCATAGAGCTCGAGCAGTCGCGCGCGACCCGCCGCATCCGGAATGGGCAGCTCGGCCACGAGATCGACCCGCCCTGGCCGGGCGGCGAGCGCCGGCTCGAGGATGTCGGGCCGGTTCGTCGTGAGGATGAACAGGACATCGGCGTCCTCGGCGAGGCCATCGAGCTGATTCAACAGGTCGAAGAGGATCGGACTCGTCTGCTGGCCGGGCAAACCGCGCTCCTGAGCGATGAGGTCGACGTCCTCCACGACGACGGTCGCGGGCGCCAGGACACGTGCGAACTGGCCGATCGTGCCGATGCTGCCCATGCCAAGCCCGGTCGCGATGATCAGCGTGCGCCCCTTCATCTGCGTCGCGAGGTACATGACCGTGAGCGTCTTGCCGGTGCCGGGCGGTCCGTACAGGAGGATGCCGCGCTTGAGGGAGCGCTTCTGCGCGAGCAGCGCGGCGGCGTGATCGGAGAAGCGCAGCGCGTGCTGCTCGACGCGCTCGAGCACTCCGCCGGGCAGGACGATCTCCTCCCGCGTGACATTCCGTAGCCGGTGGAACCTGACGAGCGATTGCACTCCGTACTGGCCCGGCGCGAGCGAGATCGCCTTGCCGCGATAGACGTTCAGCTCCTTCGTCGCCGCCAGCAGCTCCCGCAGGAGCGCGGCCGCCGCCTCCCGGCGTGCGCACGCGACCTCGACCCGCAGTCGTGACTGCGGACCCATCTCTGCCCGCGGCGGACCGACCACGAAGACGGTCAGGGGCTCCTCGCCGGCGGTGACGAGATAGAGGCCGAACTGCACGCACGGGATGGTCTTGTCGTCCTCGAGATGGAAGTTGACGTAGTCAACAGGACCTTCGGTGAGCCGACCCCACGGTCCGCTCATCGCAAGCAGGTCCGAGAAGGTGAACTGGCCGAAGCGCTTGTTCTGCGCGGCGATGCCGACCAGCTCGGCGCTGCGACCATTCGAATAGAGGACCTTGTCGAGCGCGACCTGGACGTTCGGGTGCTCGTAGCTGTCGAAGTCCTCGGTGATGATCGGCATCCGGCCTGGTTCGCCGCCAAGGTGCGCGCGCAGGCGATCCATCAGCGGGCTCGTGTCCTTCGCTGCCTCGGCGTTCATCGCATCGAGGAAGCGCCGGAAGGCGGAGGAGAACTCGGCGGGTGAGATCCGACCTCTTTCGGGCATGCCCGAAATCCTAGTGCTTGAAGTGCCGCCTGCCCGTGAAGAGCATCGCCATGTGGTGCTTGTTGGCGGTCTCGATCATCATCGCATCGCGCAGCGAGCCGCCAGGTTGGATGATCGCGGTCACGCCGGCTCGCGCGGCGACCTCGATGCCGTCGGGGAACGGGAAGTACGCGTCGGACGCCATGACCGCGAGGCGCGCGTTCTCGCCGGCCTTGCGGACGGCGACCTCGACCGCGACCACGCGCGAGAGCTGACCAGGGCCGACGCCGACGCTCGCGAGACCCTTCACGAGGACGATCGCGTTCGACGTGACGTGGCGCACGCAGCGCCACGCGAACAGCAGATCGGTGAGCTCCTCGAGCGTCGGGGTGCGCTCGGTGACGACCTTGAAGTTCCCCTCTTCCGTGACGGACTCGTCCGGGGTCTGCACCAAGAGACCGCCGGCGACCTTCTTCAGGTCGAGAGCGTGGTCGTCGCGACGGAGGCGGCGGCCATCGACGAAGGCATTGGGCACCGACAGGATCTCCAGGTTCCTGCGCAGGCGTAGCAGCGGTAGCGCGTCGTCGTCGTAGCCCGGCGCGATGATCGCTTCGTAGAAGGTGTCCTGCATCGCCTCCGCGAGCTCGCGCGTCACCTGGCGGTTCGCGCCGACGATGCCGCCGAACGCTGAGACGGAGTCGGCCATGAACGCGCGCTGATAGGCCTTGGTGATCTCGCTGTCCGACGCGATGCCCGACGGGTTCTGGTGCTTGACGATCGCGACGGTCGGCTGCGCGAAGTCGGACACGATGCGCCAGGCCGCGTTGATGTCGAGCACGTTGTTGAAGCTCGCGGCGCGTCCGTGGATCTGCTCCATCGAGACCATTGCGCCGCTCTCCTCACCGCGGAGCGCGTAGAACGCGGCCTGCTGATGCGGATTCTCGCCGTACCGCAGGTCGCGCACTTTGCGGAGCGACATTGTCATGTCGTCGGGGAACTGGATGCCGGCCTCGCTCACGAAGCGTGACGCGATCGTCGCGTCGTATGCCGCGGTGTGCGAGAACGCCTCGGCCGCTAGGAGCCGGCGCGTTTCGAGCGACACGTTGCCGCGGCCCTTGAGCTCGTCGAGCACCGCGCCGTAGCGGTCCGGTCGGGCGATGACGACGACGTCCTGATAGTTCTTCGCCGCGGCGCGCAGCAGGGTCGCGCCGCCGATGTCGATCTGGTCCTGCAGCTCGAGCCCACGCTTACCCGCGGCCACGGCCTTCGCGTAGGGATACAGGTTCACCGCGACGAGGTCGATGGGCTCGATGCCTTCGCGCGCGAGCTCGGCGCGGTGCGCCTCGTCGTCCCGCCGCGCCAGCAGCGCTGCGTGGATGCGGGGATGCAGCGTCTTCACGCGTCCGCCCAGCAGCACCGGCGCGCCGGTCTGGTCCTCGACCCCTTTGGAGTCGACCCCCTCCATCGCGAGCGCGGCGCGCGTGCCATCGGTCGCGATGAGATCCCAGCCAAGCTCGCGCAGACCGCGCGCGAACGCGACGAGACCGGTCGTATCAGAAGCTGAGAGGAGTGCTCGCACGGTGTCTCCCTGTCAATCGCGCTGGCGGTCGCTAGCATAGCCGGACCGTGCCGTTCGACCTCGGTCACTTCATTGACCGTTTTTTTCAGCCGTTCAACACCGAGTCGCGGTTCTATTGGCCGGCCGTCTACGCGGTGGCGATATCGCTCGTCGCAAACGTCCTTTGGTACAACTGGCGGCGCCGCAGCGCGACCGCGCCGGCCGAGAACACGCTCAAATCGTGGGCGTTCTGGACCAACATCGTGTTCCTCATCGTGGTCCTTGTCTGGATCATCGCGAAGCTCCCGTTCTGGCTCATCGGCGTCACTATGGCGGCCAACGTCGCGGCGCTCGGGCTCATGTATCTCTACGTGCTACCGCCGCAGGAGGCCGCCTGGGAGCGCGAGCGTCGCCGGCAGCGTTACTTCCCGCAACCGGAGAAGCGCAAGAAGAGACGGCGCCGCTAGCTCATTCGGGCGCGGCGTACGCGATGGAGAAGTCCTGGTAGCGCCGCTCACCCTCGAGATCCGTCCGCTCGACACGTTCGACCCTGGCCATTCGTGGTCCGTGCGCAAGCCACCTCTGCAGCGCGCCGAGTGAATCGGCGTCACCTTCCGCGATGAGCTCGACCGCATCGTCCTCTGTGTTCCAGACGCAGCCCGTCAATCCGTAGGCCATCGCCTCGCGCACCGCGTCAGCGCGGAAGTTCACCCCTTGTACGAGTCCGCGCACGACGAACCGGACGCGCATCATCCGCGACGTTTGCGCCTCGCGAGCATCTCGTCGAGTGCGGATGTGTTCGCGAGCGCCGCACGCGGTGCCCAGCCACGTCGCGCGTTCGCGACAGCGAACTCCATCCAGTCCAGCTCCTCGGTCGCGTGTGCGTCGGAGTTGGCGACGAGGGTGACGCCCTTATCGAGCGCTTTACGGACCCAGATGTCCGGCAGGTCGAGCCGCTCCGGGCCGCCGTTGATCTCGACCCAAGTGCCCGTCTCGACGGCCGCGTCGATGACGGCCTGGAGATCGACGGCGTGCGGATCGCGCCGCTCCAGCAGGCGGCCGGTCGGATGCGAGAGCGCGGTCACGAGCGGATGCCGCATGCCGCTGAGCACGCGCTCGGTCATGACCTCGCGCGTCTGGCCGAACGCCGAGTGCACCGACGCGCTCACGATGTCGAAGCGCGCCAGCAGCTCGTCGGGGTAGTCGAGCGTGCCGTTCGCGCGGATGTCGACCTCGGTGCCGACGAGGATCCGGAACGGCGTGAGCTCCGCGTTGAGCCGCCGCGCCTCCTCGACGCGCGCCGTGATGCGATCGGAGCTGAGGCCGTTCGTCATCCCGAGACCCGGCGAGTGGTCGGTGACGGCGAGATACGCATACCCCTTGTCGCGCGCGCGGCGCGCCATGTCCGCGAGCGTGTCGCGGCCGTCCGTCCAATTCGTGTGGGTGTGGAGATCGCCACGGATCTCGTCGAGCGTCACGAGCGCCGGCAGCGTGTGCGCGAGCGCGGCGTCGATCTCACCGTGATCCTCGCGCAGCTCGGGCGCGATCCAGTCCATCCCGAGGGCGGCGTAGATCTCCTCCTCGGTCCGCGAGGCGATCTCCTGACCGCGTGCCTCCGCCCCGACGCGATACAGCCCGTATTCGTTCAGCAGCAGCCTCTTCTTGAGAGCGTGACCGCGCAGCCGGACGTTGTGCTCCTTCGATCCCGTGAAATACAGGAGCGCGGCACCCCACGAGTCCGGTGGCACGACGCGGAGGTCGATCTGCAGCCCCCGCGCGACGATGACCGAGGTCTTCGTCTCCCCCTGCGCCAGCACGCGCTCGACCGACGGCGCACGCACGAGCGCGTCCATGACCGGTCCGGATGCGGCAGCCGCGACGAGCAGATCGACGTCGCCGATGGTCTCGCGGTAGCGCCGCAGACTTCCCGCGACCCTGATCGCCTCTAGGCCGGTCTCCTGACGCAGCCAGTCCACCATCGATGTCGCCGCAGCGCGCGCGTGATGCACGAGGGTCCGGCCGGTGCGCTGCTTCAGCGAGGCGATCGACTTGAGAATGTTCTCCTCGGTCTTTGCCTGGATCTTCGGTAGCTGGCGCAGACGATGGGCCTTCGCCGCCTCTTCCAGCTCATCGACCGTCGTGATCTTCAGGTTCTCGTAGATGATCCGGGCCGTCGCCGGTCCGACGCCCGGCACGCGCAGGAGCGTGATGAGACCGGACGGCACCGCGGCTTTGAGCTCCTCGTGACGGAGCGACGTGCCCGTGCTCACGAGCTGCGTGATCGCGTCGCGCACCGACGGACCGACCTTGGGGATCTCGCCGAGGCGATCCTGCTCGACGAGCGCGGCGATCGGCTCGCGCAGGTCGCGGATCGCGCGCGCCACCGCCCGGTACGTGACGGCGCGAAAGACGTTCTCGCCCTTCAGCTCGAGAAGATCGCCGATCTCGTCGAGGACCGCGGCGACGCCCTCGTTGTCATACGTGACGGCATCGCGGGGCACGAGGCGATGGTACGCGAGGGCGCGAGCGGGTCGCGCTAGGTGCGGGTGGAGAGCGGTGTGCGCGCGAGCTCGAGGTAGCGGAAGGCCTGATCGGTCTCGCCGCGCGCGCGCAGTTTCATCGCGTACTCGGCGGCGAACGTCGAGAGGTTCGGGTGGTCGCCCACCTCGACCAGGAGCTCGATGGCCTTCCGGTAGGCGCGGTCGCTCGCGGTGAACGACTTCAGGGCGTCCTGTGCCGCGCCGATGACGCGCAGCGCGTCGGCGCGCTGCACGGGCTGATCGGCGAGGATCTTCTCGGCGTGCCGCGCGATGTTCAGCGCCTGCTCCGCGTCGCCGTTCACGAGCGCGATGCGCGCGAGCACGAGCTGCGCGACCACGACCATACCCTCGTCGTGCACCATACGCGCCGTCGCGGCGCCACGCTCGGCCAGCTCGCGCGCCTCGTCTGTCTTGCCCATCTCGAAGTGGATCGAAGACAGCGAGTGCAGCACCTGGAGCTGGAACGTCGTGTCTTCGACGCGCGTGAAGAGATCGAGCGCGCGGCGATAGTTCGCGATCGCGCCATCGAGCTCGCCGGCGTCGTAGAGCGACACCGCGACGCCCATGTAGCCCTGCGCCGCGAGGCGGAGCTCGTCGATGCCGCTCGCGAGATCCAGAGCCGAGCCGTACGTCTGCATCGCCTTCGCAGTCCGGTTCAAACGGCGATATGCCGTGCCGAGCGCGACGAGGATGCGCGCCCGAAGACGTGGATCGCGGACCTCGTGACGCTCCATCGCGTCGCGCGCCGCCTCCAGCGCCTCGGCAGCGGCAACGTATTGGCCGATCTGTCCGTAGGCGACCCCCCGCAGGTGGAGAAGGTGCGCGACCTCGCCGGCGTCCGTCGCGGCGTCGGTGAGCGAAAGCGCCTCGCCGATACGGTCGAAGGCGACCTCACGATTACCGGTGTTCAACTCCGCCTGCGCCAAGAAGCGCAGCAGCGTCGCACGTTCACGCTTCTCGGGCTTGGCCTCGAGCGCCTGAGTCACCTCGTCGCGCACGACGACCCAGTCGCGCCGCTCGACAGCGGCCTCCGCGGCCAAACGGTGGAAGACGAGACGCTTCGACGTCGCGAGCGGTTCGTCGCCGAGGAAGTAGTCGAGGCTCTTGTCGAGCCGCGCCGCAAGGATCTGGAGAGAACGAACGGATGGACGAACCAGACCGGACTCGACCTGGCTAATGAAGCCCTTGGTGAGCTCCTCACCGGCCAATTGGGCCTGGCTCATGCCTCTTTCGCGTCGCGCCTCGCGAACGCGGGCCCCGAGTCCGTTCGATCCGTTCGGTTTCGCCAGCGTGTCGGTAGTCGTCACATCGCTCCAATGTCACCGAACTGACAGACAGGCGCCCTGTTTCGCGTTGCACCTGCATGTTCAGCGTTCGTAGACTCGCCAGACGATAGCCAACCCCTCCCAGCGGGCACAATCCGCCGAACGGGGGAGGGAACGAGGGGAGACACAGGTGACACCACTCCGCACGCGACTCATGGGCGCGGTCGTGATGGCCCTCATGGTCCTCGCGCTCACGGCGAACGTCGCGACCGCGAACGAGGGCCGATCCACGCCCAACGTCGTGCCCTACGACCCGGGCCTGCCCGGTGACCAGGCGCCGCCACCGTCGACCTGGTGGCTCGCCGAGTAATCCCAGCTTCGCTGCGGTCATCGCCTTGGTATGTGCGCTTCGCACACGCCGCAGTGACGGCGACTTCCCCATACTGACCGCGTGCCCGCCGCATCCACCGATCGCCGCCAACGCATCGAGATCGACGGCAAGCCATTCCTGTTCCAGCACGGCTACCGCTTCGGCAAGGTCACGTACATCACGCGGCTGCCGCTCGAAAAGAGCATGACCGTGTTCGCGCCCGGGCATCTCTCCGCGAGCGAGGTCGAGTCCGTCGTTCGTGGGGATAACCCCTGGATGCTGGACTAGAACAGGACCACTGCGGTGCGCGCGGTAGTCCAGCGAGTGCGCTCCGCCTCCGCGCACGTCGCGGATGAGACCATCGCGACCATCGGTCCGGGTCTCGCGGTCCTTCTCGGCGTCGCGGCCGACGATCGACCCGAGGACGGCGAGCGCCTCGCGGCGAAGATCCTCGCGCTGCGGATCTTCGACGACGGACGCGGCCGTCTCGATCGCACCTTGAAGGACGCGGGCGGCAGCGTCCTCGTCATCCCGCAGTTCACGCTCTACGGCGACGTGCGGCATGGGCGACGGCCGGACCTCACCGCGGCCGCGCCACCCGAGCTCGGTCGGCGGCTCTTCGATGCGTTCTGCGGCGTGTTGCGCGGCGCGGATGCCGTCGTCGCGCAGGGACGATTCGGGGCCGACATGCGCATCGTGCTCGAGGCCGACGGCCCGGTGACGCTCGTGCTCTCGACGGACGGTTGGGAGCAAGCTGACCTGGGACGAAAGGCTTGATGGATCACGCGGACCACGTACGCCTCTTGCGTGACGGCGTGACGGGCGGTGGGACGTGGGCCGACCTCGGCGCCGGGACCGGCGCATTCACGCTCGCTCTCGCGGAGCTCGTCGGACCCGGTGGCGAGGTGATCGCGGTCGACCGTGATCGCGGCGCACTGCGCGGGCTCGAGCGCGCGCTCCGACCCGGCGGCGCGACCGTGCGCACGCTCGGCGCGGACTTCACGAAGCCGATCGACCTCGCGTCGCTCGACGGGGTCGTGATGGCGAATTCGCTGCACTTCGTTCACGACAAGACTGCGGTGCTCGCGCTCGTGCACAGGATGCTGAAGCCATCCGGCCGGCTGCTGGTGGTGGAGTACGACGCGAACAAAGGGAATCTGTGGGTCCCCCACCCGCTGTCGTTCGAGACATGGCGCGCGCTCGCCGACGCGAACGGCTTCAGCGATACGCGCAAGCTGGCGAGCGTCCCGAGCCGCTTCCTGGGTCGGATCTATGCGGCCGAGAGCCTCAGGGCGTGAACTGCGCCTCGACCTCGATGATCACGTTCGTGCGCGGGTCGATATGGACGCGGAACTTCTCCGTCGCCGTCGCGCCCGCGGGGAGGTAATCGCAGTTCACCTGCACCGTCCACACGCGCGTGACCTCGCAGGGTGCGTCGTACTTCTTGAAGAACAGCTCCCCCTGCGGCGTGGCCTTCGCGATCGCGACGTACTCCGCGTCGCTGAGCGTGCTTTCCGGCGGCCGCAGGTAGAGGAACGCGATCACGAAGATCGCCACGAGTCCCGCGAAGATCGCGAGCTGGGCGCGAACGGTGATCCGGCGGGTCAGAGCTGCGCCCCGCCGCGTGCGAGGTCGAGTGCGGTCGCGAGCGTCAGCTTCGCGGCCTTCAGCCAGAGTCGTGTGTTGGTGATCTTGTCCGGCGTGTCGTTGACCGTGTGGAAGGTGAAGTTGCCGGGAAAGGTCGCGTCGATCTCACCGTAGCGCTGCACCAGCGCGACTGACGGGATGCCACCGACGAGACCGAAGGGTGCGGCGTCGAGGATGAAGGCATCGGTGGTGGCGAGCTGCTCGACCAGCGGCGACACGCCGATCTGGTAACGCTCGTTCGCCTCTTTCACGCGGTCGCGAAGTGACGCGGACTTTGCCGTGTAGTAGACGAGGTCGAGCCGGTCGGCGAGCGGATTGAATCCGACCATGTCGATGTTGATCACCCAGCGGTACGGGTTCGGCGCGGGAAGCGATTGCAGGTAGGCGAGGCTGCCCTTGAAGAAGTACTCCTCGCCGTCAAAGAACGCGAGCACGATCGGCATGCGCAGCGACGCGCGATCCGCGGCCAGGATCCGCGCGTACTCGAGCAGCGCGGCCGTCCCGGTCGCGTTGTCGTCGGCGCCGGGCGCGGGATCGAGCGCGGGGCGCCAGCCCGGCGTGCGATTCGCGGTCGAGTCGTAGTGCGCGCAGATCATCCCCGCGCCGCCGAGGAAGCCCTCGGCGCCGGTGCCGGCGAGCGGGTTGATCGTCGCGAGGATGTTGTCGAGCCGGACCCCGTTGTACGCGGTCGGGATGTCCTGCACCACCACGCCCGGGATCGCGGAGAGCTGCTCCATGAGGTATGCGACAGCCTTGGCGTGTCCGGGGTGCAGCGGATGACGCGACTGGAACGAGGTGAGCGCGCGCAGATGGTCGTCGAGCTTGGTCGCGTTGATCTGCGCGAGCACGTCGAGGGTGGGAATAGGCGTCGGGCTGGGCGTGGGCGTCGGGCGATCCGTCGCGGTCGGGGCGATGGACGCGCTGGGCGTCGCGGCCGCGACAGGAGCGGCGGTGGGTGATGACGTGTACGTGGAGACGCGTCCCGGTACCGCGTCGCACGCGACGAACAGGACCAGCAGTAGCGCGGCGAAAGCCCTCATCGTTCTAGGCTAAACGGGCCCTCGCCGCGAACCGTGCTAGTTCAGCTTCCCCGCGCCGACCGGCTTCTTCTCGTGCTCGTCAGCGATCTCCGCCGCGTACTGCTCCGACCAGAACACGATGTCGCCGTTCTGCGCGTCCACCATGACGGTGTCGCCCTCGCGGAACTCGCCCGAGAGCATCTTCTGCGCGAGCGGATCGAGGATGCGCTTCTGGATGGTCCGCTTGATCGGTCGCGCGCCGTACACCGGGTCGAAGCCTTCCTTCGCGATGAGCGCCTTGGCATTCGCCGTGAGCTCGAGCGTGATCTTTCGCTCGGCGAGGCGCTTCGCCAGGATCGCGGTCTCCTTCTCGACGATCTCCATGAGCTGTTCGATCACGAGGTTCTTGAAGATGACGATCTCGTCGACGCGGTTGAGGAACTCCGGCCGGAACTGGCCGCGAAGAGCGTCCATGACGCGCTTGCGCAGGAGATCGGGCTGGTCCGCGAGCTCGGCGATGAACGTC